>CAYWGN010000090.1:0-17696 GCA_964457495.1 uncultured Desulfobacula sp.
GCTATCGAACCATTGAAGTTGATGTGTCGGAATTCAGAAAACTTGACGGAGGATTAAGCTGCCTGTCTCTAAGGTTCTAAAAAGAAATATGTCTTAACGATTTTAGAGCAAGGGCTAAAATAAAAAATGCCGGGAAATGGTAAACATAACCCGGCATTTTTATCTGATTTAAAAACTTTTGTTTTGAATTAGTCCTCTTCAACTGTAATAGCGTCTTCTTCACAGACTTCCACACAGCTTTCGCAACCCATGCATTCTTCAGCATTTACTGGAACTGATTTATCATTTTCCATTTCAAAAACTTCTACCGGACATACGTCTACACATTCTTCGCAACCAACACATTTTGATTGGTCAACAATTGGATTAAATGCCATTTTAATAGCCTCCTTAGAAAATTAACATTATTATATTATAAATTCATTTTTTAAAAAAAATCTTTATAAAAAAAACTTTTATAACACTATATAAATTAAAATCAAGTTTTTTATCACTTTAATTTGATCAGACATACAGATATCTGTTTATTTGAACAATTAAAGAGCCTGTTAATATCATTCCCGGAAAAAATACACAATTTGATTTGCCCTGAGAGAAAACAGCTGTCATTCACTTCAGGTAGATTGTTTTCCTGGATACCATTTCCTTGAATTGCACGCACCAAATAGTCACAAAACTGATGTTGCCATTCATTTTTATTTTCACATTCATTTTCATGCACTTTTATATTATCAATGTCAAGGGCATTTACAACATCTTTGCAATTGGACTCAAGATAATCAAATACCGCGTCACTGGTAGTGATGAACAATTGCGTATCCCCATATTGCTTTAATTCTCCCCCCATTGCCGCCATACTTCTTGACCATGCCCAAATCCGCTGCATAGTCATGATACCCCCCACATCTTTACTATCCTCAGCTTTGCTGTTTCCGGCATCACTTGAGGAATATTCTAATCCGCGCAGGGTTGAAATAAGTGTATCATGGCTTGTACTAAGATCGTTTAACGCTAAATCAATGCCTTCATTTTGTTCATCATACAATTGTGCCATCTTTAGAAACAATAAATCCTGCTGCAGGACTGATTCGCCGGGCAAGGCAACATCAGGATCTTTTCCTCCTTTACCCCCCTTGATCTGGGATTTAATAGCTGTCACATCTGAATCATTTGTAAAATAAGGGGTGCCCTTTAAAAGGGATTTAAGATTTGCTTCATTTCCCTTGTGAATACGTGCCCATGCCAGATATTGTTCAAGGTTTTGTTCAACCGTCACAACCTGGTCATAAGATAAAAAAAACGGGGTGATTTTGCCCTGTCCAAACGCTTTGTGCAAGTTTGGATGGTTGTCAAAATCCCCTTTCATCGACAAATATTCAAAGGACAAAAAAAAGGTTAAAACTATTCTCAACTGGTTTTCACTAATATGGGTGAAGGGAAAAAATAAAAGTCTTATTGTCATAGGTCAGCCCTTTTATCATGAACACTGATGCCTAAATTGATCAATTGGTCGCGAATCTTATCCGCCGCTTGAAAATCATTTTGCTGTCTTGCGCAGTCCCGCTCCTTTATAAGATCTTGAATTTGCTTTGAATATTGCTTTTTTTCTTTAAAGCTGAAAATCTTAAGAACAGAATCTATTTCTTTAAAACAGCTCACAAGCTTTTGGGCGCCGTCAGCATTGATTTTATTCTTGTTGATGAGCCTGTTGATGGTTTTCACGTTAGCAAGCATTGAAGAAATAGCACCTGAAATTCTTAAATCATCCTCCATGGATTGAAAAAAAGCAGACTTCATATCATATATAAATTGATCCATGTCTTCAAATCCAGATCCGTTTCCAATGATACTCAGGGTAGCAATGCACCGATTGATTTTATCCAAAGTATATTGGGCCTGTTTTAAGGCCTGATCCGATAAAATTAAGGTTTTCCTATAATGATTGGAAATCAGCCAGAACCGAATGGTTTTGAGCCCCCACCCCTTTTTGACAAGGGTTTCAAGAGTCAAAGATTCCATGGTCAAAGCACCCAGGGAACCGTCATAGCGTACGGGATCGCAATGCAGCCAATACCTTGCAAGGGTTGCCCCTTTTAAAGCTCTTGCAATGGCAACTTCGTTTTCATGATGGGGAAAGATAAGTTCCCGGCTACCCGTCTGAATATCAAAACTTTCTCCTAAAAATTTCATGGCAATGGCCGCACATTGCAAATGAAGAGAAGGACGTACATTGCCCCATTGGGTTTTAATGCCCACGCCTGCCTTGAGTTCTGAAAGGCGAACGCGTTTTAACAATGTAAAATCCTTTGGGTTACCCTTTTCATAGGCATCAAGATCCACTGTTGCCCCGGATTTTATCATATCCAGATTGGTCCTTGAAAAATCACCATACTCTGGCTGACTGGCAATATCAAAATACAGAGAATGCAGTTTTTCATAGGCATGCTTTTTTGATTGGAGTTGTCTTGCCACATCAATCATTTCATCAAAATGGTCTGATACTTTTGGATAGGCATCTGCCGGGCGGATATTTAATTTTAAAAGGTCTTGTTTAAACAGATCCAGAAAGGTTTGTGTAAACTTTGAAAGCGGTTCACAGGCCGTCTGCGCGCCCTGGATGGTCTTGTCATCATAATCAGTAATATTAACCACATGATTGACTGCAATCTTATGATACTCAATGTATCTTACAAGTAAATCAGTAAATGCATATCTTCTAAACCGACCCACATCAAGCCTTTCATGCACGGTTGGCCCACAGGTATAAACAGATATTTTTTCTTTTTCCAGCTGTTTAAATGGTGTCTTGGATTTTGAAAGCGTATTAAAAAGGGACAGGGCAATATGGTTTTCCACGGAAAAGAGATTGGTGGACAGATATCTTTCACCACTGTCCGGAAAAATAACAACAATACAGCCTTTTTTAATCTTCTGTGCTTCTTCAAGGGCAGCAGCCATTGCAGCACCAGAGCTCATCCCCACAAAAAGACCTTCTTTTATTGCCAGGCTGCGGGCAGTATCAAAAGCTGTTTCATCATCAATATTAATTTTCTCATCCAGGCAGGCTTTTTCCATAATCTCAGGGGTATAAGATTCCTTCATGTTTTTAAGCCCCTGAATCTTATGTCCGAGATAGGGCTCGGCACATACAATCCTGATATCCTTATTATACTCTTTTAATCTCCTGGAAAGCCCCATAAGAGTTCCGCTTGTGCCGATGGTGGCAACAAGGGAAGTTATTTTTCCATTGGTCTGATCAATGATTTCAGGTCCCGTTGTTTCGTAATGTGCTTTCCAATTGGCTTCATTATTATACTGGTCCGTTAAAAAATACACGTCTGGATTTTCTCTTGCAAGCCTGTATGCTTCTTCAATGGCACCATCAGATCCCAGGTGTCTGGGAGTTAGAATAATCTGGGCTCCCCTTGCGCGTAAAATGCTTTTGCGTTCTTCACTTGCATTTTCTGCCATGGTCAGGGCCAGTTTGTATCCTTTGACAGCACAAACCATGGCAAGTCCGATCCCTGTGTTCCCGCTGGTTGCTTCGATAACTATTTTATCGTGAGTTAGCTCACCCGTTTTTTCCGCCGCATTGATCATATAAAGGGCAGGCCGATCTTTAACAGAACCACCTGGATTCATATATTCAAGCTTTGCAAAAATTTTAACCCCTTTTACAGAATTCATCCTTGTTATCTCAACAATAGGGGTGTTACCAATGGTATCTATAATTGAACCTGTCATTCAAACACTATTTAACCTTTGCTTTGTTGAAGTCATCAATTCATATATTCTATCTTGACTTTTAAAATATAAAATGGCTTTATACAGTAATTTTAAAAGATGTGCAATTTTTTACTGGAAAGAACATGTTCTGTTTATTAAAACAAAAGCTTCTGCCATTTTTTGTATTCTTTGCTTTTTTTTACGCATTCATATCCATCAATGGGGTTTTTGCAGCAAGCAGGATACCTGAAAACCCCGAACAAATTGCCTGGCATATATCTGCACAGGCCGTAACCTTTGATAATAAAAAAAATCTTTATATTGCCGAAGACAATGTCGTAATAACGGGGGGCAAAACAAGGCTTGAGGCAGATTATATTGAATTTTCAAACAAAACAAAGGACGCTTTTGCCAGGGGCAATGTTCTTTTAATATCTGGTGAAGATTCCATCTCCTGCAATTCAATGAATATAAACCTTGCAACCCAGACGGGCACCATAACCCACGGTACCATTTTTATCCAGAAAAACAATTTTTATATTAATGGTGAAAATATCAAAAAACTTGGCAAATTTTCTTATAGTGCGGATAAAGGCTCCATCACATCCTGTTCTGGAGAATCTCCTGACTGGAAAATTTCTGCCAGAGACATAAAAGTCACTGTTGAAGGGTATGGAACTGCCAGAGATTCTGTTCTCTGGGCTAAAAATATTCCCACTGTCTACAGTCCATTTCTTGTTTTCCCAGTCCAGACCAAAAGGCAGACAGGTCTTTTAATCCCCAGAATCACTTCTTCGGACAGGAAAGGATTTGAATATGAACAGCCTCTTTTTATAGCTATTTCAAGAAATACTGATGCTACAATTTATGCAGACTATATGTCTGACCGCGGAACAAAAATAGGGACAGAATTCAGATATGTCCTGGATAACAAAACAAAGGGCTCCATATTCTTTGATTTCCTTGAAGATAACAAAATTGATGACGGAACAGATACAACAAAAAACTATAGTTTTTCCACAACCCCCCAGAGGACCAACCCAGACCGGTTCTGGTTCAGGATGAAACACGACCAGGACCTTGCCCATGGATTTACAGCCAAGCTGGATATTGATGTGGTAAGTGATGAAGATTATCTTCAAGAATTTAAGGATGGGTTTACAGGGTATGATGGAAACAAAGAATATTTTGAAAAAGGATTTGGCCGGAGCCTGGATGAATATAATGATAATATCCGGAAAAACCAATTGAATATCAATAAATCATGGTCAAGTTATTCCTTTAATTTTGATGCAGTGTGGTATGACAATATCAATGCCCGACGACAGGATATTGATGATACAACCTTGCAGACACTTCCAAGTCTTCAGTTTGATGCCTTAGTGCAGCAGATCGGTCCTTCAAAATTCTTTTATTCACTGGATAGCGAATACACCTCTTTTTACAGGCAAGATACAAGTACAACGCTTGTGAACGGGCAAAGAGCTGACATCTATCCCAGAGTTTATCTGCCATTAAAACTTGGCAAATTTTTTAATTTTGAACCCTCTTTCGGTATAAGACAGACCATCTGGTATACCAATGAATTCACGGATATTAATGGCAATTCCGACAGTATTAGGACTAGACAAATGTACGATATAGGTTCAGTATTGTCTACAAAAATGATTAAGATATTTAATCCCAATAACGATTTTGCAGATAAAATCCAACATGAAATCATACCTGAACTTGGATATGCCTTCATCCCTAATATCATTCAAAATGATCTGCCTTCCTTTGACGATCTGGACAGAATTGAGGAACAAAACAGTCTCACCTGGTCTTTGACCAACAATTTTACTTCCAGAAAATCAAGAATATCCCCAAAGGGAAAAGAAATAACCGATTATCGCAATATAGCTTACATCAGACTTTACCAAAGTTATGATATTAAAAAAGAAAGAGCTGATGAAACAAGACCATTTTCAGATATTACACTGGATACAGAATTTTTCCCAAACGATTTTATTGCCCTTGATATGGATCTTTCCTGGTCTCCCTATGACAATCATTTTAAAACCTTAAACATTGGGAATACAATAAAAACAAATAGAGGGGACAGCTTAAGGACAGGATATCGATATACCAGCAGCACCTCAGAATCTTTGTATTCAAGAATTGATGCCCGCCTGACAGATGAATTAACCGCCTATTACTCTATTGAAAAAAACCTTCTGGAGAAAAAGACTGTTGAAACACAGGCAGGGCTTGCCATTAATAAATCCTGCTGGGCATTGAATCTCTATTTTTCAAAATCCAGTGATGAACAGAGTATTGCCTTTCTTATAAAACTTCATGGAATCGGAGAATTTGGCACAAAATGATTGAAAACCTGAACTGGTTTGCCCTTTTAACACGAAGCAACTTTGAGCAAACAGTGTACACCACTATTGTTAAAAAAAATATTGACGCATTTTTGCCTAAAATCAAGCGGAAAAGCAGTCGTAAAGATAGAAACCTCATGATAGAAGTCCCCCTTTTCCCGGGATATATTTTTGTAAAATCAAGCTTTGAAGCAGCTTACCAGCTACAAATTTTAAAAACAACCGGGGCAGTCAGGCTATTGGGAAACAAATCCGGACCGCTGGCCATACCGCCGTCCCAGATTGAATCCTTAAAAATCCTGACAAGTACCAGCATGGATCTCATCACAGGAGCCAATATCCAATTAAAAAAAGGAGACCCTGTGATGATCATAAACGGTCCCATGACAGGGACAAAAGGTGAATTTACATATCATAAAGGTAAAGGCCGTGTGGTTATTAAAATAGATGTTTTAGGACAATATGCCGGAGTTGAGGTTGATGGAAACAATGTTGAAAAACTCCTTGACTTTTTATCATAACTCCTTGACTTTTTATCTAATTTTAATTAGAACCATTAAAAAAATACAATAAAGTTGTATCATTTAATATAAAAAGAGGCCGCATGAATAAACTTGAATTAATTTCAACATTAAAAGAAAAAGCAAACCTGACAAAGAATGAAGCGGCAGAGGTCATTAAAATATTTTTTGACTCGCTTTCCGATTCATTTGTAAAAGGAGAAAGAATCGAAATAAGAGGATTTTGCAGTTTTCATATCAAAAAGTACAAAAGCTACACAGGCCGAAACCCGAAAACTAGCCAAAAAGTCATTATTCCTCCAAAACGCCTTCCATTTTTCAAATGCGGAAAAGAGTTAAAGGAGCGGGTGGATTATTAACAAATGGTTATTGATCAAACCATGTCTGATTTTGATCAAATGCAATACCAAGCCAAAGCAGTATCTGAATTAACTATAATCATTCAGACAAAAAAAATTCCCAATGCACTTCTTTTCTTAGGAAATGAAAATACTGGCAAAAAAGATGCAGCCTTTTTTTTTGCCAAGGGGTGTAATTGTTTAAACAAAAAAGACTTTGCCTGCAATAATTGTAAATCATGTCGCAAGATAAATGCAAAAACCCACCCTGATATCCTTTGTGTCAATCTTAAGCAAGGCAAAAAAATAATTTCCATCTCCCAGATTCGTGAAATAGGATTGACCATTTCTTCTAAACCCAATGAGGCCAAATTCAGGATGGTCATGATTCTAAATGCTGATCTAATGAATACCCAGGCCCAGAATGCATTATTAAAAATGCTTGAAGAACCGCCTGAAAAAACATTTTTCATTCTAATTGCCACCAAAATTTCTTTTCTTTTACCTACCATTATTTCAAGGTGCCGTGTAATAAGGTTTAAACCATTGACAGACAGACTCATTGAACAATATCTGATCAACCAGTTCAAAACTGATAAGCAAATGGCCTATATAGCTTCAAAAACAGCTGATTCTGATGTAAAAAAAGCAATGATGTATTTAAATTTGAACCCTGATAATGAAAATTTTATCTGGATGAAAAGAAGGAAGTGGTTACTCAATACCCTTGCAGACATTCTTAAAACAGACACAAGCGACTGCATATCAAAAGGATTGATGCTGTCTCAAAAATTAAGTGCTGATCCTGACCTTGTCCATTATGATATTGCCATAATGAAAACATTTTTCCGGGACTTGATAATTTTTGGATTTCATCGGAAAAAAATAGTTAACCTTGATTTTTATGACGTTTTTACAGATATTGGTCAGAGGATTGAAGCAAAAAAAATGGGAGAATGGATCAAAGAGCTTTATGAAACGGAAAAAAGGTTGACCTCAAACAGCACTCTGAGGTTAACCTTGGATAGATTTTTCCTTAAAATTGTTATTCACAAAGGAAAGTTGATTTATGGTTAAAATTGCTGGTGTTAAATTTAAAACAGCAGGGAAAATATATGATTTCAACAGCAGTGCTTTTGTACTGAAAGAAGGAGACCCTGTTATCGTAGAAACTGACCAGGGTCTTAGCTTTGGTAAAATTGTCATACCGCCTGTTGAAAATGAAAATACGGGGAGAAAATTAAAACAGATTGTCCGTGTTGCCACCAGAGAAGACTTTCTTAGAAGAGAAGAAATAAAAAAAATTGAAAAAAAAGCCTTTGAATTTTGCATCCAGCACATTGATGCTTTAAATCTTCTCATGAACCTGTTCAGTGTTGAAAGTACCTTTGACCAAAAAAAATTGACCTTTTTTTATACTGCTGACGGCAGAATTGATTTTAGAGAATTAATTAAACTTCTGGTAAAAGAATTTTCTATTCGAATTGAAATGCGCCAGGTGGGCATTCGAAACCTTTCAAAACATTGCGGAGGGCTCGGCAAGTGCGGAAGAGAGATCTGTTGTTCATCTTTCATGCATACTTTTGAGCCCGTTTCCATTAAGATGGCAAAAGAACAGGGACTGTCATTGAATCCTGCTAAAATTTCCGGGGTTTGTGGCCGATTAATGTGCTGCCTGACTTTTGAAAATGAAACCTATAAACGCCTTAAATCTGAAATGCCCAAACTGGGGAAAACAATTACTGTCGAAGAAGGGAAAGGGAAAATAGTCCGGCAGAATGTATTAAAAGAGAGCGTGACTATTCGGTTAGAGGATAATACTGAAATAGAAAAAAAAACCAACCAACTGGATAACTCAATTACAGGACATAAAAAATAATGACCACCAAAAAACAATTTTTCACCACCCCCATATATTATGTTAATGCCAAACCCCACCTGGGTCATGCATACACATCCATTGCCACTGATGTTGCAACAAGATTCAAACAGATGGATGCCTATGAAACTTTTTTTCTGACGGGAACAGATGAACACGGGGACAAGATTGTTCAGGCTGCCCATGCCCAGGAAACAACACCAAAAGCATATGCAGATAAAATCAGCAAGCTTTTTCAAGATCTTCTGCCTGTATTAAATGTCAAAAACAATTATTTTATCAGAACAACAGATCCTTATCATATCAAGATAGTTCAAAATATCCTTTCAAAAATTTATGACTCAGGGGATATTTATTTTTCAAACTATGAGGGACTTTATTGCTTTGGATGTGAGCGTTTTTACCAGGAAAGGGAACTTGTGGATGGTAAATGTCCAGACCATGGTGTTGCCCCGGAGATCATAAAAGAATCCAATTATTTTTTCAAGATGAGCAAATACCAGGAATGGCTCATCAACCACATCAAAGCCAATCCTGACTTTATCCGGCCTGAACAATACAAAACCGAAATTCTTTCTTTTTTAAAAGAACCCCTGGAAGACCTTTGCATTTCCCGTCCAAAATCCCGCCTGACCTGGGGAATCAACCTGCCATTTGACGAAGATTATGTCACCTATGTTTGGTTTGACGCCCTTGTAAATTATATTTCAGCACTGGGGTATCCAGATGGTGAGTTGTTTAAAAAATTCTGGACAGGTGCCCGGCACTTTGTTGCAAAAGATATTATCAAACCCCATGGAATTTACTGGCCCATTATGCTGAAAGCTGCCGGCATTCCAATTTATAAGGGCTTGAATGTTCACGGGTTCTGGAATATCAAAGGCAGCAAAATGTCAAAAAGTATCGGCAATGTTACAGACCCCATCCAGGTAACAGATATTTACGGAGTTGACCCCTTCAGATATTTTCTAATGAGGGAGATGGTCTTTGGTCTGGACGCCAATTTCACGGAAGAAACCATTATATCAAGAATTAACGCTGACCTTGCCAATGATCTTGGAAATCTTTTTTCACGAATCCTTTCCATGAACCTGAGATATTTCAAGGGTGAAGTAAAAGGAAAGGATAATAAAATTGAAAAACAAAATAACCTGTCTTTGTCATTCGATGCGAATCGCACCATTGAAGAGTTTAAACAGGCCATGGAATTTTGTGAATTCCACAAAGGGCTTGGGGTTATCTGGCAATTTATCAGCATCATGAATAAGTATATTGATACGCATAAACCCTGGGATTTGGCCAAGGATGAAGCAACTATTCCTATTCTTGGAACAATTCTCTATAATCTCATCGAGGGGTTAAGGGTTGTTTCCTGCCTGATCTACCCCATTATGCCCCAAACATCTTTAAAGATGCAAAAAACCCTTTGTATGGAAAAGGAAAATATGGGGTTCTACACACTTAAAGAAACATCTGTCTGGGGACAGGTGAAAAAAGGCACCATAATAGAAAAACCAGATAGCTTATTTCCCAGGATCGATATAGATAAAATCAAACCCCAAAAAACTGCCGCACAAACCAAGCCTTTTAAACCAGCTTTAAAAGAACAAATCACAATTGATGATTTTGCAAAAATTGATCTTAGAACCGGGATTGTCATAAGTGCTGAAAACATTGAAAAATCCAACAAGCTTTTAAAACTTAAGATAGATCTCGGTGCCGAAACAAGACAAATCATTGCAGGCATTGCAAAGGATTATACTCCGGACCAGATTATCGGCAAACAGGTCATTGTTGTTGCCAATTTAAAAGAAGCAACGCTTATGGGAGAAATATCCCAGGGTATGATCCTTGCCGCCAATCATAAAAAAAACCTGGTATTATCCGGGTTTGATAAAGAGATTTTGCCTGGAAACCAGGTAAAATGAAAGAAAACTCCTGGCGTAATTTTCAATCAGGCTATATTTTAGGGGAAAAAAAACAGTCTCTTTTTTTTAAAACTAAAAAACTCATAATTTGGGTGATGGCAATTTTGGTTTTTATTGGCGGCATCTATCTTTTAAAAATCAATGTCCCTGAAAAGAAAGATGTCCCTGAAAAGAAAGGTGCCCCTCGGAAAGACGTTAAAGAACAGGTTCAATTATCAAAAAATCAATTAAATCATATCATCACCAATACAAAATTTAACAATACAGATAAAAACTTCTTTTTTGTGGACGTCTCTGATGCACGCTATAAAATTTTCACCAGCATTGATATTTATCTTCAACAATATTTATTGTCCCTTATGGATCGCCTCAAAACCCTTACCCGGGGCAAACCCCAGCGGATTGCCCTGGTGGTCATGGAACCTGATACGGGAAAAATTATTGCCATGACAGGGTTTGATCTTGAAAACCCTGATAAAAATCCCTGTATGGAATCAGATTATCCAGCAGCAAGTATCTTTAAGATTGTAACGGCGGCGGCGGCTATTGAAACCCTGGGCTATAAGCCTAAGACTCAATTGTACTTTAATGGGAATAAGTACACATTATATAAGCGCCAGCTCAAGGATGTTAATAATAAATATACCAGTAAAATTTCATTTTCCAGGGCATTTGCCGAATCCATAAACCCGGTATTTGGCAAAATAGGAAAAAATTATCTTGGAAAGGAAAAACTGGACCATTATGCTGACGCTTTTGGATTCAACCAGGTTATTCCTGCTGACTTACCATTTTTGTCAGGCACATTTAAAACCAACAGCAAGGAATACCATCTGGCTGAGCTGGGGTGCGGGTTTAACACTGATACCACCATTTCACCGATATTTGGGGCCATGCTTATCACTGCAATTGTTAACTCGGGCAATATCATCCTGCCCAGTATTGTTGAACATGTAACGGATTCTGATGGCCAAATGATTTACAAAAACAAAATAACACCCTATAAAACAGCTATACTGCCCCAAACCGCAGCAACCATGATGCTATTGCTGGGAAAAACCATAACAAGGGGGACTGCTAAAAGATCCTTTAAAGGGGCTTCAAAAGATAAAATACTTTCTAAGCTTTTAATTGGCGGGAAAACCGGATCTCTTTACAACAGGGATAATACTATTAAATACGACTGGTTTACCGGTTTTGGAAAAGAAAAAACAACAAAGAAACAAATTGCTTTATCCATTGTTGTCGGCCATGGAAAATATATTGGAACAAGGGCTAGTGCTTATGCAAGGATGATTTTAACGCAATATTTTAAATAACCCTAAACGGGGTCAGGCTTGCGTAGTTGCGTTATTGGCTTGTTTATGAATAACGCAACTATGCAAGCCTGACCCCATCTACACAACAGAGGGGAAAAATGATTAAGCCTGTAAACTTTTTTTTAAATCTGATGAAAAAATTATTTTCAATTAATATTGGAATCGGCATGTCCATAAACCAGGCAAAAAACAACTCAATTTTGTTTTTCCCGAACCAACCCAATACTGTGTCATGTGGCATTTCTGCATTTGTCGCATTTAAAGGCAGCGCTCCCTGCCATGCCCTTGATTTAATGCCCATCGAAAAAATGGTACTTTCAATAAAAACAAACCAATTATTGCCTGATTCAAAGCCGGTCCTTGATAGTTTTCCCGGCAGCGATGATCTTTTATGCAGATTATTTAAAGCCTGCCAGGAATTAAAACAGGAATATTTTTTTTGCGATCTCTTCTATAGCAAAGATAAACAAAAGACCCTTTTATCCATTTCACAAACCATTGAACAATTGATAATGGATCAGACTGATGTATTTAAAAAACACTTTGCAACTCTTTCTTCCTCAGATGTTGATGCCATTTCCTCAGGTCTTGAAAAACTCCAGGATATTTCCTGGTGCCTTAAAAAAGAAATATTGGATAATATCTATGCCATCAGCAACCTTTCTTTGGGTCTTGAAAGGTACCACAACACTGAGGGGTTAAAAATATTCAAAAGAATTAATGCTGTGTTAAACAGTATTGACCGGCTTGAAGTAAGGGGAAGAGACTCTGCCGGAATTTCAATAATTTTAACCTTGACCTTGGAAGAGTATGAAAAATTTAAAGCAAGCCTTACAAAGGACGGACTTTTAGAACGGTTTAAACAGCGGACAAATCATCTGGTATTATCCAACAACAGCATTACCATCAAGGATACTTTCCAGGAAAACGACAGCCATTTTATAACCATTTCTTTTGTCTATAAATTTGCCGCAGAAATCGGTGCACTTGGAGACAATGTATCCTTTATCCGAAGCCAGATTAAAAATGACCCCATGCTCCAATTGATTTCAAATTATCTTTTTGTTACCAATTCCATATCAGCCCACACCCGATGGGCTTCTGTGGGAGACATTACAATTGCCAACTGCCATCCCCAGGACAACACCCCAACGGACAAAGAACTTGGCAGGACAGGCATCATTCATGTCTGTCTGAATGGAGATATTGACAATTATCTTGAATTAAAAACAGAATATGAAGCCCGATATGATAAAATCCATAAAGATATCAATACTGATACCAAACTGATCCCTCTCCAGATCGAGCACTACCTGAAACAGGACAAAACCATTGAAGAGGCATTTAGAATGGCTGTTAATGATTTTGAAGGTTCCCATGCCATAAGCATGCACTCCAATCTTGCACCGGGAAAATTGTTTTTAGCCCAGAAAGGAAGCGGCCAGGCCATTTTTGTCGGGATTGCAAAGGATCATTACATTGCAGCATCAGAGCTCTATGGCATTGTGGAAGAAACTCCTGATTATATTAAACTCAATGGAGAAGACAAAGGACAGATAGTCATTCTGGATCAAAGTTCATTGGGAGGTGTATCTGGCATCCATTCCTTTTATTACGATAACACCCCTATTTGCATTGACCACCATCATGTCATGACAAGCCAGATAACCTCAAGGGACATCGACAGACAAAACTTCCCCCACTATTTTTTAAAAGAAATCTCAGAATCCCCGAATTCCGTTGAAAAAACCCTGGAAAACAAAATCAGGTTCTTAACTGAATCAAACCAGTTCGCCACAAGTCTGGACAAAACTATGCTTCCAAAAACACTGGAAGCTGATTTTAAGAACAACAGAATAAAAAAAGTCTATTTTATCGGTCAGGGGACTGCCGGGATTGCAGCCCAGGGCTGTGCCGACCTGTTAAATTTCTATCTGGGTGATAAGGGTATAGATATAAGGGCATTAAAATCATCAGAACTTTCCGGATTTAATATTATTGAAGGGAATGGTATTGAAAAACCCATGGCAAACACTCTGGTTGTTGCCATCAGTCAGTCCGGTACCACAACGGATACCAACAGGGCCATTGATATGGTAAAAGAATGTGGCGCCAAAACACTTGCCATTGTAAACAGAAGAGATTCTGACCTGACTTTTAAAACAGATGGTGTATTATATACCAGCTCTGGCCGGGACATTGAAATGTCTGTGGCATCCACAAAAGCATTTTATTCTCAAATTATTGCCGGGGCAATTTTAGGTCTTCACATCGCCTCCATTACCCAAACCAGGTCCAGCGAGTTTATCACTGAACAGATCATGGAAATAATGGGCCTGCCGGATAAAATGAGGACCATCCTTGGGATGAAAGATCAAATAAAAGATTCAGCTTTAAGGCTTGCCGTCTCAAAAGATTATTGGGCAACGGTGGGATCAGGCTCAAACAAGACATCTGCCGATGAGATCAGGATCAAACTCAGTGAGCTTTGCTATAAAACCATTTCATCTGACTTTATTGAAGATAAAAAACATATTGACCTGTCAAGCGAACCTTTGATTATCATTTGTGCTGCCGGAACAAGGGAAAGCGTATTAGGGGATATTATAAAGGATACAGCCATCTTCCATGCCCATAAAGCAACCCCTGTGGTGATCACCACCATTGGAGAGAACCGGTTTGACTTGTATGCCAAAGATGTATTTAAAATCCCTGAAACAAAAGAACATTTTGCACCTATACTTAATACACTTGTCGGACATATCTGGGGTTACTATGCTGCTCTTGCCATTAATGAGGGGTCCAGGTTCATGTATGAAGGAAAAGTTGAAATACAGGATCTTTTAGACGAATATACTGCCATGGGGCATGATGTCTATGAAGTTCTTCTGGAGAAACGATTCAGGGAAACCATTGCACAATTTTACAATAAATTCTCAAAAAAACGAAGGCAGGGAACTTTCCCGGCTGTTATGGGGCTTGATATTGTCGCCAATATAACATTGCTTTTAAAATACCTGTCCGGCAGGCTGCCCGTGTCTGATTTTGAAATTGATTTTGAAATAAAAGGCACCCCTTCCAACATGCTGGATACATTTTTTGATACCATTGGCAAGGCCATTAACACCATGGCAAGACCTGTTGATGCCATCAAGCATCAGGCCAAAACCGTGACGGTGGGGACCAGCAGAATCAGTGAAAAATTTGAAGGCCCTGTCTTTGATGAACTTACTGCCAATGGCATTCAACTCTCCCATATTACCAATAAAAATGTCCTGGTCATTAAAAATCTTCAGGAGGTTATCTCCGGCATAAATGGTGCCTTTCTCTACCAGATTTCAGGCCTGAGTCTGTTAGGCGACGTCACAGGGAAAACCAAAATAAGAATAGTGAACAAAACCGGCTTGTTAAAAAACGAAATTTCCAGAGTAGAAACAGATCACCGGCTTAAAGGAACAAAAAATATCATTGTCAGGGAAGGAAATGTTTATATAGGGAAAGGCAGAAAAGACAATAAAAATATTCTGGTAATCCCGGGCATTTCTTCAAATCCTGCAACACCCAACATTATTGAATATATCCTGTCTTTAAATATCAGCTTTAAACCATCCAATGAGGTACCGCTTTTGAAAAAGATCAAAGCTTTGGGTGGCAAATATAACAGGCTCAAAGACTGGATTCTTGAAAGTGATAATATAAAATGGGATGATAAATATCTAAATCTTGTGGAAGTTGAAACCCTGTTTGGAGATACAGCAGAAAAAGCAGTTGAAAAAATTATAGATAAAATCAAATAAAAAAGCCAAAGCATGCCTGAATATAAAAAAAAACAAATGTATTCCTATCTCATTGTCTTAAGCATCTGTTCCACTGCAGGGCTCCAGTGCTGGGCAACCCTTTTTGACAATTTCAGTGTTAATATTGTGGGACTTGACGGCCATCATATCGGTGCGCTGCAATCTATCCGCGAAATTCCAGGGTTTTTGGCATTACTTGTCACCTATGTGATTTTAATCATTAAAGAGCACAAGTTGTCTGCCCTGTCCATTATAATTCTGGGAGCAGGTCTTTTTGCAACCGGGTTTTTACCAAGTTTTTCCGGCCTTATTTTTACAACTATGGTAATGAGCTTTGGATTCCACTATTATGAAACAACAAATAAGTCACTGACTCTCCAGTATTTTGACAAACTTTCCTCCCCCCTTGTTTTCAGCGCACAAAGAAGCTATGCAGCCGCTGCCAGCATTGTTGTTGGCATCATTATATTTTTTATTGCCCCGATATTAAGCTATAAAACCATGTATATTCTTTTTGGCGGTGGAATCGGTATCTGCGGTATATGGGCCTTTACAAAAAATCCTGCTGACAAGGACATCCTTACCCAGAAAAAACAATTGATATTGAAAAAAAAATACTGGCTTTTTTATTTTTTAACTTTCATGGCGGGCGCACGACGGCAGATTTTCATGGCATTTGCCACATTTTTACTGGTAAAAAAGTTCGGATTTTCCGTTCAGGATATAACCCTGCTATTTCTTTTGAACAATGGGATCAATTTTTTCATCAATCCTTTAATCGGAAAATTTATTGTAAGATATGGAGAACGCAAACTTCTTTCAATAGAGTATTTTTCCCTTATCCTGGTTTTTATCGCCTATGCTCTTGTTGATTCAAAATTTTTAGCAGGCACCTTATATATCCTTGATCACATATTTTTTAATTGTTCCACTGCCATTAGTACCTATTTCCAGAAAATTGCCGACCCCCGGGATATTGCAGCAAGTTCAGCCGTGGGATTTACCATCAACCATATTGCTGCAGTGGTTCTGCCGGTAATCGGCGGCCTTTTATGGATGATCGACTATAAAATTCCTTTCCTGGCCGGGGCTTTTTTCAGTTTTATCTCCCTTTGCTTTGTACAGTTTATCCGGACTGACTCGAGCGTTTTATAAAAATTATGAAATTTTTTTCAAGATTAAATCGTGATAAAAAAATGAATGGGCCTGAAACTTTTAAAATAATCTGTGTCCAACATAGCTGAATAACAGCTTGATTCAAAAAGCATCTTCCTAATCCTATATCCGGATTATTATCTGGATATTTGCCATAAGGGCAACGATTTTCCCCACAACGATGCAGCCAATACTGATTCCGGCCTGCTCACCTTACACTCCCTATCGTTGCAAGGCAAACAGACCTACATTGGCAGATGTGGGGCAGTGCGAAAATTTTTTAAAAAAATATGATATTATTTTCAAAAAACAAAATTTTGTGATTCTGACCGGTTTTTTATAAATCCTTGTAAAACCCATATTAAAGGGGCTAACAGCCTGCTGGACTTTTATTTTTGTAAAATTCAGAGTGCTGATGCTAGGACTTTACCCTGAACAATTTTTGTGGCGCTCGATTCTGGTCTTTGCAATTTTTGTTCTTGTCTGTGCATTAACAATCTTTAGAATGATTCAAACCAGACTTTTAATTGCTTTCTGGTTTTTTTTGCCCCTGCCATTATTTTTTCTGATCAATGGCGGAATGGGTCTTGAAACTGTGTAACAATCTTTGTGGGGGGGGGGCTCCAGGCCATCCCCCAAGGGCAAATCGAAGCGGCCAGTTCTCTGG
>CAYWGN010000091.1:0-17693 GCA_964457495.1 uncultured Desulfobacula sp.
AAAGCGACGTATCAATCCTGATCACAGGAGAAACCGGTACAGGTAAAGATCTTGTAGCAGAAGCCATTCACCAGACTTCCGGCCGGGAGTCTGGAGCCTTTATTAAGATTAATTGCGGTGCCCTTCCGGAAACCCTGCTTGAGTCTGAAATTTTTGGTCATCAAAAAGGCGCTTTCACAGGAGCTGTTGAAAACAAACCGGGCCGATTCAAACTGGCACATAACGGCACTATATTCCTGACAGAAATAGGCGACCTTCCCCTGGCGCTTCAGGTAAAACTATTAACTTTTCTGGATGATAAAATTATATATCCCCTGGGCAGTACGAAGGGATTTCAAGCCAATGTCAGAATCATTGCAGCAACCCATAGAAATCTGGAGCAAATGGTGGCCCAGGGGCGGTTTAGAAAAGATCTTTTGTTCAGGCTGAATGTTGCACGAATTCATTTGCCGCCGCTAAGGGATAGGGATGGTGATATACGACTTCTCATTGACCACTTTTTTAACAGCTATAAGCAGCAGCTTGACAAAAAAATCAATGGGTTTTCAAAAGAGGCTCTGATGGCTCTTTTAAATTATAAGTATGAAGGAAATATAAGAGAACTCAAAAATATTGTTGAATATGCTGTCAATGTTTCAACTAACCTAACCATAGAACCGCATCATTTGCCTTCTTATCTTTTAGATCCGCCCCTTTTGACTAGCTTTAAGCAGTCGCCAATTGAAAGGCAAGCTCTAAAAGATAACGACATCACAATATCATCAGGTTCCCTTGTAAGCAAAAAAAATACCCTTCCAACACCTGAAACATGGTCTAGCATCCAAAGGGAAATAATAATAGAGGCCCTTAGGAATTCAAAAGGCAAAAAAAATGAGGCTGCCAAAATTCTGGGGTGGGGAAGAAGTACATTATGGAGGAAAATGAAACAATTTAAAATAAATTTCTGACAAAATTTTTCTATACACAGCCAAACCATTATGATACTAATTGAAACGATGAAACATTAGACAGACAATGGCACAGACACATGGCACATCGAATTGACCTATGACACATAAAATAGCCATTCCTTTATATCATGAAGAAGTAGCTCCCCGATTTGATATGGCCACTGAAGTATTGATCTTGTCAAAAGGCAATATTACAGAAAAAAAAACCATCATACTGCCCAGATCTTCTGCTGACGAGCTATGCCACCTTATGTTGTCCGAACATACAAACACCTTGATCTGTGGCGGCATTGAAGAAGAATATTACCAGTTTCTCAAATGGAAAAAAATAGATATCTATGATTCAATAGCAGGAGACTGGTCCAGAGCATTCCATTTTTGGAGTAAAAACACGCTAAAACCGGGAGACATATTGTCAAACCGGACCATAGAAGGAAGAAATGTTTAAAAAAGTTGTCGACACCGTTTTCTTTTTAAATACAGCAAACCAAGATCATTATAACGTGCTGAAAAGAAATATTATTATTATCATGCTTTTGATTACCATACTCCCCCTTGTGACAATGATTGTCATCAACTATTTCCAATATAAATCTCATCTCACAAGTCAGATCATTGCGCCGCTTTATGCCATGGCAGATAAAACCAAGCATTCTTTTGAATTGTTTTTAGATCAGCGCCTGGCCATCATCCGGTTTATATCCACAACATATAGTTTTGAAAATTTAAGCAACGAGCAGAACATAAAAAAAATCCTGATTTCTCTCAAAAAAGAATGGCGGGGTTTTGTTGATATCGGCCTGATTAACGGCCAGGGAGAACTGGTCAGCTATGCAGGGCCTTATTCTCTACTGGGTAAAAACTATTCAGAGCAAATTTCATTCCAGGAAACCCAGATAAAAGGACGATACATCAGCAATGTATTTCTAGGTTACAGAAAATACCCGCACATCGTCCTTGCTGTCCAGCATTTGACAGATACCGGACAAACCTGGGTATTAAGAGCAACAATAGACACGGATTTTTTTAATACTCTAATCTTGAGCATGGGCCTTTCAAGACAGACAGACGCTTTTTTAATCAATAAGAACGGAATCCTCCAGACAAACTCTCTTTATTACGGCAACACATTGGAAAAATGCTTTCTGGATCTTTCAAAACTTAATCTCAGATCCAATAGTTTTGAAGGAACTGATAACAAAAATAAAAAGGTTATCATTGCCTCTTCTGCATTTTCAATTGCAGACTATATTCTTGTCATCGTTCAACCCCAGTCAGTGGCCTTAAAATCATGGTATGCCCTGAAAACAGAAATGGTCATTATATTTTTAACCAGTCTTGCTATTATCATTTTTGCGATATTAAAAATGACCAGAGTTTTGATAAAAAGGATTAAGACATCTGACGAGCACAGGGAAAATGTCCTTACTGAACTCCAGCATGCTCAAAAACTTTCTTCAATTGGAAGACTGGCAGCTGGGGTCGCTCATGAAGTAAACAACCCTCTTGCCATTATCAATGAGAAAGCCGGCCTTATGAGTGATCTGATCGGACTTTCCAAAGACTTTGATAAAAAATCAAAATTTATCGATTTAACCTGTGCCATTCTCAATTCTGTCGACAGATGCAGGAAAATAACCCACAGGCTGCTTGGTTTTTCAAAACGAATTGATATAAAAATAGAACCCATCAATATAAACCAAATCATCAATGAAGTGCTTGATTTCTTAGAAAAAGATATTCTTTACCGAAAAATAGATATCGATTTAATGTTACCGAATTCCCTTGTCTTAATTGAGTCTGACCATGGCCAAATCCAGCAGGTGGTGTTGAACCTTTTAACCAATGCCTCTGCAGCAGTTGAGGATTTCGGATGGATTAAAATTGAAACCAAAAACATAGATAACGGTGGAATTCGCGTCAAAATCAGTGATAATGGCTGCGGCATACCTGAAGATATTATCAAGAACATCTTTGACCCATTTTTTTCCACAAAAAAAGGGAAAGGAACCGGCCTTGGCCTTTCTATATCATACGGAATCATTAAAAAACTGGGCGGCGAGATAAGTGTAGAGAGTAAACCCGGTAAAGGGGCGGCCTTTACTTTTGATCTGCCCCAAAAACCAATAGGATTGGAGGCGATCAATGGATAAAATAAAAGTTCTTTTGATTGATGATGAAATCGAATTTGTTGAAACACTTGCAGAACGGCTTGAACTAAGAGGATATATATCAAAAATAGCCGGAGACGGAGAATCCGGTATCAGTAGGCTCGCCAATGAATCCTTTGACGTCGCCATCCTTGATTTAATGATGCCCGGTTTAAGCGGCCTTGATACCTTAAGGCAGATAAAAGAGATTGATAAAACCCTGCCGGTTATCATGCTGACAGGACATGGCTCCACAAAAGATGGAATGGAAGGCATGCGGATGGGGGCATTTGATTTCCTCATGAAACCATTGGACATCAATGACCTCCTGGAAAAAATAAAACTGGCATTAAGCAAATCATCAAAGGGTTGATACAAATGGAAAATTCAAATGATAAACCCGCATTTTTAGGAAGAGTAACCGCCTCTGTAACCCATGATATTCAAAACGTGCTGGCCATTATCAAAGAAACATCCGGGCTCATGGAAGATTTTTTTCTGATGCAAAAGTCCGGGGGCATTGACGATATTGAGGAGCGGCTTGACAAATGCATTAAAACCATAAAAAAGCAGGCCTATCGGGGTGTCAACCTTACATCCGGACTGAATGGATTTGCCCACACAGCTGACAGCAGCCAGGCCTCAATTAATATTTTTGAAACCCTTAAAAGAATGATTTCCATTGCGGAAAGACTTTTTAAACAAAAAGGTGTTGATGTCTCCATACTTGAGTGCGAAAACCCCTGTTCGATTGTTACAGATCCGATTTTTTTCCAGTTGATAGCATTCTCGTGTATTGAATGTTTTATAGATAATTTTGAAACAAAAGCACCCATTACACTGGAGATCCAGTCTTCAGAAAATCAGATGGCCATAAAATTTTTATATAATGATGATACGCTTACATATAAAGACTATAACAAAAAAATTACCCAGAGCCCTCAATGGACAAGAATCATTAACTTATGCGAACAGATCAAGCTGACACCAGAACTATCAACGGATTCTCCCGCTATTCTTATTTTTTTCAAATAAATTCATCCGTTTTTTCTATGTTACGTTTCAAAAAGTCTCACAAGGTCTCTTCTTTGATGTTTTGTTTTGTTTCATTTAGATTCGCATTGATTTAATCTTTTTTATAACATGCTGTGTTTATGTATATTTTACTATTGGCATAAGTATTGCTATATACTATAACCAGAGAAAAACAGAAACAATAAAACCATTGGAGGTGACCATGTCTATTCTAACCGTAACAAGCGGGTTGTATTCAAATGCAGGAGAGGTAGCGAGCAGGCTGTCTGAAAAATTAAACCGCAAAATCATAACCGATGCCGATATCATTCAAAAAACTCATCAAGACAATGATATTAATCTTTCAACGCTTCAAAAAGTTGTTGAAAGCAAACCCCTTGCATTTAATGACTTCAGCCATGAAACAGAAAAGTGCCTGGCATCCATCATAAAATCAATTTCCGATTATGCTTGTTTAGGCGATTGCATTTTTCATGGAATTCTTGGCCATCTTATCCCCAGTGAAATCTCTCATGTGATGCGGGTATTGATCATTACAGACAAGAAAACCCGTATCCAGAATGGTATTACAGTCCATGGACTTTCTGAAAAAGAGGTATTAAAAAACATGGATCACTCTGACAAAGTTGCCGCTCTATGGACAAATGGCCTGTTTCGTAAAAAAGCCTGGGATGAATCGCTTTACGATATTGTTATCCCCACGGATAAACTGGATGCCGAAGCATCAGTAAACCTGATTTTAAAACATAGTGAAAAGCTCTTATCCAACAAAGAAGATCTGATAAAAAAAGAAATGATAGATTTCAAACTTATTTCAGAGATTGACCTGGTATTGAGTGAAATCGGACAGGGTTTACTGATCGGAATTGAAGGGGGCAATGTGATCGTTACCATCGACAAAAAGGTAATGATGCTGGCAAGACTTCAACAAAAGATTATGACTGCTGTGCAAAAAATCCCCGGGGTCAAATCCGTGGAAACAAAAATCGGGAAAAACTATTACAAAGGAAATATTATCCGAAATTATGAATTTGAAACCCCTTTAAGAATTCTGCTGGTGGATGATGAGAAAGAATTTGTCCAGACATTGTCTGAACGGCTGAAAATGCGCCAATTCACAAGTGAAATTGCCTACAATGGTCAGGAAGCACTGGATTTTACCGACCAGGAAGAAACAGAAGTAATGGTTCTGGATTTAAAAATGCCTGGCATTGACGGGTTTGAAGTTTTGAAAAAAATCAAGCAGACAAAACCAGATATTGAAGTAATTATTTTAACCGGCCATGGGACTGAAAAAGACAGACAAACCTGCATGGATATGGGTGCCTTCGCATATCTTCAGAAACCGGCTGATATCGATATCATTACCGATACCATGAAAAGTGCGTATGAAAAAATTGCATCCAGACGAAATCAAACCGCTCATTAGGTGATGAGGGTTTTTAAGGACTTTTCTCAAAATAAAACAGGAGAATAAAATGAAAATAAAAGTATTGTTAGCAGATGACGAAGAAGAATTTATCGAAACCTTAGCCCAACGGCTGGAGTTGAGAGATCTTTCCGTCACCACCGTATATTCAGGAGAAAGCGCCATTGCCATGGCTGAAAAAATCGATTTCGACGTCATCATCCTTGATATTCTGATGCCTGAAGTTACTGGAATTGATGCCTTAAAAGAGATAAAAAAAACCAAACCCCTTACCCCGGTACTTTTACTGACCGGCGAAGCCACAGTGGAAAATGCCATTCAGGGGATGAAACTGGGTGCATTCGACTTTCTTATGAAACCAACAGACACTGAACTTCTTATTGAAAAAATTGCCCAGGCCAACGCTTTGAAACAAGCGCATGATGAACGGATCCGCCAGGCAGAAATTGAAAACATATTAAAAACCCGTGGGTGGTGATTTGAGGAGACTATTGTAACATGACAACACAAGCTATAAACCTACAGGATAAAACTATTGACTGGAAGCGTATTCTTTTTTTATTAATTGGTCTTGCACTCTTTTTTATTGTCAATTTTTCCCCGGCATGGCCCGATGCCATTGATCCCACAGGAAAACATTTTGTATTGAGCAAAGAAGCAAAGGGAGCGCTGGCAGTGTTTCTCCTTGGCGGCACCTGGTGGGTGTTCGAAGTAGTCCCCATTGGGATCACAAGTCTGACCATTGGCGTATTACAGGTTCTTTTCTTGATCCGGTCTGCAAACTCAGCATTTAAGGATTTTATGACACCTTCTGTGCTGTTTATTTTTGCATCTCTGGTCATTGGCATGGTCTTTACAAAAACAGGCCTTACAAGACGGCTGGCATACAGGATGCTCATCATTGTGGGAGAAAAAACCAGCATGATTTACCTGGGATGTTTTGTTGTAACTGCAGCCCTGACCCATATCATGGCCCACACTGCCGTAGCCGCAACCATGTATCCGCTTCTGGTAACCATATACCAAATGTATGCTGACGATGATAAACCCACAAATTTTGGAAAGGGATTATTCATCGGGATGGCATTTGTTGCCGGCGCAGGAAGCATTATCACCCTGCTTGGTGCAGCAAGGGGAGCAGTTGCCATCGGTTTTTACAAGGACATCATCGGAAGAGATATCTCCTTTTTTGAATTAGCCTTCTATATGTTCCCCATTGGATGGGCCATGGTGTTCATTTTATGGGGATTTTTTATGGTTTTTCTTAAACCTGAGAAAAAAACCGTTCCCGGTCTAAGGGAAAAGGCAAAAACATTGAGTCAGGCAATGGGGAAAATCACTAAAAATGAAATCATTGCTTTTGTTATTATTTTCAGCTGTATACTGGTGATGGCTTTAAGGCCTTATGTTCCCTTTTTAAAACCAATAGATAAAACAGCCATTATTCTTATTTCAACCATACTCTTTTTTGTTTTACGCATCCTTGATATTGGAGACCTTGAAACAGTCCCCTGGAACATTATCCTGCTGTTTGGCGGAGCCATGAGCATCGGGTTCTGCCTCTGGGAAACCGGTGCTGCTGAATGGCTTGCCATCAACTGGCTTAGCATGTTCAAGGAGTCTCACTGGTTTGTTTTTATTATGAGTATTGCTTTTTTTGTCATGATAATGACCAACTTTATCATGAATGTAGCTGCCATTGCCATTTCCCTGCCCGTTGCCCTTGTTATTGCGCCTTACTTGGGCGTGGCCCCGGAAGTCATTCTGTTTGCAGCTTTAGTAACAGCCGGTATGCCATTTTTACTTCTTGTAGGCGCGGCTCCCAATGCCATTGCCTATGATTCAGGCCAATTTACAACGGGTGAATTCTTCAAATACGGTATTCCGGCCAGTATTATCTTAATGGCAGTCGTTGCCATAGCAATCTTGATTGTATGGCCCCTTATGGGTATGCCCATACTGATAAAATAATAAAGTATAAGGATACAAAAATGGATACAAAAAAAGCTAAAGACGTAATGGTTCCTTTAAGTGAGTACGCTACGGTAAATGAAAATGATACCCTTGAAAAGGCGATCAAAATCCTTTATCAATCGCAAAAAAAGATATCTGCCGATGCCTATAAGCACCGGGCAATTCTCGCCTATGACGAAACCGGGATGATTACGGGAAAAGTCAGCGAATTGGATATTTTAAGAGCCCTTGAACCCAAGTACAGCCAGTTTGGACACTCCGATCATATGGCTAAGATGGGATTGTCACGATTCGGGCTGAGCTATGATTTTCTTCATTCTCTGGTTAAAAATTACGATCTCTGGAATGAAAGCTTTGAAGCCCTTGTGGAAAAAGCAAAAAAAAGAAAAGTAAAAAAAATAATGTATTCTCCCCAGGAAGGTGAATATGTCGATGAAGACCTCCCGATACCAGATGCTATACACCAGCTTATACTGTGCCACCACCAGTCTTTGCTTGTACTAAAACAAGACAAGGTTATCGGCATATTAAGACTTACCGACATTTTTAAACTTATTTGTGACCTGATCGTAAAAGAATAATCGGTTTTGACAGGACATGCAGAGCAAGTATCTGCATGTCCTTCTAATCTGATATTTCAGTTTTGAGCGTAATATTATATTTATCAATTTTGGCATGAAGTGTGGGTCTTGACACACTTAACAGCTTTGCCGCCTGGGAGCGGTTGCCATTGGTTATTTTCAGGGCTTCGGCAACCACAATACTTGAAACAATGTCTATGAAATCATCAAAGTTATAAGTTTCAGCTTTGTTGGATAACAATTGTCTTACCCAGGCCTGAATATCACTTAATTCAATTTCCTGGATGAATTTCTTTTTTTCTTTTTTATTTATTACCTGTTCCAGGTCTGCAGTAGAAATTGGGGCACCTCTGTTGAAAATAAGAACTTTCTGTATCAGATTTGACAGCTCCCTTACATTTCCCGGCCAGTCATACTGATTTAGACGATTTAAAGCTTCTTTTTGAATCCCGGGGTTATCAATCTTTAATTCATTGGAAAATTTAACCATATGATAGGATATCAAACTATTGATATCGTCTCTCCGGTCTCTCAATGGGGGAAGTTCCAGGGTAACCACTTTTAAACGGAAATATAAATCTTCCCGGAATTTTTCTTCTTCTATCGCCTGCTCCAGATTTTTATTGGTGGCTGCAATAATCCTGACATCCACGGGAATGACTTCTTCACCTCCCAGTCTTTCAATATTTTTTTCCTGGAGCAATCTTAAAATTTTGGCCTGTATATTCAAGGGCATATCCCCTATTTCGTCCAGGAACACCGTACCGCCGTTTGCCTGTTCAATTTTTCCGATATGCCTCTGAGAAGCGCCTGTGAAAGCCCCTTTTTCATAACCAAACAATTCACTCTCAAGAAGATTTTCAGGTATGGCCACGCAATTAATGATCAAAAAGGCCTTATCCGAACGAATACCATGTTGATAAATTGCCCTGGCCACCAATTCTTTTCCAGTCCCGGATTCGCCCAGAATTAAAACGCTTGCATCGGTTTGAGAAACCCTGCCGATGGATTTATAAACATTCTGCATGAGCCTGTTTTGACCGATAATGGCATCTCCGGACTGTTTATCAGGGGATGCATCCACTTTAACCGGCGATCGCATAAAATAACCCGCCTCAATGGCCTGTTTGATCAAATTCAGCATCTCCGGCACATCAAATGGTTTGAGGACATAATCATACGCCCCCATTTTGGTGGCTTCTATGGCAATCTCGGTTGTTCCAAAAGCAGTGACAATGATCACCGGCAGTTTTGAATCAATTTTCCTGATGCGTTTAAACGTTTCCATTCCGTTTATTCCGGGCAACCGCATATCCAGAATAACCAGATCCAGGGGATTCTGTTCAACAATATCAATACCGGCTTCACCGGAAGCAGCGCTGATCACTGCATAATTTTCCTCTTTTAAAAGCTTGGAGAAACTTATTCTTAACTGATCATCATCATCAATTACCAGAATTGTATACATATTAGGAGTCCTTTATGGGAAGTGTAATAACAAAGGATGCGCCCTGGCCTTGTTCACTGGTCACATCCAGCCACCCCCCGTGTTCATTTATGATATTAAAGGCAATACTCAAGCCAAGGCCTGTTCCCTCATCTTTGGTGGTGAAAAATGGATTAAAAATATGTTCTTTGACTTCTTGAGCAATTCCTGCACCATCATCTATTATCCGGATCACATTTACTTTTTTTAACGGTTCCACATGATCTTCTTCTTCATGGATAATGATAAGACCGCTCCTATCCATTGCTTCACAGGCATTGACAATGATATTAACGATGACCTCCTTGAGCTGTTCAGGATCTATTAAGGTATCGCTGAGCCGCCGATGCCGAATCACCCGTGTGGTCACATGATAGGATTTCAATCGCTGTTCCAGAAGATGAAGGGCGCTGTCCACAACAATGGACGGGCTCATTTTTTTCATCTTCAGTTTGGGCGGGCGGGAAAATTCCAGAAAATTTTCAACAATTTTATTTATCTGCTTTATCTCGTCGGAAATAACATTGAAATCTTCACTCTGATGCTTTGTAAAATTACAGGACCGGTTCAATGAAAAAAGTCGCATTTTTACCGAGGTCAAAGGATTTCTGATACTGTGCGCTGTTCCGGCAGCCAGTTTGCCTAACAAAGCCATTTTTTCAGACAACATCAGAGTTTCCCTGGTTTGCTTCAATTCCAGATGCTCGTGCTCTGCATTTTCAATGAGCCCGTAAACGCTTTCCTTTAATGCGGAAACTTCATTTAATGAGGATTCCTGGCCACCCAGTTTGCCTGCATCTGCTACCAATTTTCGAATGGGTTCCAATATATGACGGGCAAAAATATAATTAATCAAAAGACTCAAGACAACAACTATCACAATTGCCAGAAGAGCAATATATCTGATCTGATGAGATTCAATCTGGCTGATTTTGATGGCATCGGAAATTTTGCTTTTATGAAACCTTTTAAATTGTTCGCATAAGTCTATAATTTCAGAAAAATCGTGTCTTATCTCCTTATGAAGGACAGCGCCTTTCTCATATTCACCTGATTTATAAAGTTCAATTACTTTATCTTTACTGGTAACATAAGACGTATATCTGAATTCAATCTGGCCCACGGCTTTTTTTTCCCATTGTTCTTGCACAAGAGATTTCACCATTACAAGATGTTTCTCAAAAAGCTGTCTGTATCTTTTTAAATCTTCAATCCAGGCAGGATCTCTATCCTGAAGATAATAGGACACAAATCCTTTCTGGTTGACAAGGGAGGTGCTCAAGGCCTCGGCAGATTGATAAATAACAATATTTTTATCAATGATATCTTTGAATATTCTTTCAGTCTTATAGGTATACCAGACCATGAGTATAGCCCCAATAACAGTGATGCACAAAAGAATCGCATTGACAAAATAGACCCTGTTTTTAAGACTCAACTGAATTGTAAATTTTTTCATCCTCTAAAGGTGCCTGCTTATTGTTATTTTTTGTGTGCCTGCCTTGCCGTAGATATCTTTTAATAGTTCATACCATAATTGGTATTGATCCAGAATACCTTGCATAAATTTAAGGGAAAAACTAAACTGGGACATGCCGGTCTGGGAAAATGATTTCATTTATATCTTCCTATAATTGATAGGTATTTAGTTTTTTTTAATAATCTCCACTTCTTCTTAAAAGCAACCTGACTTCAGCCTGGCGGATTCTTTCTTCCTGTTCATCTTTTCTCTTTCTGGCGTTTTCAAGCTTGATTTTAATATCTTCAAAATCAGCTGGTTTCATTAAATAATCAAAGGCACCCAGTTTCATTCCCTCCACGGCAGTTTCCGTAGACCCGTGACCCGTGAGCAGAATAACTTCAACAATGGGGAAAAGAGTTTTTATCTGTTTTAGTGTATCAATTCCATCCATTCCAGGCATCCTGATGTCCAAAATGACCACATCAATGGTTGTCTGTCCCAATACAGCTAAAGCTTCCTTGCCGCTATGGGCAGTAGACACTTTTTCCCCCTGGGCCTGCAGCCGCAGGGAAAACATTTCAACAAAATCTTTTTCATCATCCACTATAAGGACTCTGGCGGGTATTTTTATCATGGGATTTCACTCCTTTCTTTATAATATATTATCAAAGGTATGGCATTATCTGTTTAATTCATCGGTTTTCGGCAGCCTGATATAAAAGCGGGTCCCCTCACCCACCGTGCTTGCGACATCAATTTTACCATTAAGATTTGAAATAATTTTATGGACCACAAACAATCCTAAGCCCGTTCCTTCATCAAAAGACTTGGTTGTGAAAAACGGATCAAATATTTTACTCAAATTTTCTTTGGGTATTCCGATCCCATTGTCTTTGATTTCAAGAATAATGTCCTCATCAATTTCACGGGTGGACAAAGTAATGGAACCGTTTTCACTCACCGCATGAACCGCATTGCTCAAAAGGTTCATCAACACCTGGCGAAGCTGATAGGGATCACTCCAGATAATATTTTTTTTCGGATCGATTTCCCAGTTAATGTTTATTTGTTTATCTTTTATTTCTCTTTTCAGCAAGCCAAAGGTTTCATACAGCAATGCCTTCAAGTTAACCTCTGAAAACTGCAATTCCGGTTTTTTTACATGTCCCAGAAGCTGGTGGGTAATCTTACGGGCTCTTTTTATGCTGTTTTCAATTTTTTCTATTCCCATCATCAGGGCACCCCTTCTATTACACTTCAACATTTCGGGTGTGCTCAGAATGTATTTCATAAACCCGGCAGATTCGTTGATGATGGCCAGAGGATTGTTGATTTCATGGGCAATGCCCGTGGACATGGTGCCAATTGACGCAAGCCGTTCCGTATCAATCATTTTTTTTTCCAGCTTTTCCCGGTATTCAAGCTCTTTTTGTTTTTCTTCTTCCAGCCGGATCATTTCAAAGGCCTGCTTGATTTTATTTACCAGGTGGTCAATTTCAATCGGTTTTGTCAAATAATCAAAGGCACCGGATTTTATGCCTTCGATGCCGTCAGAAACTGCAACATTACCGGTTAAAAGGATTACCTGGATTTTATTATACTCCTGTTTAATAATTTTTAATGTATCAATTCCACTGATTCCCGGCATTTTAACATCCAGAACCACCACATCCACAGGGTCTCTACCAAGAATTTCCAGACATTCTTCTCCGGTTGAAGCCTGTACCGGGACAAATCCTCTTTTCCCAAGCCGCCGGGCGATTGCCGTTCTGAAACCTTCTTCATCATCCACCAGAAGAAGACGAACCTTATTATCATAAAGTTTGTTCATGCAAATATTTCTCCTAAATTAAACCCAGGATCTTCCACCATACCGCTGCAACAACCACTAATACCGTCAGCAAAATCGGTGTGGCAACCAGTCCGACCTTTGTCAAATCGGATGATTTAAAATATCGATAACTGTATGAGATGGCATTGGGAGGACAACCAATGACAAGGAGCATGGCAAAGGATGTGGCCATTCCCAGGCAAAGCGCCAGGACCACAGGATTAACCCCTTCAAGTTGGGCCATGGGGATAACAATGGGAAGAATCAGGGCAGCAGCGGCAACATTGGCCATGGCATTTGTTACCAGAGCCCCGAAAACACCCACGCCGATAAAAAGAACCAGCCAGCCTTTTCCCTGGATCAGAGGAAAGAACAAATTGGCAAAATAATCGGCAGCCCCGGAATACCCCATGGCAAGACCCAGAGAAATTCCGCCGCCAAATATAAACAAGGCCGTCCCCCATTCCAGGTTGTCATTGATATCTCTCCACCTTAACACTTTAAACAATACCAGAGCCGCCACCCCCAGCATACCAGTGACGGAATAATCTATGCCATGAAGTCCCTTGGTCAGCCAGAGTGCAAATGAAATCCCGATAATGGCCAAGGTTTTTTTCTCAAGACTTGTCATGGACCCCAGATCTTCATCAAACTCCGGCAACTTGATGTTTGGGTCCGGCTTGTAAACCATGTATACAATGAATACAGCAATGGGAACCGTAAAAATAGCCGCAGGCATGGCATATAATATCCAGTCAAAAAAGGTAATTTCAATTCCTGTGAACTCTTTTAGAAAAGCCGCCGAGACCATACAGCGCCCCCCGCCGATAAGTGACCCCATGCCGCCGCAGGAGCAGGCAAAGGGTAAGGACAGCATCATAAACTTAGCCGTATTAGTATGAGGTTCAATGCCCGCCGCCCGCATCAGGGGCAGCATGGTCACAATCCCTATGGCACAGGCAGCGGCATCATGCATAAAAGATGAGGCAAGCCCAAGACCTATGGCTATAATAAAGGTAAACCGGGTAACACTGTTCCCGGCTTTTTTGATAATATAATATCCCAGCCGTTTTGTTATTCCGGCCTTGTCAAGGGAAATGGCAAAAATAAGGCAGCACATAATAAAAATGACCACGGGGTGCATATAAGGAGCCCAGGCATTTTTTACATCAGTAACCTGCATGATAACAAGAGAAACCCCGATTAAGACCGCGGTTATTTCCAGGGGGATGGGCTCTATGACAAATAAGATCACAAGAACCGCCAGAATCGCCAGGAATCGTTTTGCCTTTGGTGAAAGTCCGTCAACATAATCCACAGAAACTGTGCCCAGGTTTAAATTTTTTGCTTTTTGAGCTAAAAATTTCACACTGGATTCAAGTGACCCCGGGGACTTTGCCTTTAAAATATATGATTTGTTTCCAATTTTTCCATCAGGAACAACATCAAAATGTTCACTCGCATCCTGCATGAGTATTTGACCTGCATCTCCTGTAATTTTGAATTGTGTTCCTTCGGGTCTGGGCAGCAGAAAAACGACAACCCCAACTAACAATGCAGCACAGAGTTTAAACCCATTTGTTTTGTAAAACATATTTTCTCCTCAACCGTAAACTATTGTTTAACAACCGCCATAAAATACTACTCTATGTGAGATCCTTTTAATTTCTCTAACTGGTGCTGGTGGGCCTGTTTGATTTTTTCAATCAAATCCATCAACTCACAGGGTTTGGTCAGGTAATCAAAAGCGCCTAAAGAAATTCCTTCCAGGGCAGCTTCCTGTGAACCATGCCCCGTTAAAAAAATCACAGGTAGTTCAGGTGCCATTTTTTTCATTATCTTTAAAACTTCAATACCATTCATATCTTCCATTTTTAAGTCCAGAACCACCACATGAAAATCATTTTTCCGCAGAATCTGTATGGCCTCAGTACCGGAGAAAGCCTTTGTTGCGTTGATGGATCTTTTGGACAGCCTGTTAGCCAGAACATTTAAATACCCTTTTTCATCATCAACAAGCAGGACATTTATGATATTTTCCTCTTTATTATTCCTGACCATGAAATTCCTCTTTTTCTTAAGGTCGTCGTTCTGTAATTTCCTTTATGCGGGCTTCCACAATTTTCTCTTCATGCCCTCTTTTCTTTGCCACTGCCTCATTGACCTTGGATACCAGCGCATCAATGTCACAGGGTTTCATAAGATAATCAAATGCACCCAGCTTCATCCCGTCAATTGCCGTTTCAACAGTGGCATGACCCGTGAGCATGATCACTTCTACCAGGGGAAACCTTTTTTTGATTTCAACCAAAGTCGCTATACCATCCATACCCGGCATTTTCACATCAAGGACGACTGCTTCAATGGTTTTATTATTCTCAAGTTCAGTTAATGCATCTTTTCCGCTGTAAACGGCAAACACCTTTAACTCTCTTTTTTCAAGACGTTTGGTAATGGTATCCAGAAAAGGTTTTTCATCATCAACAAGCAATAATTTAATATTTTTCATGTTTATTCTCCTTGTTTTTCTAATTCTGTCTTAACTTCTTTATTTTCAATTATAACGTCCTGAAACGGTATCCATATCCTGAATTTGGTTCCAACACCCACCTGACTGTGGACATCTATTTTTCCTCCCATTTTCTGAATAATGCCGTAACATATGGAAAGTCCAAGCCCTGTACCTTTTCCCACTGCCTTTGTTGTAAAAAATGGATCAAATATCCTGTCAAGATTATCTTTAGGAATGCCGGGGCCATTATCTTCAATTAAAATCACCACATGATTTTTTTCAAGCTTGCTGACCTTGGTTTCAACCTTAATGGCCCCCCCGGTTTTTTCCATGGCATCAATGGCATTGTTGAAAAAGTTAAGAATCACCTGCTGCAGTTCCGAAGGAGATATTCTGATATAGGGAATGTCTTCATCCAGGGATGTTTCAATGATTACTTTGTTATACTTGGCCATTTGAGCACTTAGAGAAACAATTTCCTTGATGGCATCGTTAATCTGAACATCATTGACAGTGGAATCGGTTTTTCTGGCAAAGCTGAGCAGCTTATGGGTAATCTCTTTACATCTTTTTCCCTGGGTATTGATCTGACGCAGCGCCCGGGTGAATTCATTAAGATTCTCACATTCCTTTAGATCTTCTTCTTCAAGGAGATCCTCTATCCAGCCGGCCTCTTCAACCATGATGGCAACGGGATTATTTATTTCATGGGCAATGCCTGCGGCAAGTTCACCAATGGTGGCGAGTTTTCCGCTTTCCACCACCTGTTTGTTCATGACCTCGGTTTTTTTATCAGATTTTGAAATAAGTTTTACAATATTACGCGGCAGAAAAAATGCAACAGCAAGAATTGCAACACAGCATAAAATAAATATGACCAGGGTGAGAATCTGTATTTTCCATAAATCATGGAAAGCATCCTTTATATCCTGGCGAAATACCATTATCCAGTCGATATTCTTCAACATGGATGTCACGCATAAAAATTTATTTCCCGAGGTATCCTGTTTTTTTGTAAAAATTGTTTTGTTATTTTTATAACTGCTTCGATCCACCATTGATGTAATAAGTGAGTCTTTAAGTCCCACCTTGGTTTGAGTCTGCATCTCACCTTTACTATTCACGAGAAAGGCGAGCCCTGTTTTTCCGAGGTGAATATTTTCCACCAGGGAATTAAAGGCGCCAAAATTGATGGTGGATCGTAAAATATAATCAGACCCATTGGATTTAACCTTTACAGCAATAATAAAATGGGGGTGTCCCCTTAACCCGGCAAACACATCACTGATAAAAAAAGGTTTGTCTATTGCTTTTATATACCAATCAGCACTTGAATAATCAGCATTTTCAAATTTAAACGGCCCTTCATACGCGAACTGGATACCCTTTTCATTAACCATTCCCAAATCAGTAAACACATCCCCATATTCGTTTTTTAATAATGCCAGATGCTGTTGCAGAAATATCTTTGGGGCCTGTTGACTGCTGCCAAACTGCTGGGCCATATACCGGATGTTTCCTAATTTTTCCGATAAAAAGCTATCAATATTCTGACTATGCTTTTGAACTAGTTCTGAAATATGAGCCTGTATTTTATCCGTATAGGTCTGGTTAAATCTATAAAAAAGAATGCCTGTGGTTAATATCAATGGGAAAAAAGAAACAACCAGTATCAAGGCAGTTATTTTTCTGCTCAATACATGGTAAAATACGTCCCTATCTTCAGCAGATGCTTCCATTGTGTTCTTTCCTTTTCATATATTGTATAATCCTTTATCTGTTCCTCTGACTATCAAGATACATGCCAACTGGCAAGTCAAAACGTGCAAGTTATAAGATATTGAAAAAACAGCAAAAACGCCTTTGTAAAAATAACTGACAATTTTAAGACACGTGTCAGTTATTTTTACATCTTGTAAAATAAAATGACCAATCGCAAATAAATTCGTCATTCTAAAGGATTCCAATTTTATGGAATTGTTTTGATTAATATTTTTGATTTCTTGATTTTTATCAGCTTTGAATTTTGGTATAAAAAAAGTGATAGTAAACAACAATAGCGGTTACCGCTGCTATCCATATTATTATAAACAGTATGGCAAAAAACCAGTTTTTATTGAGTTGTAATGGTTGATTTTCCGCTTTTTTTCTTGATTCTTCCATAATTTCATGGGGAATTAATTTAATTGACAGGGTTATTAATACGGGAAGAATTAAAAAATCATCCAGATATCCCAATACCGGAATAAAATCCGGAATAAGATCAAATGGACTTAAAGCATG
>CAYWGN010000092.1:0-17680 GCA_964457495.1 uncultured Desulfobacula sp.
AATCTGTTTAAAATAATCAGGAAATTTTAGCCAGGATAAAGAGGCAATCAACAGCACTGTTCGATACATTGATCCTCCGAGATTGTAAAAATTTATTTTAGAAATAAACAAATTATAAAGGTAAATTCAACAATAATGGAGCTGAAATAAAAAGTCGACCAGTATCTACAACGTAGATATTCATTTTATTTGGGCTAAATTGGAAAGAGTGGTTATTATCCTATGGATAGCTGACTTAAGTGTTCAAATTATCAATGATGCCAGATCAATTCTTGGTAAAATTCATAGGTGTTGACTTCTATGTATTAGATTTTTTGTTTTACCACCCAGAAATCCTGAAGACTATCCCTGTTATTGAATGCTGTTTTCAAATAAGCCTGGGCGACCAATTATTGCACGGTCAAAGTTAGCAGCATGAGGCAGGTTCTCTATCGGAAAAAATTCATGGAAACGTTTAATTAAAAAAAACATCGATTTAAGGCAATCTATTTTTCCATTTTTCAGGATTCTGAGATGTATGAAAAACGCTATATATTATAGCCTTGTTGTCTATCAATTCGTAAAATACTGCAAATGGAAATCGTCTTATCAGTGCCCGGCGGTATTCTTTATAGATTTTGGAATAGAGGTCAGGCGAACGGAGTATTGTTTGAATAACGACATCAACACAATTTATAAATTCTTCCCCTAAACCATACCTGCGGTCTTCATACCAGCTATATGCCTCATCAAGGTCCTGTTGAACTTCTGGCGCAAAAATCAGTTTAACGGGCATAACGATTGCGAATCCTTTGTTTTACCTCATCCCATGCAAGCCCAGAGTCTGGATTGCATATCAAGTTAGCTTTTCTTCTTTCTAACTCTTTTTTTTGCCAATCGTAAACTGGAACTTCAGAAGGTATTCCAGCAATATCATCCCATAAATCTTCAACCAATTGTAATTTTTCAGGAGGGGTTAGATCAAAAATGGAAATTGCATTCATATTCATTAATATTTCCTTTTTTATTTGTGCTTAATAAATCGTTATTTATGTTCATTATAGATTTTAGCCGTGTCCAAAGTCAACATTATTGGAGAATTCTCTTTGATATCTTGCCATGGATCTCTCCCCAAAATCCCCTTTTGTTATTGGTGACCCGATTTATCAGAAAAAAAGAGTGGACTACTATCTGTTTGGGATTGATTTTCGAGTGAAAAATTCACTCAAGACTATCCCTGTTAATCCGTGTCTTCAAACCTTTAAAAAATGGAAAAAATGAACCTGGAGACACCTCTACAAAAATTCAATTATTGGATGCTCTTTTTAATTAATTCATGGTGACAGCTATTCCATCGATTGTGCATCTTGCTATTACTCATTTGTCACATAGATATCGTTTAAATCCATCAGTACCTTATAAATTCAGACTGTGATGCTAACTCCAGGACGACCAAATATACTGATGGGTTATCTATGCAACCGCTAATTTAAACCCCAAAGCTTTAGTTACTTTGCTAATGGTGCTGAACCTTGGATTGCCCCCTTCAGCAAGGGATTTATATAAACTGGCACGGGTAACTCCTGCCTTTTGAGCAACTTCTGTCATTCCCATGGCCCTGGCAGCGGTGCTCAACGCATGAATAAAATCTGAATCATCCCCTGTATCCAGTACCTCCTGCAGATAAGCACGGATTTCTTCCGGATTCTTCAAGTATTCAGCAATATCAAAAGGTTTTGTTTCTAAAGTCATTTTTCATTCCTCCAGTTTTTTCAAAAGCGTATCGGCTTGATTGATATCTTTTTGTTGGCTGGCCTTATCGCCTCCGACAAGCAGGAGAACAACTCTCCTTTTCTTGATGGTATAATAAATTCGAAAACCTGGACCAAAGAATAGTCGCAACTCATAAAGTTTTTCGCCCAACTGTCTATGGTCTCCAAAATTCCCATTTTCGACACGGGAAAGTCTGGCTAAAATTTTGATCCTTGACGAAGCATCCTTTAATTTTTTAAACCATTTGTCATATTGGCTTGTGCTTTCAAGGGTATATTTCATGGCTCAAATGTATCTCATGGGCTACATTTTGTCAAGATTTCACCCGGAAATTTAAATTTGAAATAAAACATATCGGTGACTCGATTGATAAAAAATAGGCGTGGACTACTACCTGTTTGCATATGATTCCCAGGTATAAATTTTCCCCCAGACTATCCCTGTTAAACCTTATGATTGAAAAACAATTGGAACACTGAAATTTGAAACGGATTTTCACCCCACAATGCTTCTTTTATTGAATGCTATGATGAAGCCCCCTCAAAGGGGGCACCGTGTGTTTGGAAACCCCTGTTGGATTTATGGTTAATTATCCCTGCCCGGAGTATTCTCCGTCAATAATTTTTAAGGATACCAATAGAGAGCTTATATTTTTTTGAAACTCCCTGAAAGAATTCCGAACCAATGTCTTTTACAAAATCGATATTTTTTTTGACTCATACAAAAAGATAGGATACTATTAATTATAGAAATAACTATTAAAAAGGTGGCATGTAGATGAGTGAAAAAAATAATATTTTGATTGATCGAAAGATCATTAAAAATCGTTTAAAAATATTAAAAGAAGGATATGCATCTTGTGCTATTGAAGGGCTACATATCAACAAGGATGATAAAAAATTCATGGAGAACATGGTCAGTGAAGGTTTAAATCCCGATGAGATGATCAAAGAAATAAAAAAAAGGATGGCTATTTGAAGCGTTATAAAGTTGCAAAGCCTCATTTAATCCCCGGAACAAATGTTTTGAGAAATATCCCAGGGATTACAAATCAAAAAAAACTTGACCGCTTTGAACTTTTATCTTTTCTTGCTCGTCTGGATACAACTCCGGAAGGTGATTTTTCTGCCAATCATTTAAAAAAAATCCATGCTCACACATTGCAGGACGTTTATGAATGGGTAGGAGAATTTCGAAATGTTCCTATTGAAAAAGGCATAAGTGTTTTTTGCAGGCCAGAATTTATCGCTCAGGAAACGAAAAAAATTACCGAATCAATTGACCTTTCAAAATTAAAGGGAATGAACTTTAAAGAATTCTCAAAGAAACTTGCAGAAATTGTAGGTGAGCTTAATGCGGTTCACCCATTTTTAGATGGAAATGGGCGGGCAATTCGTGTGTATGCACAAAAAATGAGTAAGGCAGTGGGATATGAGCTTAATGTGGCTGAACTGCGAGGAGAATCCTGGAATGAAGCATCTGAAAAATCTTTTTTTGGGGACAACCAGGATTTATCACAGCTATTAGAAAACCATCTTTCTCAAATATAAACAAACCTGATCCAAACCGACTCAATGATAATTATCCAATGGTTGATCACCAGATGACAACCAAAATGTCAATGATACCAGGTCAAGTCTTTAGAACATTTTTGAAATTTTGGTATGTCAAACCGAGTTGTTTAAGGCGAGGACTACTTGAGTGACAAAGTCAGTTTTTAGCCGGATGAGAACCACAGACTATCCCTGTTAGTCCTCTTTTTTTATTCAAAAACAATCAACCACTATATATTGTGCCTTTTATTTTTTCATCCCAAGGTGGGACATTAAATTTAGTTGGGGTTATGTTGCAAGCCGGAAACTCAAACACACTTGCAACAATTCATAACTTTTCAAATATTCAACCATTCAAATGGTATTCTTAAGATCCCTTTATTAAACAAACCTGATAGTTGGAATGATCTGTGTGAAATCTTTATCATGGACACAAATGCTTTTGTTTGTTCCTTGTTCAAATTAAATTTTACCGATGCTTTTTGAACTTTTAAGGGAATGTCGGTTAATAAAAATAGGTCGCGCGTCAAAAAAGACCATCATATCAAGGGTTTCGGGAGTTTTTTGAAAATAGGCTCTACCCGTTCCACATCAATGATTTCGCCAGATAAATGGTTTGTTCACTCTTTTTTTTTGGCCAGCAGCTCAACAAGATGGAGCACTTTGACAGGGCTTTGCCGCTTGTCAAGACCGCCTTTCAACTGCATGACGCAGCCAGGGCAGTCTGTTACCAGGATGTCAGCTCCTGATGCCTCAACATTATCCAACTTTTTTTTAAGAATTTCTGAAGATATTTCAGGAAAATCCACGGAATAGGAACCGCCGAATCCACAGCAGACATCTTCATCCTTTGAAGGGACATAGGTATATCCGGCCTTTTGAATCAGGGCTCTGGGCTCATCTGTCACTTGAAGTCCCCGGCACAAATGGCAGGGGGCATGATAGGTTACTTGTTTATTGATATTCTGACTGGCCTGGGGAAACTTATATACCTTATCCATAAAGGATGAAAAATCAATAATCTTATCTGTAAATAATTTAAGATCAGGATTAAGATCTGGGGCAGGCTCTTTAGCTTCCCTGAAGATCTTTTCATAATTGTGGGTCAGATGGGAGGCACATGAAGCGCACAGGGTCAGGATATAATCATATTGTTCTGTGCTAAAGGCCTGAATGTTCTGAACAGCAAGTGCCCGGGCTGTTTTTTCTTCTGCCGCCATCATGGCAGGCAGGCCGCAGCAGGTTTGATCCAAAGGAAAATCCACCTGGATATTGGCCTTTTTCAGCAGCTTTAAGAGGTCCTTTCCATGGTTAGGATAAATAAAATCCATGGCACATCCGGCAAAAAGAGCGATTCTAAGTGAAGGGTTTTCCAGTTTGGGGCTAAGGGTTTGCCAAAGATCCCTTAACGGGATTTTGGTAATGGTGGGCAGACTCCTGAATCCATGGTCTTTCTCCAGGAAAGTTGGCAGATGACGTATCAAAGGTCTGCCCTTGGAAAGGGGCTGTTGCGCCAGATAGGCTGATCGCAGGATAAAATGAAACAGCTTTCTATTTTTCATCACCTTTGCCAGAAAAAAATTTTTAACCGGGGTTTTGCCTTCTTCTTTGATCACCCGTGCATAGGTCTTTTTGATGAGATGGGGAAGATCTATGCTCACGGGGCAGACTTCCTTGCAGGCCTGGCAGTTGATACAATTTCTCACGATGGCCCTGTCATTCTCTTTGCCATGGAAGAATAATGTTAAAATCAGGCCAATGGCACCAATATAGACATGACCATATTTGTGCCCGCCCACTTTTGAGTAGATGGGACAGACATTGGCGCAGGCACCGCACCGGATGCATCGAAGACTTGTGCAAAACACGGGGTCTTTGGAAAGGGAAAGCCGGCCGTTGTCCAGAAAAATCACATGCATCTGTTTTTTTTCAAAAGAAGCATTCAAACACTGGTTGGCCCCTTTGATCCAGGTCACATAGGAGGTGATGGCCTGGCCCGTTGCATTCCTGGGCAAAAGTTTTAAAATGCGCAAAGCAGAACCAAGGTCTGAAACAAGCTTATCAAATCCCACCAGGGCCACATGAACCCTGGGAAGTGTTGTGGTAAGGCGCATATTGCCTTCATTGGTTACCATCCCCAGAGTGCCGGAGTCTGCAATGGCAAAATTAGCGCCAGTAACCCCCATGTCTGCTTCAAAAAAGCTGGGGCGAAGCTCATATCTTGCAACCTTTACCAGTTTGTCAATATTTTGCGCATCAACCTTTAAATCTGTTTGTTTTTCAAACAGTTCTCCCACCTGGTACCTGGAAAGATGGATGGCTGGCAGGACCATGTGGGAAGGACCTTCATGCTTAAGCTGGATGATCCATTCTCCAAGATCCGTCTCCGTGACCAAAAAACCTTGTTTTTCAAGGTGGTCATTTAAAAAGGTTTCTTCTGCAGTCATGGATTTGGATTTAATGATCTTTTTAACATTGTTTTCTTTAGCGATCCGGGCAATGATCTCATTGGCCTCCTGGGCATCTTTTGCCCTGTGGACTATGGCACCGGCCTTCTCAGCATTGAGCTTGAATTCTTCAAATAAGACTTCAAGAAAAGGGATCAGGCTGTCCTTATTTTCTGCAATGGCATCCCTGATCCCGTTAAAATCAATATCCTTATAAACATTGGGACGGTTTTCACGATAGGCTGTGTTGAACTCATCCAGGGCAGAGCGTAAAAATGAATCGCCAAGGGCCTGGCGAATCTTTTTTTTATAGGATTTCATATCCTGGGCAGTTTTTATCATGGCTGCATATCCTTTATCAAAAGCAGATGAAGCTCAACAGGGCCGTGTACTCCGATGGCCAGCACCCGTTCAATATCAGCTGTCCGGCTGGGGCCCGTAATAAATGCAGTGTAGGAGGCAGAATCCTTTTTCAGGATATCATTGAGCGCAGCTTCAATGGATCCTGTGTTAAACATTATTTTTGATACGGGCAGCATGGCAATATGGATTTGTGCCAGCATGGTGGCGATGCGGATTTCTTCAGAATCAGATGCCAGCATCAGGGTACCTGTGTCAGCAATGCCGTAATCAACCCAGGTTAATGAAGTATCCAGGGATGAGGCATGATTTCGTAATGGCTCTTCCAAAAAATCCATGCCTGAGGATTTACACAGATCCCTCAGCCTGTCCTGGTCTTCTGAATCCAGACCCGGGCATGCCAGAGTTTTCAAATTTTTCTCTTTGTTCAGGTCAACAGCGTACTGAAGAGCGTCGGAAACCGAAAATATTTCATGGACAATGGTTCCAACGGCAACAGCCTTTTCTGTCATTATTTGGATTAAATTATTTTTTTCCATTCTGTGTTCCCTATAAAAAATAGTTTTATCCCTGGGCCACAAAGCTTAATCTGCTATAGGATTATCCATAGTTATACCATATAAAGTAGAATGGTCAATGTCACAAGGCTTAGCATTGTAGTGAATAATACGGCTGTGGTAACAAATTTTGGCATGATATTATATTCAATGGCAATAATGGATCCCAGAACTGCCACAGGCATTCCAGCCTGGAGAATTCCTGAACGAATTTCCATGCCAGACAGAGAAAAAACAAAGCTCAATCCAAAGGCAATAAGAGGGGCTGCGATAAGACGCAGACAAGAAGCTATGACTACATCAAGGCTGAAATTGAATTTAGCCAGGCTTGATAATTGAACCCCCAGGGTTACCAGCATCACGGGGATCATGGCTCTGCCTAAAAGTCCTGTGATCCTGGATAAAAAAAGGGGAGGCTCAAAATCAGTGCCGTAGAAAAACATGGCCGGCACCATGGCAATCAGGGCAGGTATTTTAAATACAGACAACACAGCTGACAAACCCGTTCCCCGGGTCCAGCTTGAAATCCCCACACAGATCACAAAGGACAGCAGTATAATAGTGATAAAATAGATGGTGGCAGACGTCTGGGCAGCCTGACCCAGCCTGAAATCAATAAGGGAGAGTCCCAGATTTCCCACATTCCCGAAGGTGGCAATAATAACAAAGGCAGCTGTCACTTCCCTGGAACGTTTCAGGAGTTTAGCCAGGATAAAAGCAGCCACTGCAACTAATATATGGGTCAGTGTAGTATACAGAATCATCTGGCCTGCCACTGCGATATCAATCTCTACCTTGCTGATGATATTAAACACAAAACAGGGTACCAGAAGAAAGTAGGCTGTCCTGGACAATGTTCTGGCATCCAGTTCCAGACGGGGGCCGACATAATACCCCAGAAAGATCAAAAAAAATACGGGTGTGACAATATCAATAAAGATCTTCAGGACCTGAAGATACATAGTCTGCCTTTCCTGCTTTTATTTATCTTATAATAAAATAGCTAAGCTTTTTTTTCAAAAAAATAATGGATTCGAGCTAGAACCTTATCCAGGTGAATGTACATTTTTTCACGGGCAAGCTCCGGGTTTTTATCCTTGATGGCCTGGTATACGGCCCGATGCTCCTCCAATATATCCCAGCTTTCGTTGGTCTCATAACAAATACCAACTGTATTCTGGATAAGAGCATATATGGAATACATTAAATGGGTCTGAATTTTATTGTGGGATGCGCTGGATATTGCAAGGTGAAATGCTGCATCATCATCTATAAGACTTTGTTTTTTCGGGATACCTTCTTCCATGGATTCAAGGTTTTTCCTCAAAAGTTCGATATCCTCTTTTGTTGCCCTTTCAGCAGCGTAATAGGCATTCCAGGACTCCAGGCACCTTCTTACATCATGTACCTCCAGAACAGTGTCTATGTCCTCTTTTAAAAGATGGCGGATGGGCTCTATAAAATCATCCGGTACAATGGATTTCACCCGGGTCCGCTTTCTCTGGGAGATTTCCACAAACCCAATGGTATCGAGAATTTTCAATGCTTCCCGTAATGAGGACCGACTCACATTAAAGCGACTCATAAGCTCCCTTTCCGAAGGAAGCGGATCTCCAGGGTTTAAATTGCCCTTAATAATGTGAGCTTTTATCTGATCAACAATCAAAGTTGAAACTTTAATTTGTTTAATTGGCTGATAATCGGGATGATTCATTTATTTCACCATTATTGTTTTTTTGTACCTGATTTACATTAAGGTTTTCTGACAAACCTATACTGCCACGAAGCTTTATTTATAGCAATATCCATCTTTTGTCCAATAAAAGAATTTTTCAGACACCGTTCTCAGCCATATTTTTCAGGATCTGATACCGATCCTGGGCCTCTTTTTCTATCTTTGCCCTCAACCGCCTGGACTCCTCAGGAAAACTCTTCTCAAGGGCAGCAAAACGATTCTCACCGGACAAAAACTCCTGCAGACTTCCGTCCGGGGCCTTGGAATCCAGGATAAAAGGATTTTTGCCCTCATCCTTTAAGCCGGGATTATACCTGAACATTGGCCAGAATCCTGAATCCACGGCAAGTTTTGCCTCCAACTGAGTTTTCCCCATTCCTTTTCTAATACCATGATTAATGCAGGGAGCATAACAGATAATCAACGAGGGCCCGGGATACCTTTCCGCTTCCACAAACGCCTTCATGGTCTGCTGTTTACTGGCTCCCATGGATATTGACGCTACATAGGCATGGCCATAACTTATGATCATTCTGGCAAGGTCTTTTTTCCCTACCTTTTTTCCTGAACCAGCATATTTGGCAATAGCACCCATGGGGGTTGCCTTGGAAGACTGGCCGCCCGTATTGGAATAGACCTCGGTATCCATCACCAGGATGTTGATGTCATCCCCCGATGCCATTACATGATCAAGACCGCCATATCCAATATCATAGGCCCATCCATCACCGCCCAGAATCCAATGGGATTTTTTTACAAACAAGGCCTTGTTTTCCTGGATTTCATCCAGCAGGGCATTCTCATTATTTTCTGTCAATAATGCTTTCAACTGATCTCCAAACACCTTGGATAATTCAGCATTGTTCATATTACCAAGCCATCCCTTAAGGGCGGTTTTGATCTCCTGGGAAATATCCGTCTCAAGGACCTTTTGAATTGTGTCTGCCAAAGCATGCCTGCGGGTATTGTAAGCCAGCATCATGCCATAACCGTATTCAGCCGCATCTTCAAAAAGAGAGCTTGCCCATGCCGGGCCATGGCCGTCACTGTTAACGCAATAGGGCGAGGATGGCGCAGAACCACCCCAGATTGAGCTGCAGCCTGTTGCATTGGCAATGGTCATCCTCTCACCAAACAACTGGGTTAAAACCTTAACATAGGGGGTCTCTCCACACCCTGCACATGCTCCGGAGAATTCAAGCAAAGGTTTGTACAACTGGCTTCCCTTTACAGAGTCACGCTTAATCAGACCTTCCTTAAAGGGAATTGTCAGGGAAAATTCATGGTTGGGAATCTGTTTTTCATTCTGGGTAGCCAGGGGTTTCATAACCAGTGCTTTTTCCTTTGATGGACAGATATCAGCGCAATTGCCACAGCCCAGGCAATCCAAAGTGTTGACCTGTATCCTGAAGCGATACCCATCCTTGAGCTCTTTTCCCTTGGCTGCAGCGGTTTCAAAATTAACAGGTGCCTTTGAAAGCTCATCGTCTATTGCAATTACAGGAATAATGGCTGCGTGGGGACAGACAAAGGCACATTGATTGCACTGGATGCAATTGTCAGCAATCCACTCAGGTACATTAATGGCCACACCCCTTTTTTCATACTGACTTGTGGCGTTGGGGAAAAAACCATCAGGAGTAAAGGCAGAGACAGGCAGATCATCCCCTTTAAGGGTCTGGACAGGCCGCATGATATTGTCCACATAGTCAGTGGCTTTTTCAGGCTGTACTGGTTTCCCTGATGCTGATGCCCATGTATCAGGAATTTTAATCTCCACAAGATTGCTCAGGGTGCTGTCCACGGCATTGATGTTCATCTCAACAATCTTGTCTCCCTTTTTGCCATAGATTTTTTTAATATCTTGCTTTAACAACTCAATGGCTCTTTCAAAGGGAATCACGTTGGCAAGCTTAAAAAAACAGGTCTGCATAATCATGTTGATACGATTGCCCAGGCCTACTTCCATGGCAATCTTGACTGCATCAACATTATAAAATTTCAGTTTTTTATCGTAAAAAATCTTTCGCATGTCCCCTGGCAGTATTGTGTCCATGTCTTTGGCACTCCACTGGGAGTTCAGCAAAAAGATTCCCTTGGGCTTTATCCCCTCTAAAACATCATAGATATTCATGTATGTAGGATTATGACAGGCCACAAAATCAGGCTCATTAACGGAATAGGTCGATTTAATGGGTGTGTCACCAAACCTTAAATGGGAAATTGTGATACCGCCGGATTTTTTGGAATCATAGGCAAAGTATCCCTGGGCATATTTATCCGTATTATCACCAATAATCCGAATAGCGCTTTGGTTAGCTCCCACAGTGCCGTCAGAACCAAGTCCCCAGAATTTAGCACCAATGGTACCCTTTGGGGCTGAATTAAAGCCTGGTTCCACTTTAAGGGAAAGATGGGATACATCATCTGTAATACCCACAACAAAATGTTTCCTGGGATTGACGGATTTCATGTTGTCAAACACTGCTTTGACCATAGATGGATTAAACTCTTTGGAACTTAACCCGTATCTGCCGCCAAGAATGGCAGGGGGTGTGATACCGGCTTCTATGAATGCTGCGCAGATATCCATATAAAGGGGTTCTCCCACGGCACCTGGTTCCTTGGTACGGTCCAGGACGGAAATGGTGGATACCGTGGATGGGAAAGAGGCCAAAAAGGAATTAACATCAAAGGGCCTGTACAGACGTACTTTAACAAGACCGACCTTTTCTCCGTTCTGCACAAGCTTGTCCACAGTTTCTTCAATTGTTTCGCATCCAGATCCCATGGCCACGATAATCTGCCGGGCTTCTGGATCTCCCACATAGTCAAATAAATTATAGGATCTGCCCGTGAGATCTCCCACCTTTTTCATGGAGTCCTTTACAATTTGGGGTACCCTTTCATAATATTTATTGGCTGCCTCCCTGCATTGAAAATAGATATCAGGATTCTGGGCAGTTCCTCTGGTATTGGGATTTTCTGGATTGATGGCTCTTTTTTTAAAGGCTTTGTATTTTTCCCAGTTGAACAAAGATGCCATATCTTCATAATCAATGACATCAATTTTCTGGATTTCATGGGAGGTCCTGAAACCATCATAAAAATGCATAAATGGTACGCTTGACTCCATGGTGGCCAAATGAGACACCAATGCAAGATCCATGGCTTCCTGAACAGAATTGGAGGCCAGCATGGCAAATCCTGTCTGCCGCGCAGACATGACATCGGCATGGTCACCAAATATGGAAAGAGCATGGGCAGAAAGAGACCTTGCCGTTACATGGAAAACACATGGAAGCAGCTCACCCGAAATTTTGTACATATTGGGAATCTTCAGCAAAAGCCCCTGGGAAGCAGTAAATGTTGTGGTCACAGCACCGGCTGTAAGGGCACCGTGGACTGCACCGGCAGCCCCTGCTTCAGACTGCATCTGTTTAATATTCAGGACCTGTCCAAATATATTTTTTCTACCTTTTATTGCCCAGGAATCCGCAATTTCACCCAAAGGGCTTGAAGGGGTAATGGGATAAATGGTAGCTACCTCGCTCATCCCGTATGCCACATGGGTGGCCGCAGTATTACCATCAATTGTCTGCATGTTTTTATTCATTCATTTCACCTTATTTAACAATATATTTATGTAAAAGTTTAAAAATAATAAGTGTAACTTTACCAGATTTAAATTATTCTTCTTTGGGTTTAGCGCCTGTAACAATCTCAGAGATGTGACAGACCTTTGTTTTTAAACCAGCTCTACGGACACCGTGGGACAATTGAATCATGCAGGCCGGGCAGGAAGTTACCAGAAAATCTGCTTCAGTGGACTCCACATTTTTCATTTTTCGATCCAGCACCTTCATGGAAAGATCATAGTGCGTCAATGCGTATGAACCAGCACCGCCGCAGCACCAGTCAGCTTCTTCCATCTCCCTGAACGTAACTCCTGGAATTTTCTTTAGAATTTCCCGGTTTTCATTGGATATTCCCTGTCCACGAACGGCATGGCAGGGATCATGATAAGTTACCACAATGGGTGATTTGGTGGAAGGAGCTTCATATCCATTTTTAAAAATAAATTCCACCATGTCCTGGAAAAGGGGAGTCTGGGCCTTGACAAGGTCCTGATTTTTTTCATCGCCTTGAAATACTTTGGGGTATTTCTTTAAAAAGGAGGCACAGCTTGAGCAGTCTGTGACAATTACGTCAAAGGATTGGGATGAAAAGGCTTCAAGATTTTTCAATGCCAGGTTTTGAGCTGCATCAATATCCCCATAGGTCCATGCCGGCAGACCGCAGCAGCAATTGTCAAGTACAGTCACTGTTTTACCAATTTTTTTCAGTATTTTTAAGCTCTCGTGCCCGGCTTCCTGCTGGATAACATCAACCCCGCAGCCTATAAAATAACCAATGCGAAGGTTTTCTCCCGTGCCTGGGTATTCACCTGGCTTAACAAGCCCTCTAAAGGGGACGGGGGGAAGTTTTTCAACAATATTTTCAGCCTTGGCAAAATCCCTGCCCAGAATCCTGAGGAGACCCAGAGCTTTGGCAACCTTTGACATACCTGAATTTTTCCCAAAGGCTGCCGCGCGTGCTGCCATGTGCAGTCTCTTGGGATAGGGAAGCAGTTGTTCAAACAACAGCTTGTGGATGGGTTTTCTTCCTACTTTTTCCAGATACTGGGCTCTGCCCTTAATGACCAGGTCGGCTGTGGGAACGTCAGCCAGGCAGCTGGCAGTACAGGCTCCACACCCCAGGCAGTTAAACAAAGGATCTTCCAGTTCTTTGGTCCATTGAACACGATCTTCAATAATGCCACGCATCAATGCCAGTCGTCCCCTGGCAACACCGGACTCATGGCCGGTTGAACGAAATACTGGGCAGGCCTCCTGGCAGAAACCGCATTTATTACATTGGGAAATTGCATCGTAATCTTCAAAAATATCCATAGCCCATACCTCTCCTTGATCTGGCTTTAAACCTCATATTCGTTTTTTCCGGGCATACGTCCGGGCGCAAACAATGAATGGGTATCCAAGGTTTTTTTGATCTTGTGCATCATGGCCCATTCCGGCCGTGGAAATCCTCCAAAAACATCCTGTTCACGGCAAAAGGATTCCGGGGCTTTTTCAAGGTGCACATGCCCATCAAAGGACATGGCTCCATGGGTCAATGAAGCCCATTGGTCTTTATCCAATGAATCCAGAGCAATGAATATCCTGCCGCATCCAAAATCAAGGAGCCAGTCTGACATCCTTGTCTGGGTTTTGATCCCATCGATAGAATTGATAACATTGATAAGATCCAACATCTTTCCAGTGGCTGTCGCAAGCTTCAAGTTATAAGGAGCCATTGCAATTTTATTAAAAATATCTTTAAAACACCCGTCAATCAAGGGATAATCCCAGGTTTCCAATTTCTTTAATTTGTGTTTGCCCAATAGCAGGGAGCATTGTTCCACCTGGTGTTCAACAACATTGGCCATGCCTTCAAAACCCACCACCATTTTCCACTGTTTTGGGAATTGATCTGGGCCATTATCTTCTGGGATATTATTTTCTGGAACAGCTGTCACAAAGGCAGGGAACAGGTTGGCATTCATAAGCTCCAGCACAGCTCCAAAACAATCATCCAGGTTTCCTGTCATGGATAAAGCCTTGCAGAGTTCAGGCCTTGTGGAGAGTCTCCAGGTGGCTTCCGTAATTATTCCAAGGCTTCCATTGCTTCCGGTCAAAAGACGGGTCATGTCATATCCGGCAACATTTTTAACCACCTTGCCTCCCGTGGAAATTATTCTACCCTGGCTGTCAATATATTGAAGCCCCAGTAAAAAATCCCTGGGAGCCCCATAAAACATACGTTCAGGGCCGCTTATTCCCATAGCCACTAAGGAACCAGTGCTGGCCTTGCTGCCAAAAAAAGGCGGCCGCAAAGGCAGCCACTGATTATTTTTACCCAGAATCTCCTGAAGTTCATGCAGGGACATTCCCGCCCCCAGAGTGATATAAAGGTTGTCAGAGTCATACTCTATGATATCTGTCATGGCCAGCGTACTCACAGCCGTAACATCCTCTTTGCAGAGATTTCCATAATGACTAAAGGTATCGGCCCCAACAGCGATCACAGGCTTGCCATCATCTTTGGCCTTCCTAATGGCAGCCATGGCTTCAGGAACCCCTTTACAGGATGCCCCCCCCAGCCGTTTCAATATTGTGGGCTCAAAAGCCTCCAAAGGTTGTCCTGGAGATTTGGAAAGGGGGATCACCTTATTGGGGTTGAATACGTTTCCCGGATCAAAGGCAAGTTTTACGGTTTGCTGGGTATTTAGATCATCACCGGAAAAGATCATTCTCATGGCTTCTTGTTTTTCCCGGCCAATACCATGCTCCCCGGATATGGTTCCACCCAGCGCAACACAGGCTTTCATTATATCCCATCCAGCCTTGTGCACCTTTTCCAGTTCTCCTTCATTCCGTGAATCAAACAATAAAAGAGGGTGCATATTACCGTCCCCGGCATGGAAGACATTACCAACCCGGCATTCATGTTTTTGGGCTATGGCCTTGATCTGCTCCAGGGCTTTGGGCAGATTGGTCCTGGGTACAGTGGCATCGTTTACAAGGTAATTGGGTGCCAGGCGGGCAACAGCGCCAAAGGCTCCTTTTCTGCCCTGCCATAACAGGTTTCGTTCCTCCTGGGTTTTAGCGATCTTGATGTTCCTGCATTGGGTAGTCATACAGATTTCTTTAATCTGTTCAGCCTGCTCCTCAAGCCCAACTATCATGCCTTCAACTTCAATAAGCAATACAGCGGCAGCATCCAGAGGGTACCCGCAGGGAATGCTGGCTTCAACAGCTTCAATTACTAAAGCATCCATCATTTCAAGGGTATTTGGGAGAATTCCGGCTGATATAATTTTTGAAACAGAAAGGGCAGCTGCCTGGATATCATCATAAACAGCTAACATGGTTATAACGGATTGGGTTTTGGGCAAAGTACGCAGAGTCAGCTCCGTAGTAATGGCCATGGCTCCTTCGCTGCCTACCATTAGACCACGCAGATCAAACCCGGGAGGATCCAGGGCTGGTCCACCTATTCTCAGGATTTCACCGTCAGGCATCACCATTTCCATGCCCAGGATATGATTGGAGGTGACACCATATTTCAGGCAAAGGGGGCCCCCTGAATTTTCTCCCGCATTTCCACCAAGGGTGGATACTTTCTGGCTGGCAGGGTCTGGAGCATAAAAGGCACCAACCTTTGCCAGGGCCTGTTGTACTTCCAGATTGGTCACTCCGGGTTGAACAACGGCATATCGACTTTCAGGGTGAATGCCCAGAATCTTATTGAATCGAGACAGGCAGATCACAAGGCCTTGGGTGACTGAGATGGTGCCACCGGATAAATTGGTACCAAACCCCCGGGGAACAATATCAATTCCTTCTTTATTGGCAGCCTTTACTGTCTGGGAAACCTCCCGGGTATTTGCCGGAAAAACGACAACCCCGGGATTCCCTTTAACCAGGGAGGCATCATAGGAATATAGCTCAATGCCGGTGCTGGTAACAGACACATTGGATTTGCCAACTATTATTTCCAATTCACGAATAAACTTTTCATTAACCATGGTTTCTCCCCTACAAGCAGAACTTTTTATTTTGCCTGCATTTACTTTAAGTTTTCTTCCACTTAACAGCCAGAAATGCACCTTTATCAGAATTATTCTTTTTTCCTTGACGTTCAATTTCAGGAATCTCTGAAAGGCAATCTTCCTTTTGAAAATGAATAGCTGTTTTTACAACAGGATTTGCTGGAACAAGGAAGCGCATTTCATCTGGAGACCTGAAAAAAATTTTTTGAAATAAATCATGCCCGTTTTCTGCTGCCTTGCGCCTTTGCTCTGCCCATGGGCTGAGACTGTTCAGGGTGGTTAATACAATAGTCCCTCCCTGTCGGATCACGCGGTCAAGCTCGGCAACAGCCTTTTTTGCATCCTCTATAAATTCAATGGCTGTCATGGACAGAACTTTATCAAAACTATTATCTGCAAAGGGCAGCGCACACATGTCTGCGCAAATACCATTGAAAGCATATCTGGAAATTTTGTCAATTTTATTAACGGCCTTCCTGAGCATGGGTTCAGATATATCAATGCCTGTAATCCTGGATCCCTGAGCCATCACATCAATGGTGAAAACCCCAGTGCCACAGCCCACATCAAGAATTTTTTCCCCGGAAAGGGGATTGAGAAGTTTAAGCAGCAGCTCTGATTCATACTGCTTAACAAGAATACCGCATTGCGTTTCAAACCAGCAATCATACCTGTCAGTCCATTTATCAAAAAGAGTGATTGTCATCTTTTTTCCCACAAGACCTGCGTAAAACTATGTTTTATTAATCCGCCAGATCTTGTTTTGATTAAAACCCAATTGCAATGAAGCTTTCTAAGTAGTGTTTGAACGAAAACTCACCCAAGCACGTGGTTTTCGGTCAGGCACTAAGTAACTGAAGTAATTTTGCTCTTAAGCGTTGCGTCTTTATCCCCTCTGTCATCAATTTTCAAATCAACAACAATACGTTTCGCCCCCTGGTCAAGATGGGCCTGGCGTACCTCTTTGACCAAAGCAAACAGGGAATCCATATCAGGGACTTCAATGGCAGTGGACAGTCCCCCAACACTATAGGTATACCCTGAATCTTTTATCACCTGAATTCCTTTTCTCACAAAGGATCCTAAACTTGTACCCTCGCCTATGGGGTATACGGACAATTGTGCTAGAATCATTTTGTCTTTCCTTTAGGATTTCACAGAAAAATGATCTGTTATTTCCTGGTTTTATTATTTCATCGTATTTCCATTACAATTTTGCAATGGATTGCCGACTATGGGAACCCGCAAAATTATGGTTAAAAACCCGGGTCCCCATGTCAATAACATCAACAGGTCAATGCTTATTTTGCGTCGGCAGCACGAATCTCTTCCATGGTTCTTAAAATCTGCATGGCATTTTCATAAACGGGGGTATCCACCATCTTACCAAGATAGGTAACAGCGGCTGTGCCCTTTGCAATGCCCTCTTCTTCAAATACTTTTTTTACGCCTTCTGCCCATTCAATACTGGCTTCAGAGGGAGTATAAATCTCATGGGAGGGTTCAATCTGACTGGGATGAATCAGCATTCTGCCCTCATATCCCATCTGATGACCTTCTTCCGTGCTCTTTTTATACCCTTCTGTATCCTGATACGCCACATATGGGCAATCAATGGCAAC
>CAYWGN010000093.1:0-17460 GCA_964457495.1 uncultured Desulfobacula sp.
CAAACAAATATGTCCACGGGATTTCATCATGGAGATAAAGAATACTATTTACATATTTTTTAGTACCTTTGACACCCAGGGTGCCATCATCATCAGAAAACCCAAGGGCATCGTATATGGCATATGTTAAGTCAAGCTCAACGGCTGAGGATAGATCAAGGGTAAGCTCCATCATTTCTTCCCAAAATCTATTGGGTACGTCCAGGAGATCCATGCTCTCTTCAAGGAGATCGTCATGTATGTATGTTACCCTTAATAGTTCAGGCAAATAAGCGTCAGGGTCATCGACTGCCCGAATGACTTCTAACCCGAATTCTGCATTAGCAAGCGCGTCTCGATTCCAAATAGCAGACAAGAAGCCCGTAACTTCGCTGACATCAGGGTTTTCAAAAATTCCCCGCCTCACTTCCCATTCGTTATCGTATAAATACATCAGTGGCCTGCGTAATGGCACTGTGGCCTCAACGAAGTCAAGCCCGCTTTTCATAAGCGGATTTATAGAGGTTTGCCCCTGATCATAATAACCCGGCCTTGACATCATGTATGCAATGGCACCGAAAAATTTTGGCTGTGATCCTGCAAAGTTTGGGTTTGAGAAGTCAAACAACTGCTTGTCACCAGACTTAGGAAGCTTCAAATAGCTCGCCCTTGGATCTTCCCATGCCATAAAATGTTGATCCTCGTCAGGAGTTGGAGGAATTGCAGGCATTGTCTCAAATGTGCCGATCATATCAGTGTTCACAATCTGGGCTCTATCGGCCAAGCTTGAATTGACAGGTACTCCGCTATTTAAAGATCCCTGAGTTTCTGGCAAAATTGTTCTTATATAAATAGGTCCAAGAAAATCATTGTTTACATTGCCTTCATCATTGGCAATATATACATCGTCAAGCGAGACATATGGTTTAAGCACAATTTCAACTGCGTCGATAAAATAACTGTTTTCAGAATCCGGCGCGGCTGTAAAAATATTATCTATTTTGTCTATGACATATGTTCCTATTCTGTTTTCAACCCATGCCTGGGCTCCATCTGAATTATTGCCATGAAGGGTTATCCCAAGCTGGAAATAGTGCCAATCACCGTTGCCCATTTCAGCATTTGCATTTAATTGACCATAGGCATTGGCGCAATATTCACTTGGGAATGTCCATACGATATTGATTTGTGTACCGCTAAAACTAAAGGTACAAGTTGCAACAAGAGCGTGTGTATCCTCACTTGTGCCGTTCATCTTGCCGGGGACCCCGGGGAATGTCCTTGTATAAAAATTAACTTCTTGATCCTGTAAAGTATGAAGGTCTGAACGGAATCGGAAACCAAAACCGACAAAGACGGTCCTTGATTTCCTGATATATGTTTTTAAGGACAAATTATTATAATTATTATTGTATATGGCCCTGCCGCCTTCCTTTCTGGCATAGTTTTGCGGTGGGCTTACTGAATCGTCAGTGCCGGTTAAAAGCATAACCTTGTCATCTTCAGTATAATATTCGCCCCATCCGGAAAGACCCCATTTTCGCCCAATATCTGAGGGTCTGATCCCTTCAAAGCCATCTGTAAATAATAACATAATCCTCCTGCCTTAGTTTTTAAAGACTTTCAGCCCATCGTCTGTCACAACTGAGCCCGTAACTATCTTGCTCCATCCAGCCTCAGAGAGAATGTATCCTTCATTAAACTTCTTCCATCCATCCTCTTTTAAAATCCAGGGTAAGGGGACGTCATCAAACTCAAATTCCAACCGGATAGCAGGTGAAAAAGCCATTTTATGAACCTCCTATTACCTTCATTCGAGGCAATCTTTTTGATATGTCCGGCGGTGGGTTATCTGCTTTCATAGAAACCACCCGGGTATCCCTTACGAGTCCGGCGGCGATTGCATCCCCCGTCGGATCAGGAATTGGATCTGTAGCAAATTTAAAACGATCAACCCCGACATTGGGATATCTGGTTGTATATGAAAAGGCCATTATTACGCTCCCCCGCACTTAAAAGCCATGAGATCATAGTCAACTCCTGATTGCCAGATTTCATCTGCAATGCTAAAGGAGTCACCAACTGCAAGGGCGTCTATCCAATCGTATTCCACGGTCAATGTATCTGCCGTATTTGAAACGATCTTTATGAAATTCCCGGTAAGAGAATAACCAGTTCCCGCAGAAATATAAGCGTAGCGCCCTGCATGTTCATTGATAGTCCAAGCCTTGCCGGTATCTGTCAAAGCCTTGGCGGCTGCACTGGTCACTGTTCCAATATCTCTCGGGTTTACTGTTCCAATCAGGTATACATACAGTTGTTCGGCGCCGTAATCACCACACAATATTTTTTCCGGAACAGAAATGCCACCATTAGCAGAGGCATTATTTCTAACCATAAGAGGGGCCAATACTCTCTTGTTTTGAATGCCATCAGGCATCCTGAATCCATACGACATATATTCAAGGTCAAAGGAATCTGCGCTTGACGGTTCAACAAGGCCACTTAGTTTTCCATGTCCAAGATTGTATATAGCCCCAGATTTCCTGAAAAAGTTCATTACGGAGTTTCCAATGAAAGACCCAGCGGAATAATTTCTTGGAAGAGAATCAATCGTGACATGTGTTGCATCTGGAATCGCTGTACATAGAACACCATAGTCCTGACCTTCTCCATCAGCTCCCCATATCATGTAATATCCACCCACTTCAAAGCCAGCAGAACTGGCCACTAAAATATTAGGGGCAGTTGCCGCAACCTCAGCACCGACAAAGGTCGTGTGTGCCGGGGTAAGGTCGGAATTACGAGGCCAATGCCCCATCATAGACATTCCTCTGTCATAAGATCCCGTTACATGGTTTGGCGCCACCAGTTGAAATAAGTCTCTGTTTCCCCGACAAATCATAGTCCATGGGTCCGAATTTTGTACCTCCACATTACTATAATCTGACGCATAAGAACTGCCTTGTGCTATGAGCATTGAACCTGTTTTTGCCGCAGCATCCCAGTATCCGTAAGCCTTTTGAAAATCCAACTCACCGGCGCTGACTATTTCACATACAACATATCCCCAAGGCTGATCATTATTTAACCCATCCGATTTTAATAGCAGTTTTGATGGATACGTTATGATGTCAACATCCCAGCCTAAATCTTCTACAAACAAGGAGAGCAAAGCCTTACAACGTGTCTCATAATCCGTTCCGTACACATCGTCCCTTAAACAATAGATCCAGTCTGTGCCTTCTATTTTATTCAAAGGTTCGACGTATTCAGTCACCGTGTTAAAGGTGAAATCCCCTGTTCCAAATTCAAAGGAGATTCCATAAAAATAACTTGGTTTGGTTGAAGGGGTCACAAAGCTTACTATTTCAAACATGTAATATCTAAAGCTTTGCGGGGTGCCTATCGCATAGGCAACATACTCGTCGGCTGACGTTGAGACAATTCCGGTTAGTGTTTCAATTAAAGTTTCTTCCCCAGCAAATGCCCCTGTTGCAGATCCATAAATTTTAAGATCACTCGGCGGTTCGTCCGTACTGTATATATGCCAGTAGAATATCTCTAAAGCCATTGCTGACTGAAAATCCATTGTAAACGTCCATGGGGCTCCGGCGGTTGGAGCGGCGGCATTCCCTATGAAAAGAAATTCGTGGGGATTTTTAAAAACATCTGCCTCGACGGAACATATATTGTCCTGTTGAGCATACCAGGAAGCCCGTGCAGCGCTGCCGATTAATGGTAGGTCATAAATCATTGTCTGTATTCTCCTTATTCATGCTTAAAATATAGGGTTCCAACGGCAAGGCCAACAACCGATGGAGGATCTCCGGTTCCGGAAAGAACAATAGGTGAAGCGTCTCTTTCTTCTGCAAGACCCGCGCTATTCCCGACCCATATTTTCCCTTCAGTCATGGCCCCCGGGTCCCCGGTTTCACCTTGGATTCCTTGGACTCCTTGAATTCCCTGGCTTCCAGTATCACCCTTGATACCCTGGATACCTTGATCCCCGGTATCTCCCTTGACACCTTGAATACCCTGAATGCCCTGATCTCCGGTATCTCCTTTAAGTCCTTGATCTCCTGTATCGCCCTTAAGACCTTGAACACCTTGGATGCCCTGGATGCCTTGAATTCCTTGGATGCCTTGCTCTCCTTTAAGATCGACTTCTGTAAAGAGTTCTTCATCAGTAGTCTTCACTCCAAGGACTGTGCCTGTCCATTCAAAGGCAAAATCAAAACCCCTGGGACCACGAGAGGCCCAAGGGAGTTCGCTCCATTTAAGAGTACCGTCACCCATTTTCATTAACTGGGTGTCTGGATCGTCTGAAAGAAGAAGGCCAAGCTCTCCTTCAAAAAGAACCGGATCTGCATCGGCCCATTCTGCGGCAGTGCCTTTTCTAAATTGAATAGGTATAGCCATTATGGTCTTCCTCCGTCTAAAGGTTCAATATTTGTCATAACTTCATTGGGCCTTCCTCCATCCAGTGTCAGATAATCCTGGTAAGTCTGGAAAAGAGAAGAACCAAAACCCGCACTAACTTCAAGGATTTGTGTCTGTGTCACTGTCACCGGTAGAATTTCAATTGAAGCATTTGGATCAAATGGGATCTGGGTCATCTTGTCACTTCCTTAGAAACGGTCACAATGCCTTCCATGAGCCGGTAAACATCTGCGGATGTGTCTATGAGTTCAAGGTCATATACTCCCTTTGCAACCTCTATAGCTGCGGTGTCCGTGGCAGAAATATAAATTGACAAGGTTGTTGTCTCAGCGGCCACCTCGATGGTGATCCCCCCGTTTTCGGTGGTAAGGTCCACGATGGGATCAATGTCTTTAAGCTTGCCCCGGATCTGCATTCTGGCCGTGTAGCCGGTGAGATCGATCGGGTTTGCTGAATCCTCATCTGTTATTTGCCAGGACTTTTTAAAGGATGATCCCTGGTATATTGTCAAATTTACTGTTTGTGGTTCAAACATATTAAATAATCTCCATCTCTGTATAAACTTGGGAAAAAGACAATGAGGCCGTTACCATTACTTGTTCAAGCAACTCTGCTACAGCTCTTTCAAATTCGGGACACCTGACTTGATCTATCGGATTTCTTCTTTGATGGTCGGTCAACAAAGACCCATAAAGATCCACGGCCCCCATTATTTCAAATTCATTTCTATTTGATCTAAATGCCTCATTGACTGGCATCAAGGTAGGGTCCTCATCATCACAAACAGAACGGATATAAAGTCTTTCTGAAAGTACGCTTTCAATCTCTGCATTGGTCACGGAATCTATATGAACCAAAGAATCATCCGGCATTTTTACATAAGCAATTGAGTCATCTCCAAATTCATCCAAAGGAATAGAATCATACGGACTTTTGCCAACTTCTTGTTTGGAAAAAATATTTGCTGTTTGTGCCCACAATGTAATCGCAGTTCTTTGAACTATATATAATTGTGCCACGGTTGCCCGGGAATGCTTACAACAATATGTCAATTCCTGATTAAGGGCCTGGTCCCTTCTGGCCACGGTAGAGCAACTGCCTAATTGATACATGTACCATACAGCCGCTTTCCAATCAGGGGATTGAAACCACATGCTTCCCAAAGGCGTATCCGCGTATATTGTTTCAGCTCCCCATGACTGGGCATTGCTGCGAAACCACCAAGTAACATCGACACCAAAGGAGCCATACGCTGAGTTGAAACTATTTTGCCAATTATCATACCGGCTCCATGCGTCAATTTTGTCCCATCTTTTATTTAAAGCACAAAAATAAACGGGCTCTTGAAGCACATCTTCTGGAATGGCTGTTGTTCTAAAAGCCATGCTGCCGGTCATTGCTGGATGAATGGTCCGATGAAAGGCGCCTTCATTGATTCGTTTAAGAAGACCGAAGCTCCATAAACTGTTTTCTCCGCCCATGCCTGCAAGTGAAGCTTCCCCGGCCAAAACGGCTCCAAGGTCTGTAAGCAATAAACCACCGGCACCCGGCGTGGCCATGCCAATTATGGCTTGATTGTTAAGGTTTGCAATATTTTCATAAAGCCCCGGGATAGGTATGTTTGGAGGAACTTCTATAAATCTTACGAATTTCCACATTGAATCACAATAACCGACAACCATCCCATCCCATGTATTTACAGCACATTCCCATATTTCATCTTCTCCAAAGGCTGTTTGAATATGTACTGACGTTGCATTGTCAGAAAGCTGACCGGTTGGCCCAATACAGGAGCTCCCCAAGTCTACGGACCCTGTAACTGCATAGTTTCTTGAATCCATCCCAAAGGCCGGGCTTACTGCCCATGCTGCAATATCGGTCAAGCCAGCGGCATAAATATCCATAGTGTCTTGATATGTTCCGTTCGAGGCCCCTTCGTCATCCATCATTATTCCAAAGTATAGATCCTGGAAAAAACTCAAGACCGGATTACCATCAACATCATAGGTGTTCCACCATTCATCCACGCCATCACCGGCACGGATGATAGCCCCATCGCTATCTGTTTTCCAACTGGGAATAACACCAGCAATTTCAATGTCATCGTCTCCCTGTGGGAATTCTTCAAATAAGGCAACCCCAGACATCTCTACAAATTGCAAGAAGGGTTTAATTTTTGATACAAGACAGGGAAATTGGAGAAGGTCAGGGGTAAGATCTGGATCGACAATACTTGCCACAGTTCCTGAAGCAACATCGAAAACAGTACAATATTCAGTAAGGTTTGCCAATGGATCGGCAATGTCCAAAGATTCAAGGGGATTTAGACTGGAACGAACAATTACATAATTATAAGAACATTTTTTTAAGCCATCGGTATGACCGACAACGGTTACGCTTTTAACTGACAGCGACCCAGATTGAGCCGTCTGTTTTTCACAAAGCAGAATTGCCGAATCATTCTCAGTAAACCCCTTTGCCCCTGAAAATACAGAACCATTATCCCTGGCCGGTAAGTCAGGAGAACAATGATAAAAGATAGGGGCATAATTCCAGCTAAGGCCAAGTTCTTGAATAAACACATCGGCTGTATCCCAATACTCTTCGGGAGTGTCAGCATTCTCCGGATAAACATTTACTATGGTCCCAACAAGGTATTCATGCTGCTGGATGTCCCCAAGATTTTTATGGTCGATCGCGTTTGACATAAAGCCCTTTTTAAAGCAACAAAGCCCGAGGTAAAATTGGCCCCCATCACCACCCTAATGATGGAAACAGGGGGACCAATACCAAATATAAAAAAGACTGAAAATCAAGAGGTTGTAGACGTAATCTGATAAGTCACATAAATCTCATCATCAGCGATTACAGCCCGTGGAGTACCAAACCGTTTAGCACACATCAAGACACCTGACGCGGCTGTTTTGGCTGCGGCATCTGCAAGGAAAGCACCATAAACAGTGATACTTGCATTCATAACAAAATGAGCTTTGGCATTAACATTTGAGATAACCGCCGTGGAGGTATCCTCAGTTGTGTATGCGGGCCTGTTTGTCAAAGGTGAATCGTAATCGGCATCCTGGCATTCTCCATAAGCATTTCCTGAACCAAGCTTTGCGGCCGTATCAGCCAACGCCGGGGTAATGTTATTCTTGAAAATACCGACATACCAGATATGGGAAGCGGCCTTACTGATATCATGAAAAATGATATTCAATAATTTGGCCATGCCTTCAGTGGTGAAAGTATTGGTTCCAACCTGAGTATGAATCAGCTTGCCACCTCGGTAATGTTCTGTGGTGACTTTACCCTCAAACGTTAAGGGAAGCCTTTCGAGCGACCATCCAAGGATTCTCTTTTTAAAAGCGTAAGGGGTAATCCTTAATCTTAAAATGGCATGAACCAATGAGTTGTTCAATATGAAATCGACAACGATTGCGATGAGATTAATCCAAAACTTCTTCATAAAACACACTCCTTTTTGAAAATTAATTTTTATATTACCATTCCATCCCTGACAACATCACAAGCCGCCAAGTCTCCGAATCCGACAACCTGGCCCCTCGGCTGGTTGTGTTTCATGGAAAATAACATTTGTTTACGACCATCTTTTACTCTTGAGAATGATGCACCCTGGACTTGCTGTGGGTCTATCCTGAGATTGTTCTTTACAACATTGAGAATGCGGCCATCGGCCAGCCCTGCATATACACCGTCTTTGCCTATCCATACAGGGACATTCTTTCCAAGCTCCCCAAGATCACTGACATAACATAAAGTTCCTGGGACCACTCCAACTCCTGCGGTTGATTGCACCATCCCGGCCGGATCTGTGCCAGCAAGGTAATAGGTGTTAGATTCACCCCCAATGAATAAACCATGATCAGTCTTTGCGACCATTAAGATCGTTTCCTTAAAGTCAAAGAATCCTGTCGATAGCCGGAAAAGTTCTGGTTGATAGGGTTCACTATAAAATACTTTTTCAAATCGAGATCCCCAAACCCTTCCAAAAGCCCAACATAGATGGCTCATTGGATATGGCGGCTCTCCCCACATAGTAGGTATTGGTTCTGGATGTTCTGGCAGATTAGTGATGAATGAACTATTCCCGGCATAAAGTAATTGGGACCCGTTCGGATCTGTCATCCACACGCTCGCGCCTTCAGGAAGATTTGAAATGGATATACCTCCTGGCTCTGACAATGTTATTTCAGTCAAGGCACTATTACCGGATGGCCTGCCATATTCGCTGATAGCAGTAAGGCAAACCATATAGATACCGGTAGGAAGGCTTCCGGTTCCAGTGGTAAGGATCGGTGTTACGGGAACAGGTATTCCCCATTCCACGATAGAATTTAATTCCGGATCAAACATCCCAGTCCAATTTTTGTTTGAAAGATATATTTTTCCGGATATTTCCAGGTAAGACATAGGAGCATCCGCCCGCGCTGTATCGGCCAATTCAACTGTAGCGATACCATCAACGACCTTATAAACCTTGCCCGCTGCCCCACACAACACAATGCCCTTGTTATCTGTCCAAAGACTATGGCCCCCGGTCAAATCAATGACCTTCTCATACCCTGGCCGTTTTGCAAGACTGCCGTCCGGTTCTACGTTTGCATTTAAAATAATTGAAGGATTTGCCATGGTCCTCTTGGATTTCACGACAATATTGTTCATTCCCTCAAAATTATCGACCTTAATATCACGCATTAGAAAAACCTCGCTGACCGGGTGATAACCGGGGTGTGTTTAGGGGCAGTCTCACAATGTTTAGCTAATTTGGCCAAACCTACATTATAACGATTAGTGTAATACTCAGTATTAATTTTTTTCCCATCAATACCGTCTTCTTCCAGGGCAAACAGCTCTTTCAATGCGTAATCGACAGCGATCTTGGCAAGGTTGGGAGGAATCCCGTCTAAAAGGGCTTCATCATCATCAAACTCAACTGGTATTGGCTCTCTATAATAAAACAAAGTCAACGATTGATCCTGAACAGGTAATGGCCGATACCAAAGGGTTTTATGTTCCAGAGCAACATCCTGAATCATCCCAGGCGTTTCCCATCCAGAATACAATCCTTCAAGGGCTTTAATATTTGATCTGATATTGACCTGTTTCCGACTTGTTTCATTGTAAACCCGGTACAGATCATGAGCAAATGTCTCTGGCATCACAAGCGTGGTTGGATTTTCATCTACCACAATCTCAATTGTTTTTTGTTCTTGCAGATCTGGCAGGGTAAACAACTGGCTTACCTCTGCCACAAACTCATTGACCAAAGGACAAATATCATCCTCTATTGTAAGGGATGGATCTTGGATGCCCGTTTCAATCCGGGCTAATATCTTTTCCAAAATCATTTCTTACCATCATCCTTTTCATTGGCCTTGGTCTTAGCATTGGCCTTGGCCGCTTCTTTCTCACGGGCTTTAAGTTCTTCCATGGTAGGAGGAACGTATTCTTTGAAATTGCCCGTTTCAAGAAGGTGCTTTACGTGGCCTTCAGACACAACACTTGCCACAAAATCACCGTATTGGTTTTCAGTGAACAGGTAGTCGAACTTTTCCACACGCATGGGAATAGGCTGGCCGCATCTGGTAAAATTTGCTTGCATAATCATGGGTGATGAATTCCTTTATTAAAATAAATATTACGCACCGTAATCAGAGGCACGGTAAATCATTGCTGCACGGATGGTCCCGGAAACTGCAGTAGCTGCGGTTGCAGTAACCTTGATTGCCAAAATCCTGTCATTGACCTTATCCCTTGTGATGCTAAGAAAACCTGCACCATCGCCACGGATGGTTTTAACTGCTTCGGCCTGGGCTCCAACCAGAAGTTCAGATCCAGAGACAAGGTCATCCCCTGCATCGTTCAAAAGACCAACGGTAAAACGCAGGGTGTCGGTTGCATTGGAATCAAGCTCTTCTGTCCGTATAATCAGATCAATAGGCATACAGTCAGCTGGCAGGTGACCCATTTTGACAATATCATCAGTAACTATGGTATCGGGCAGGACAACTTTGTCGTCACAGACGTACACTTCCCCGGCACTATGGGGAGACAGGATAGACTTTTCAAAATTATTGCTTTCAAATGTAGGCATGTTAAAAACTCCTTATAAAATTATTTTATTAAACTTTTGTCGCTGCTGTATCATAGGCAATCAGGCCATAATCAAGGCCATTGAATGCCACCTTATTCAACCCGAACATGCTGTAAGTGCTGATGATCAGAATATTCCCGTTGTCTCTTGACTCTTCGTGCCAGTCAAAACGCAGACCTGAGCCGGAAGAACCCCATGCGACTGCAAGGCCCTGCTCACCAAGGAATAATGCACGAGCTGCCTTGACATCTCCGCCTGATCCATAATCGTCGAACCGGATAACGCCTTTATGCTTTTGAAGGATCACGTTGTTGTACATACCAAGGCCACCCTTGCAGATCGGAGATTTTTTTCCTTCTGAGGTTGCAAGTGCCTTCTGGATATCGAGCCACTTTCCAGATGCTGTATCCGTTCTGAGGTCATAAGCCTGCCATGGATTCATAAGAAGAAGGAAATGATCTTCACCTTCAAGTTTAATCGGCTGGATCTGAGGGGTACCCTGGGTACCGCCACCCATCATGTCTGCCTCGGCAACCAGGCGATCAACGCCGGAAAGGGACATTTTGTCATCAACCGTTATTGTGGCCTTTGCCTTGCCATTTGCAAAATAGTGATGCAGGCTGTCCGGTGCTGCAAGCGGGTTGTTAGCAAACCCGGGATAAGTTGCATCAAAGATAAATTCATCATTGACCCCCCTGGTTCCGGATGCATACATAAAATGCAGCTCGTCAAACACTCTGGCCCACCAATCAGACTGACGTGCACGGGCCACTTTTCTAAGATCATGGATGGTTCTTTTCCGGGTCATACGTCCACCGGCATTAACTCCGCCCCTCATCTGATCGATATATAATCCATCAGTGTAGAACTTGAGTTTTTCTTCTTTGTTCTCCAGGATATCATCACCCTCAACAGGCTTCATCCCTAACTGCATATTGAGATCAAAAGAGACATATTCCCCGGCATCATTCTTCAAACGGTCAACCTTTACAACAGGGGTTGATCCACCTTCCGGACCTGTAAACTTCTTGGACCAGAAAGATTTTCTCGGGGTGTCAATTGCTAAAAATGCGGAATACTTTTTAACCGCTTTGGGATCATTAAGACCGATAATTGTTTTACTCATAGTATTGCTCCTTATGTTGATTATTTTTCGGTCTTACCCTGCCGCAATTGACAGGTGAGCTATACTGAACCACTGACCTTTTTAAAACTTTAGAACTGCATCCAAAGGCCCTACGCCCTTTCGTATGCTTCCAATTCTGCTTCGGACAACTTTGCGAGTGCTGTCTCATACTCCGCACCTTCAAGGTTATCTAAGTATTCATAAACGTCATCCGTGTTCTTGTCGGATGCGGGTACATCTTTTAATGTTTTGGGACCTGTACGATTTCCAGAAGATTTCTTGGCAGCTTTGACTGCCTTCTCTCCGTCTGAGTCCTCTTTTTTCATACTTTCTTTACTGTCCTGAATCCCAAAGGCAGACTTGATTGATTCTTTTGCCTTGGCAAGTATTTCAGGACCGGTTTTTGATTTCCATTCTTTGACCCCTAAAAGCCGGTTGACCTCACGGGCAAAAGCATCATAGACAATGGGATTTCCTTTAAGTTTGGCATTATCCTTGTCACTGAAAAATTCTGTCTGTTCAGACTCCCATGTTTTTTCGGCAGAGATACGGCTTGTTTCTTCCCGGACAATTTCCCTGGTCCGTTCCCTTTCAACTGCCAGCAACTGTTTTTTGTAATTATCAAAATCAATGTCACCTTCATCCAGCTTTGTATCCAGGGCCTTGATCTTGTCCTCGTATTCTTTTTCTACTGACTGACTGCCGTCATCAGAGGAAGAAGCGTCAGTATCATCTGTATCAGTGTCAGCCTTCTTATCCTCTTTGTCGCCGCCCTCTTCATCATCCTTAGCCGCATCGTCCTCAGAATCATCACCAGAACTATCACTGTCTGATTCATCCTCATCCTCATCAGCATCATCATTTTTGCTGTTCTCAGTATCATCTTTGTCGGCTGATTCATCATCCCCCTGAGAATCGTCAGTTTCTCCGCCCTCTTTGTCGTTTCCATTGTCATCATTGTCATCACCATTCTGATCATCTGAAGCATCTCCCTCATCATCTTCGATTGCTGCGATTTCTTCTTCAGACAGTCCATCAAAATCGTTGCTGTCGCTGTTCCCCATGATTACTTTGCTCCTTTTTTCTTATTATCGGATTTGATGCCATGTTCACCTTGTTTAGTGGCCATAACCCTGTCTTTTGTTTTGGTTGCTGACGGTTTTTCTTTCTGATTTAAAGCTTTATTACCGATCTGGATGTCATGCAGGGCCTTGGCCTTGTCAATCCTCAATTTCTCTTGATCAAATTTCACACCTGCCCTGGTTGCCGCTGCATCTTCAACATTCTTATCAATCTCGCTTTCAAGCTTACTCATTTCAAGTTTTTGCATTGTTTCTTCAAACAGGGCCTGGGCTTCATCCGCCTGTCTTTGTGCTTCCTGTTCAGCTTGAAGGTCTGGATCATTCTGATCGGCATCCGGATCACTTTGGCCATTAACCATTCTGATCCTGGCTACAAGGTCTTCCTTGCCCGGGATATCTGACAGATCAACCACAAGATCAAGAAGGTTGATTGCAATTTCAGGGGCCATGTCCTTGATCATTTCCATAAGGGTTTCAAAGGTGGCTTGCCTGATACTGGCTGTCCATGCGGAAGAATCAACTACAAAATCGGCCTGGGCTTTTGTGATATCATTTAAAGGATCGTTTGTTTCCGGGTCCGCACCATTAATTTCAATGAATTCAGGCTGGTTTTTCTCGTTTGTAATCCTGAATATCTTTTGATCAGTGTAATACTGTTCAATTAAGGAGAGGACGATTTCACCGAGCATTTGGGTAGAAACTCTCAAATTGTCAAATACTTCTGAATTGACAATATTTCCCTGTTCCTTCCTGGCTTCGATAGCTTTACCGGATATGGCGTTTGTTTCCCGGCCCATCTGTTCATCAGTTACACCACCGACAGCCTCAATATATTCAGCGTCCTGATCCATCAAGGCAACATGCTCTTGAGCCAGCCCCCTATCGTTGTTGATCTCAAGATCAGACCCTCTTTTCTTTTTTATGATGCCATCCGGCCGGGAAACTTCGTCTGCCAATTCATCCCAATCCTTTACTGCATCCTCATCGGCAATGACCTGGTTGGTACTAAGGATGAATAGAGCCTTGCTCCTTCTTTTATTAAGATCGTCCTGAATATCTCTTAGATTACGGACTGGGCCGTATTGAGTATTATCTTTCTTTTTTCTGAATCCCCAAATGGGAATAAAGGGAAAACGATTATGATTATAAGGTGATTCCTGATCCTGTAAAACCAGATTCCCAGTAAAGATCATACATCGAATAACCATTCTGATACTGCTTGTCAGTGACGCGTATCCGCCTTCTATCATATCCTTATGTGCTTGATCATCAGCATGATATTTTTGTCCTCTAAGCGTGCCAAGGTCTTGGGTACCATTGTCCATGATTTCAATTTTTTCAGGTGTTTTATACCAGCATTCAACCAGCTCAAGCCTATTTCTCTGGGCTCTGTCAGTCCCTTCAAAACCCGTCATTTCTATTATGGATTCAAGGTCTGTATCTTCGTCAGCATACTCTTGAGAATATGCACCCTCATCATTAACAGAGCTGTTTGCCAATATTTTTAATGCCCCTGAAAACTCACTGAACATGGAACATGCCACATCCAGGTCAACCCGTTTGCGCCTGAACATAAATCTGGCATCTTTGAGATCCAGACGAACAGACAATGGATCATACCAAATGTTTCTCCAGTCCTCATAATCAATGAATATCGGTTCTTCCGTGACATCTTTTGTTACACCTGCTTCCAGCCATCCTAATCCTGATATGACGGTGTCCTTAAACGCCTGTGATCTTTCAGTCGGCAATTTGTTGACATCGGAAAGATATTTCAAAATATGGGTCTTGGCCTCTGCAGGTTTGGCATCCTCAAAAGTTCTTGGCAGAACCCTAAAATCTATCCGATTCTTTTTTTCTGAACCAATGATCCAGTCAATTGTGGGCTTGACTCGATTGAAAACCGTTGCAATCTGACCCCTGGCTTCCACTTCCGCCTTATCGTCCGGGGACCATTGATCACCGTCATAAATATCATGGTCTTTGAGGCATTCAGCACGGGCAGGCGCCTGTATAGACCTTGTATATGCCCACCATGCCTTGATCTTATTCAGCTTTTCTTTTTGTTCTTCTGTAATCTCCGGGGACTTCCTGCCCTCTTCACCCTTCAGTCTATCGTCAAACATGGCATGGCTTTCAGATGATTCGCTCATATAATCACCTTGTTTCCGTTGATTTTTATGCCATCACCGGAACCACCCCCTGGTGGTGTAGCAGGGGGAAGGAGAGGTTCCGGTGTGGCCGACAATAACTCTTCGATACCGTCTTCAATCACCGAGGCAACCTGGGCCATGCGCTGACTTGATACTACGACACCAAGATTGAATTGATCATATATTTGCCGAACAACGTAATACATCCACTTATCAAAGTTCGGGTTCTTATCAGGGGTGTACATCCAGAGGTCTTCCATCCGTATACAAAAATTGGCATTGTGCCCTTCCCTCTCGACCTTTGGTAAAATAACGAGCACTGGCACCAGTTCATCATCAATGGTTCGATAAATTATTTCTCTGATTACTTCAGCCATGATTATGCCGCCATTCCTGAACGTCTACGTCTTTTTGTTGTGGTTTTCACTACCTGCACCGGCTCAGCAAATGTCAGTGCAAGGCCGTCACCTTCATCCGGGGATCTGCCAATTCTTTTTTTTATATCTTCTTTGGGCTCAAGCTGCTTCTGGGTTGTGCTGGTGTATTTGTACCCAGGGGCAGTAAGATCAGCCTGAAGGGTATCAACATCCGGTATCTGAACTTCTTCATCTGACTCAAGCCACTTTCTGACTTCATCCCACATTTCTGCACGGCGGTTTTTATAATGCTCCGGGTCCATGGCTTTGCTGCCGAAATTGACAAGAGTCACTCTATTCCCAAAACCCATTTCAACCAGCCGGTCATACATCCCTGATCCGCCACCCCGGTCAATAAACATCCTGTCAACCGGTTCATTCTCCAGGATCATTCGGGCCAGGCCGGCTTTGGCCATATCATCCAGTTTGTGGTGGGATTCTATATTCCAGGCTCTTCGACCCTGACGTCTGATAAATGTGGTAGCATCGTCACCTTCACGGGCAGGATCACAGCCAACGACATAAGCACCATATTTGGGAACACCCATTGTTTTTCTGGCCGTCAATACTGATTCAGCAGATATCAAGGAATTGATACCCGTTGTCTGGAAAGCTTCCGCCGCATTCCCGGGATACTCCTGTTTGAAAAGAAGAGGATCACCAAGTTCAACAATTTTGAACCGTCTCCAATAAATCTGTTCATCATCCAGCTTATAGGCCTTTTGATATGCTGCCTCTTCAATGGTCGGAATAAATTTTGCATCACTCGGAATGGGCTTTCTGTATTCTGATTGCCAGTACCAGGGGATAAAGATTGCAATGTATTCGCTCTTTCCCTTTTCCGCATCCTGCCACATCTTATGAAACATATTCCCCAGGCCATTGGCCGTGGATTCAAGGATGATCTCTTCAGCCATTTCAGCAGCCTGGAAGACACCTGTTTTGATCTCATCTGTATTTTCCCAGAAAGCGACCTCAGAACCATGGAAAAAGTCTATCGTGTCAGACCTGCCCACGTTCTTTGATCCTGCCGTGCCTAGACCATATGCTGAATCAGTTTTGTCGAATACCAGCTCTTTTCTGTTTGAAAACGACGTGGACGGGCGAACTCTGCGCGGACAATGCTCATGATACCGCTTGACCATATTGAACAGGTTGGTGGTGGCATCATCCATATGTGCCAGAATAAAGGTCTTAACCCCACGCCGGTGGGTGGTCTTGTTGTAATACCTGGCGCCTACATATGTGCTGCATCCCTGTTGACGGCCCTTGAGCAACAACGCCCTGATTTTACCTGTCTTGTTTTTTTGCCGCTCTAATTTGTCGTGCAGGTATAACTGAGCCCGGTTGAAAATAAACGGGATGATCTTTTGCATACGGCCATCGACCAGGACCGGTTGTTTTGTCCTGATCTTGAGGCACTTAAACGAATAATGAGACAGGTTGTTTTTCAACTTGCTCTTAACCGCCAAGTGTCTATCTGTTACCTCATATGCCATCGCTCAATTATTCCAGATCGTCTAAAGTGTCTTCGTGCGTCACGCTAAGATTCAAGTCACCATCCAAATTCTTCATATCAGGCCATCGCTCCCGGTTCCGGTTGCGAAGCCAAAATGTTTGAGCTTTGACGTCGCCTGCTACCTGCTTTCGAATCTTTTTTGTAATTTCCATATCCCCGTCTACATCCAGCTCTTTGGTGGTTTCATCATAGCTGTAGCCCAAGGCTCTTTTTAGCAGGGCTGTTTCAACATTCTCAGTGTCATATGTATCTTTACCGGTCTTGATGGCTACCAGGAAATCAGGATGGTCTTTTTTCCAATTGTTAATCAGGCTTTTTGAAACCCTGAAAAGTTTAGCCAGCTTGAGATCTGTAAATCCGTTCTCACAAGCGACCTGGGCCATGGGAGCAAATTCCGGGTCATAAATTACCTTAGTACCAGTATTCTTGAGTCTTACAGGGTTCTGTTTTTTACTTTTTCCCATCAATCTCTCCTGTCTGGGCCTTCTTGATATTCAGCGATTACAGCGGTCTCACCGGATTCATCATGCTTTCTACGGCCATATAACATCATGTCATGCTTGGCTATGTCGATTGCGTGCTTGTCAGTCCTGCTATAGAGTGTTTTAAGATGATCTGAAGTATTCT
>CAYWGN010000094.1:0-17238 GCA_964457495.1 uncultured Desulfobacula sp.
GTTTTTTCAACCTTTATAAATGATGATTATGTTTTATCCCTTGTTTCCGATTGAACCCTTATTTAATCATGGTCAAAGATGTATCCTACTGATCTCCGACTGATAAAATAGACCGGATTTTTAGGATTTTTTTCAAAATATTTTCTAAATCTGACAATAAAATTGTCCAATGTCCTTGTTGAGGTTTCCGGTGAATATCCCCAGCCCGCAGTCAGCAGCATTCCCCTTGACAAAGGCTTGCCCTTATTTACAATAAAAAGTTTTAACAAAACAATTTCCTGCTCCGTTAAAATAATTTCACCGGCAGCGCACAGGGCTTTAAAGGAAATAAAATCGATATGATTATCACCAAAATCATAATAATCGCCTTCAAACATTTTATGTCCTGATTTTTTTTCTTTGTTATCCTTTTCATACCAGGTTTTTTTTTTGATCAGTCTTTCAACCCTTAATAAAAATTCTTCCAGATCAAAGGGTTTTGATAAATAATCATCCACACCATATCGAAGGCCCTTGACCTTATCCTTTGTATCCCCCCTTGCAGAAAGAATAAGCACGGGAATTTTTTCATCTTCCTGGCGAATGGTTTTTAAAATGGAAAACCCGTCTATCATGGGCAGCATGATATCAAGAATAATCAAATCCGGTTTCCAGGACCGCCATTTTTCAAGTCCTTGGATTCCATCTATGGCAATTTTAACATCATACCCCTGGATGGACAGATTCAACCGAATCCCATCTGCGATGTGAGCCTCATCTTCTATGACCAGAATACGCTTTTTTTCAATTGCTTCCATAGATTTTTCTCCCTGACATTGGCTATACTGGCCCTTGGAATGGTAATGGTAAACGTTGCGCCTTTCCCTCTTCCAGGGCTTGTAACTGAGACTTTCCATCCATGGATAATGGCAATACTGGAAACAAGGTACAACCCAAGACCGGATCCTGATACATTATTTTTTTGTTTGGGAACGGATTGATAAAATTTTCTAAAAATTCTTCTTGCCTCTTTTTTATTAACGCCGATTCCATTGTCTATAAACTCAATGGTTACTTTTTGTATAAAACTTTTAAACCGGATGGTGAGTTTTGGCGCGTCTGAATCATTATACTTAATGGCATTTGAAATAATATTCATTAAAAGCATTTCAAATAAAAACAGATTCACGGGGTAAACCACACTGCTGCTGGATTGATTTTCAATTTTAATATCCAGATCTCTAAAAAGAGATTTGTTTTTTTTACAAAAATCTTGAACCAGTTTTACCAGGCTATCTCTTGTAATTTCCGAACCAAAATTTTGACTTTCAATCCTGGCAAGATTAAGGATACTATTAATATTTTCCGTGAGTCGGTCAATATCTTCCAACATATTTTTACTGTATTTTTTTATGTCTCCTGGTTCCATGGGGTGCCGGATAAAGGTCTCAAGATAAATCCTTAAAGAAGTTACAGGGGTTTTTAATTCATGGGTAAAATTATAGATAAAATTATGTTGAAGCCTGAAAAGATTAACTGTTTTCTGGTAATAGATAAAAGCCAGAAGAATACCAACCAATACCACTACAATTAAAGCACTTAAAACCAGTATGGTCATCCCCGTCTTGGAAGGAAAAATAGACTGGGGATCAATATGGAATTTTAATATAATCACTTCAAGGGCTGAAGTGATTTCCATGTACCAGCTGACCGTAAGAACCAGGAAAGTGGCCAAAGCAAAAATAGAACAGGCAAAAATAAAAACAGGGTGAAGATACCACCGGGAAGGGTTTAAAATTTGCATTTTTAGCTGTCTTTATCCATAAAAAAGATTCATTTTTAAGGCATAATAATCTATGAATAACATCTTTTTTTAATCCTTAATATTGTGGCCTTGCGTTCTTAATAAAAATCTTGCTCTGATAAGAGATTATTCTTGGAAAGGTTTAGATGTCAAGTATTAATCTCCCCAGGCATGTGTAAAATATAAGCAACGTCTTACCTTTCGTTGATTATAACAAAGAGCTTGGGTGGCTTACGCATTGACACACATGACATGGATATAGTATCTAACAACAATAATTTGACAATTTAATTTTTACAAACAAAATAATTATAGACGTTAAATATCCATTTTAAAAGCATGATATTACAACAAGCGATCAAAGGGGGAAAATGAGAATTTGTTTAAAACAGCTTCTGTTTTTAACTTTTGCCTTTGTATGGCTGCTGCCTTTAAACACCTTTGCAAACTCACCCCTTAACGTTCATGTCAGTATTCTACCCCAGAAATATTTTGTAGAAAGAATCGGCCAGGACCTTGTAAGGGTAGATGTCTTGGTAAAACCCGGCAAAAGCCCTGCCACCTATTCGCCCTCTCCAGACCAGATAAAAAACCTTACCACATCTGATGTTTATTTCAGGATTGGTGTGCCCTTTGAAAACAGCATTTTAAATAAACTCAAATCCATTGCCAGAGTACTGCTTGTGGATACCCGTAAAGACATTGTACTAAGAATGATGGATGGGCACCATCATGATGGCAAGGATCAAAACAGCCGGATCGGCAGTGACCCCCACATCTGGATGAGCCCGCTGCTTGTAAAAACCCAGGCCCATACTATTTTTAAAACACTTTCCAACATAGACCCGGAAAACAAAGATACCTATGAAAAAAATTACAATCTGTTTATAAAAGATCTGGACGACCTTGACCAGTGCCTTAAAACAGCATTTAACAATTTAAAAGGAGAAAACCTGTTTGTGTTTCACCCGTCTTTCGGGTACCTTACAGATGCCTATGACTTGAAACAGATAGCCGTTGAATCCATGGGAAAAGCGCCAAAAGGAAAAGCGCTTTCCAACATTATCAAGTCAGCAAAACAACAAAACGCAAGGGTGATTTTTGCGCAACCTCAATTTGACCGGAACACGGCCCAGAAAATTGCATCTGCCATAAACGGTGTGGTTGTGTTTATAGATCCTCTTGCCTATGATTATATAGCCAACATGGAAAATATTGCTCAATCCATTTCCAGGGCATTAAAAGAATAAAGAACCTGTGCTTTTCCCGGAACAATATTGGAAAGGACAACTATATTCACTAAGGCTTAAATTATGCATAATAATGCTGATAATAAAAATGATCATGAAATTATATTAGACAATATTTCCTTTGCCTATAAGCAGCGCAATGTCCTTGAAAATGTTGACCTTGTTATTAATAAAGGGGAATTTGCAAGCATTGTCGGCCCCAATGGCGGCGGTAAAACCACTCTTATCAAGCTGATTCTTGGCTTGATAAGACCTGATAAGGGAAGTATCCAGGTGTTTGGAAAATCACCTAAAAAAGCCCGACAACAAATGGGATATATGCCCCAGTATGCCCATTTGGACATGGATTTTCCAGCAAGTGTCATGGATGTGGTTTTACTGGGGAGGCTTAAAAAATCAAATCTCTGGTTTTCAAAGCAAGACAGAATCAAGGCACTTGATGCCATTGATGAACTGGGTATGAGCACCTATGTCAACACAGGGTTTAATGAGCTTTCCGGTGGTCAGAAACAGCGGATTCTCATTGCCAGGGCCTTATGCAACAGCCCGGATATACTTTTGCTGGATGAACCCACGGCCAATGTGGATCAGCAGACAGAAAAAAATCTATTTTCCATTTTAAAAAACCTGAATTCAAAAATGACCATTCTCCTTGTATCCCACGATCTGGGATTTGTCTCAAAATATGTAAAAAGCGTTATCTGTGTAAACCGCCAGGTCGTCATCCACCCCACAACAATGATAAACGGGGCCATGATAAAGGATATTTATCATGGAGATCTGAAAATGGTACGGCATGACCACAGGTGCAGCCCAAAAGGACACAATAATGATTGATGTGTTTTACGCAATCTTTGATCCTGACAATGTGTTTTTGAAATATGCATTTATCATGGGCTGTCTTGCCTCCATTTCCTTTGGCATAATTGGAACATTTGTCACCACAAAAAGAATCGGATACCTTGCCGGAGCCATTTCCCATTGTGTCTTTGGCGGCATTGGGCTGGCACTTTTTCTTCAGGTAAACATAGGCCTTACATGGTTTGATCCCATGTTAGGGGCCGTGCTTGCTGCCATCATTGCCGCTGTTACAGTGGGACTTGTCAGCCTTCATGCAAAGGAGAGAGAAGACACCATTATCGGTACGCTCTGGGCCGTGGGTATGGCATCAGGTATTTTGCTCATTGACATGACCCCGGGTTATTTCAACCTTGCATCCTATCTGTTTGGCGACATACTGTTGATTTCAAGCAAAGATCTTTTGTATGTTGCATGCCTGGATGCCTTTGTCCTTTGTCTGTCCATCCTTTTTTTCAACAGATTTTTCGGTGTTTGTTTTGACAGTGAATTCACCCTTTTAAGAGGGATTAATACGAGTTTTTTCTATCTTTTGCTGCTCATTCTCACAGCTCTGACCATCGTGCTTCTGGTCAGGATAGTTGGGATTGTGCTGGTAATTGCTCTTCTGACCATCCCTTCGGCTATTGCCTCATTTTATGCAAAAAGACTGTGGCAGATGATGGTGTATTCTTGTTTATTATGCCTTTTTTTTATCTGGGCAGGTCTTGGGGTGAGCTATGCATACAGCCTTTCCAGCGGGCCCACCATCATCGTCTTAAGCGGATCAGCCTATCTTGTTCTACTGATTATCCATAAATTAATAAAGTAAACAATTCCGACCAATTCCCAATCCAATTCCGGCAATTCCGGGGACCAATTCCGGGGACACCTTACTTAGGCAATTCCGGGGACACCTTACTTATTGCAATTCCGGGGACACCTTACTTATCTTTCTTTTTAGGTCCAGGTTTTTGAGGCTTGAGTCTCCGGTCTAAAAGAGATTCCATTTTTTTAATAAAAGGATCCTCTCCTAAAGGCCGACCTGTTCGTTCGTGTTTCCTAAATAACTCTATTTCCGGTTCCTGAACATCAGAGGATAGAAACTTTCTCCAAGGTTGATTTACTATTTCCAGCAATGGCTTTGTTTTTACAAGGATGTCATCTTTGCCTTTCATATGTGCTCTGAAACTGCTCCAGCGCCAGTCTTCAGGTTCCTTTGCCAAACCAGCCCGGACTGGATTTAATTCTATATACCTCGTACATGCTAATAAGTATCTTTCTTCCATGATAAAAGACGAAAACCGTCCCTGCCATAAATGACCACGCCATCCTTCACGAAAATTGATCTGTCTCGTGTAGCGTCTGTGCGCTTCACCAATGGCGAGGTTTAAACCGTCCTTTGTTTCAGGCACAACAATTAGATGGATGTGGTTTGGCATAAGACAATAAGCCCAAGTTTTCACTTGAAATTTCATACACCATTCCGACATTAACTCCAAATAGGATTGGTAATCTCCATCATTGAAAAATGTCTGCTGCCGCCTGTTTCCCCTCGGTATGATATGATGTGGGATTCCAGGCGCTACTGCTCTTGCTATGCGTGCCATGTTAATAATGAAACAAATACTCTGGCTTTTGTCAATAATTAAATGAGGTGGCCCCGGAATTACACAGAATTAGAATTAAGTAAGGTGTCCCCGGAATTACACAGAATTAGAATTAAGTAAGGTGTCCCCGGAATTAGAAGTAAGGTGTCCCCGGAATTAAATGGGAATTAATGGAATTAGAAATAAAAAATCCCGATAAGGTTAATTATCGGGATAGTATTTATTGGGTTGGCTCCCCAGCACGGATTTGAACCGCGGACCCATTGGTTAACAGCCAATTGCTCTGCCAACTGAGCTACTGGGGAGCAGCGCCTTTTAACAAGACTTGGAGACATTATATCAGCGGTAATTTTTTGTCAAGAAAAAACAATAAAAAAATTGACATCATTATATATCGGTTCTATCCTTTAATGAACAAATAAATCACGATAACAAGGGTTGAATCATGATAACTGAAAACGGAATTGTAACCAACACAAATCAGTCCATAGCCTGGATAAAAACAACTAGATCCAAAGCCTGCGAACACTGCGTTTCCAAGGAAAGTTGCGTGACTCCGGGCAGTCAAGAAGAAATGACCATTATGGTTAAAAATACGCTCAATGTTGAAAAAGGGGACAATGTGGTCATTGGACTTGAAACCAGGCCCATCCTTTTTGTAACATTTCTTTTATATGTATTCCCTATTATTTTACTGCTCATCGGTGCATTGATCGGGAACAGCCTTGCACCTTCTTTTCATATGGACCCCTCCATTATTTCCATGATTTTCGGGTTTTCATTTTTTGGATTTTCTTTTTATATTATCCGAAAAAAAAATAACTCTCTTGCAGGGAAAGAAGAGTATAAACCTTTCCTTGTCAGAAAGATGTCCCAAGTCATTTCTTCCGATTGTTCCATCCCTTAAAATTATTTTTTTTTCTTGCCAAGACCGACACAATATAATATATACGCTGCCTAGTTGTGGGTTTGTCTCATGAACTCAAACCCTTAGATAAGAGAGAAATATTATGACATCACAACGAGACCTAAAAATAGCTATATTGATTATGATCATATTTCTGATCACAGGAATTATATGCTATGCTTCTTTTACCCCCCCTGTACCTGAGAATCCAGTAAGGATAATGTTTCAGAGCAAAGCCGGTAAAGTTTTATTCACCCATTCCGTGCACGTAGGCGATTATACCCAAGATTGCCTGGACTGCCATCATAACATTGAAGATGATGAGACCTACAACTGCAGTGAGTGCCATGAAGAGACTGGTGATGAAGACTTACTATCAAGGGCTGATGCATTTCATTCTAATTGCAAGGGATGCCATGAAGACCTTGACGCAGGTCCGGTAGAATGTAATTCGTGTCATTCATTATAATGACTTTTGATTTTTATATCTTAATTATTAACTATATTGAATGATCTTAAGCTTTTTACAAAACAAGGACTTATTATGATTAAACGATCTTTTTTCACCTTATCCCAACCCAGGCTCAACTATGATCTTGTGGAACCGGATCCCAAAGAGCTGGAATCAATACCCATACCGCCCAACCTTATTTTATTATTGAATGAGCCCATTGACAGTACAAGGCAAGCTTTAATAAAAAAAGGTGATGCCGTTGAAAAGGGAGAAAAACTATGCCTGTACAATGACAGTACAGAATATACAATTTCCCCTGTAACAGGAACCCTAACCAACCTTGACATCTATTTAGACGATTTTGGCAACACATCCACCTATCTTGTTATCAAAAATGATCAGAGTCAGACAACAAAAACAGATTCTGCAACCTATGATTTAAAGGATGACATTGCCTCTGCCGACCAATATTTAAGGACACTTCCGGGAGCACCGCCGTTAAAAATCCTTGCCAGTGATGATATTAAGATCAATACCATTGTCATTACCTGTGCTGATACAGATCTTTTATCAACAACCAATCAATATGTAACCTTTAAATTTTTGGATGAGATAAAAGAGGGAGCAAAGATTTTAAAAAAAATAACCAAAGTTCCTAAACTTTGTATCACTATACCGGAAGACTTAAATATTAAAGAAAGATTTGATTCGATTAAGGTATTCAAAACCGCTTTAAAATATCCTTCTAATTTACCGGCAATGGTTTTAAAAGATCATTTAAGCATGATCCTTCCTGCAGGTAAAAAACCAGAAGATATAGGAGTTTGTTTTATCTCAGCTGAAGCCGTGGTTTCTTTAGCCAAAGCATACAAGACAAAGTCAGCTGATTTTGAAAAAATCCTGACAGTGATTGGAAAAAAGGGAACTCAATACAGGGTCAAGGCCACCATTGGAACGCCTTTACATAAAATTTTCAAGGCCTTTGGTATTTTTGTCAATGATCAGGACAGAATTGTAATTGGTGGGCCCATGATGGGATTTTCAACTTACACCCATCTCCATCCAGTCCAACCTGATATGGACACTGTAATGATTCAGGACCGGGATATTATCCCTGAGGTATCAGATTATCCATGTGTGAATTGTGGCAAATGTCTTCGGATCTGCCCTGCAAATGTCCCTGTGAATCTTCTGGTAAGATACCTTGAAGCTGACCTGTATGAAGAGGCTGCTGATAAATATGACATAGCTTCTTGTATTGAATGCGGTCTCTGCGCATACGTCTGTACTGCAAAGATACCTTTATTCCAATATATCCGGATAGGCAAACATGAGCTTTTAAAACTTAGAGCAGAGGTTTAGAATGGAGACTGTCAATGAATAATAATAAATTAACAGTATCCCATGCACCTTTCTGGCATGATGGAGACAGCCTTTTTAAAATGAACCTGAATATAATGATTGCCACCCTTCCGGCCATCATTTTCGGTATTATTCAGTTCGGCGCACCAGCAGTTGGTGTGCTTGCGCTATCTCTTTCCAGTGCCATGGTCTGGGAACTTATATTAAATGTTACATCCAAAAAGAAGATCACTATCGGTGATCTGGATTCTGCCGTTATCGGACTTGTTTTCGGCATGATGCTTCCGGCCACATCCCCCTGGTGGCTTGTGATTACCGGAACCTTTGTTGCTGTGGTTATTGGCAAAATGATTTTCGGTGGTATCGGAGCCAACCCGTTTAATCCGGCTCTCGTGGGAATGGCCTTTTTAATGCTTTCCTGGAAGGTCTTTTTTGACTTTGATGCTGCCTATGTCAATTACGAATTCAGTTTTACCGCCCTTGCACCTCTGGCAGCCCTGAAATTACAGGGAGTCAATGCCGTTACAGATTTTTTCCCCCTGGGCGATCTTATTATGGGCAAACAAGTTGGGGCAATCGGTTCCACTTTTGGACTTGGCTTGATTATCGGTGGTATATACCTGATCTTAAGGGGATATATCCGATGGGAGATCCCGGTTTCATTTATTGCAGGTATCATTGTAACTGCATTATGCTTCAGCATGGCAAACCCGGATACCTATGCCGGCCCCATGCTCCATCTTTTTTCAGGATATACGCTACTCGGAGCTTTTTCCCTTGCAACGGAAAACTCATCCTCGCCGGCAAACAGAATTCCCATGTTTATTTACGGATTTTCCGCTGCTGCAATGATTATATTGATGAGAAATATTGGCATCTATGCTGATGGTACTGTTTTGGCTATATTGTTATTGAATCTTGTGAACCCCCTCATCGACAAAATCAGACCAAAAGCTTTGGGAAAGGGAGTAAACAATGCGTGAAATGATTAGTATGATTGTGGTTTTGACTGTATTGACAGCTGTTTCAGGCGGTTTGCTTGCTGCAGTAAAATCAGGAACCGAGGTACAAATTGAAAATCAGGTCTTGAAATTTCAAAAAGCTCCTGCCATTCAGGATATATTCCCTGAAGCAACCAATGATCCTCTGGCTGAAAGATTTACAATAAAGACCGGAGATATTGAATTACAGGTTTTCCCAACTCTTCTTTCTGATGGTTCAAAAGCAATTGCTTTTGAAACAAAAGGGGGCGCTTTTGGTGGCCCCATTGGACTTATGGTGGGCATCAACCTGGATACCGACGAAATTGTGGATGTAAGGGTGACAACCCATTCGGAAACCCCGGGCATTGGATCAAGGGCCAAAGAAGACCTTTCCTTTGTCGCTCAATTTTCAGGACTTAAAATGGATACAAATTTTGCCCTCAAAGGCGATGGCGGAGTTATCGATGCCATGTCCGGTGCATCAGTTACTTCAAAAGGAGTAAGCATTGCTGCTGCCCAGGCAAAAGAAATTTATCAGAAACTTAAACCTGAAATTGTCAAACAGATGAAATAAGGCAAAATATTTTAGGAGAAAAGATAAGATGGCACAATCCTTAGCAAAAGAATTTACCAAAGGACTCTGGGCTGAAATACCTCCTTTCAGACTGGTTTTGGGGCTTTGTCCCGTCCTTGCTGTTACAAAATCAGTTGAAAACGGAATCGGGATGGGAGTTGCAACCACATTTGTGCTGGTTTTCTCCAATCTTTTAATATCCCTTCTCAGAAACGTTATTCCGTCAAAAGTCAGAATAGCATGTTACATAGTCATCATAGCAACCTTTGTTACCATTGTGGAACTGGTGATGCAGGCCTATACATATGAATTATTCCTGAAACTGGGTATTTTCATTCCCCTCATAGTTGTAAACTGTATTGTCCTTGGCAGGGCAGAAGCCTTTGCCAGCAAAAATGGACCTGTTTTATCCATTGCAGACGGGATGGGAATCGGTATCGGGTTTACGCTATCTCTTGCTGCCCTTGGTGCAGTCAGAGAAATATTAGGCAATGGAACCATCACCATATGGGGAGGCACCCCGATTTTTGAGATGGGAGCAAACTTTCTGCCATTCCGGTTCATGATAGAAGCACCCGGCGCTTTTGTAGGTCTTGGACTCATGCTCTGTATGATGAACCTTATCGGTAAAAAATAAAAAGGAGATAATACTATGGGTGATCTATTCGTCCTTGCAATAAGCTGTATCTTTATCAATAACATTCTCCTTGCCCAGTTTCTTGGGAACTGTCCGTTTCTTGGCACATCCAAAAAAATGGAAACTGCCATAGGCATGGCAATGTCAGTTGTCTTTGTCCTGGTTATGGCTGGCCTTATCACATGGATTGTAGATGTTTACCTTTTAAAGGCCCTTAACCTTGAATATTTGCGTACTGTTTCCTTTATCCTGGTCATTGCATCTCTGGTTCAATTTGTGGAAATGTTTTTGAAAAAAAGCATCCCGGCTCTTTATGCCGGCCTGGGAATTTTTCTGCCGCTCATTACAACCAATTGCGCCGTCATGGGTGTATGCCTGATCAATATTAAAGAAGACTATACTTTCCTTGAAACTGCTGTTTCTTCCTTTGCCTATGCGGCCGGTTTTGGGCTTGCACTTATATTGTTTGCCGGTGTCCGGGAAAGAATCAGTCTGGCAAGGGTTCCAAAACCCTTGCAGGATACATCCATCGGGCTTATCACCGCAGGGATAATCGCATTGACATTCATGTCTTTTAAAGGAATGGTTTAGAACAACAGAGAATATTTACAAAACTAAGGTGAAATTATGATCCCAGCTTTATTATTTATGTTAGGCATCGGTGCTGTTTGCGGTATTGTCCTCAGCCTTTCATCCAAGATCTTTTATGTATATGAAGACCCGAGAATTGCACAGGTGGAAAATAACCTTGCCGCTGCAAACTGCGGTGGTTGCGGCTTTGCCGGATGTTCAGCTGCTGCCGAAGCCGTTGTAAGTGGCTTAGCACCGCCTTCTGTATGTGTTATATCGAACCAGGAAGGGGTGGAAGCAGTTGCAAGAATTATGGGTGTGGATGCAGGCGCAGCTGAAAGCCTGTTATCCTATAATATGTGTGAGGGCGGAAATCGAGCCGATGATAAATACATCTATATGGGAATTTCCTCCTGCAAAGCCATGGCTGCTGTCTTTGGTGGCAAACGGGTTTGCTCTGTTGGATGTATAGGTCTTGGTGATTGTGTAAAAGCGTGTCAATTTAATGCTATTAAGCTTGGCCCCAATGGTTATCCTGTTGTGGACGATGACAAATGTGTGGGCTGCGGTGCCTGCCAGCAGGCCTGCCCAAAAGATATTATAAAGGTAACAACCCTTTCTGAACAACTCATGAAGTTTAATCAGGAGCAGGATGCTCTGGCACCCTGTGCCCAGACCTGTCCTGCTGAAATCAATATCCCAAAATATATTAATCAGATTAAAGCAGGCAAATATAAAGAGGCTGTCCAGACCATCCGCATGAGAAATCCTTTGCCTCTTGCCTGTGGAAGGGTTTGCCCCCATCCCTGCGAGAATGATTGTAGAAGGGGACTTGAAGATGAACCGGTTTCCATCAACCAGCTCAAGCGATTTGCTTCAGACTTTGAAATGAATTCAGGTTCCAGAATTCCCATTAAATGCGCCCCGGACACAGGCAAAAAAGTGGCTGTAATCGGTGGTGGGCCTGCTGGATTATCCTGTGCCTTCTTTTTACGAAGGATCGGTCATCAGGTGGATATCTTTGAGGCCATGCCAAAGCTTGGAGGCATAATCAGATACGGTATCCCTGAGTACAGGCTTCCCAAAAAGGTTCTTGACTGGGAAATCCAGGGGATTCTCGACCTTGGAATCAAGGCTTTTTGTAATGTTCGATTTGGTGCTGATTTCGGGTTAGGATCCTTGATGGCCTCGGGCTATGAAGCAGTATTCCTGGGTGTGGGCGCCTGGGAAGATTATTCCCTTGGCATTGAAGGAGAGGATCTCGATGGTTGTTTTAAAGGAATTGATTTCCTCCAGAGATTTTCCCGTGGTGAAAAAATAAAGCTGGGAAGGACTGCAGCTGTAGTAGGGGGCGGGAACAGTGCAATTGACTGTGTAAGAACTCTTTTAAGGCTTGGTCTTGAAAAAGTATACATTGTTTACAGAAGAACCAGAAACGAGATGCCAGCCAATGAAGTTGAGATTGTTGCATCTGAAGAAGAAGGTATTGAGTTTGTTTTCCTGGCTGCCCCCATTAGAGTCATCGCCGATGACAACGGCAAAGCGGCCCAGCTCGAATACCTTAAAATGGAACTGGGTGAACCCGATGCCAGCGGCAGACGACGTCCTGTACCCATTGAAGGCTCAGAAACCCTTCTTGATGTGGAAATGGTTATCTCAGCCATTGGTCAGTCCCCGGATGCTTCCTTTAAAAAACAGGATACCCTTCCAAGAATGACGGAACTGGAACTGACAAGATGGAATACCATTGATAATGATCCGGCAACACTGCAGGCTTCCATACCTTATATTTTTACAGGAGGAGATTCTGCCACAGGGCCAGCCCTTGTTGTTGATGCCATTGGCAGTGGAAGGCGCGCCGCAAGGTCCATTGACCTTTTCCTTAAAGGGGAACCCGTTGAACCTGTGAAAAATTCTTTACAGAAAAAACGAATTCCAGAATCCATTTTTTCAAAAGTTCCTGGCATAAAAAAGTCAGCCCGGGCTAAAATGCCGGAGATTCCTGTTGCTCAAAGGCTTGATTCCATGATTGAGGTTGATCTTGTTCTGCCGGAAGACGCAGCCCTCAAAGAAGCGCAAAGATGTCTGAACTGCTGTCGAATCTGTTATAACCCTGACACTGACTTTCCAATGGCAAAAGTAAACTGACGTTAAACCTGTACTTTAGATCATCATAATAGTAAAAGGGTATCAGAAAATGATGCCCTTTTATTGTTTGTGCTTCTCAAAAAGATATGGCAAAAAATAAAATAAAAATTCTATTCATTGTTTTTTTCACCCTTGTTATCTTCCTGGTTGGCGGAGGGCATTTATTTTATCATAAAATATCCTCTTTTGTTAAAGAGCCTTTCAATCCTCTGGCCGCTGAAAAAGTATTTTCAATTAAACCCGGCCAAAGTCTTGCCGTCATTGCCCAAAACCTTAAAACCGAATCCATTATATCAAATAAAATCTTTTTTAAATTATTTACAAAATATAAAAAAGCTGAGAGAAAACTTCAGGCAGGTGAATATATTCTTTCAGCTTCCAAATCCCCGGAGCAAATACTTGAGATCTTTTTAAAAGGCAAAGTAAAATTATACAGAATAACCATTCCAGAAGGCATGAATATAAAAGAAATTGCCTTATTGGTTGAAAAGGAAAATTTTTGCAAAAATGAAGAATTTATAGATCTTTGCCATGATAAATCCTTTATTTTTTCCCTGGGGATCAATGCAATAACTCTGGAAGGCTATCTTTTTCCAGACACTTATTTTTTCCCTAAAAATACTGATTGTAAGACTGTTATTACAACCATGATGGAGCGGTTTAACACTATTTTCACTGAAGAATGGCAAAAACAGGCAAAAACAATAGGCTTTTCTGTCCACGATATTGTGACCCTTGCATCCATTATTGAAAAAGAGACAGGAGATGCTTTGGAAAGGCCCTTGATCTCTTCGGTTTTTCATAACCGGCTGAAAAAAAACATGCGACTGGAAAGTGATCCCACAGTCATATATGGCATAAAAGATTTTGATGGTAATATTAAAAGAAAACACCTTAAGATAAAAACCCCTTACAACACTTATCAAATCAAAGGGCTTCCGTTAGGGCCCATTGCAAACCCCGGAGCCAAATCCCTTGCAGCAGCCCTTAATCCCGTTCCCAGCGATTATCTTTTTTTTGTTTCGAAAAAAGATACAACCCATCAATTTTCAAAAACTATCCAGGAACACAACAAGGCCGTTGCAAAGTATCAACTCAGGAAAAAATAATCGTATCTATTCAGCACTTATTCTTGAAACCGCCCTGGCCGATGGATATTTTTGTTCGATGCTAAACGCTTAACCTCCTGCAAATAACCATCAGCCAGGGCTTTAGAGTAACCTTTTTAAACGGGCTGAACAGTTACAAATAATCATTCAAATTGTTCAAATTGTTTCAGATATACGATTAATGCACCACTTCTGGTTTTCTTTTTCTTATCCCATTCATAAAAAATCACCTGATTCTGTTTTTTCATTTCCTTTACCACATCTTCGACCACATCGGGCAATACAGGGCCTGTGTCTGAATGAAGTCCCTTGCCCACAATAATTCTCAAGGTAAAAAAACCCTGGTGTTTGCAGGAGGATATAAATGAACGGGTTTTCACCTGGGCGCCAATGGTGTTGTATCCATGAAGATCCAGTTCAGCTTCAACTGGTGGATACCGCTTCAATCTTTTTTTTACGGGCATGGGTGATGGTTTATTTGCAGGCTTTACTTTTCTTTTTTTAAATGATTCTTCCAATAATTCAGAAAAATTCTCTTTGGTTTCTGTAAAATTATGATCAGCGGGCAGAGTACCAATAACCTCTACCCCATGCTTATTTATTTGAATTTTTTTTTGGGTATCAATACCATTATCTTCCTGATGTTTTGTCTTTATTTCATCCTTTTTTATAAATGCCCTTAAAAAATCATGGTCAGAATCAAAAACAGGCAAATCATTTTTATTCTGCTGTTTTAAAGTTTTTTTCTCTTTTTTATCTTTATTTGCCATGGCATTATTTATCTTATCCTTGGATAATTTACAAGTTTTTCACACCTTTTGTTTATTTGACAATCCCCCCCCTTCCTGCTATTGTTGGAATCATGATAAAAGACAATATTGTAGAGTATATTGATCAGCAAAAAATAATTTGCGCTGTGATATTACAGGAACAAAAAGACAAATTAAAATTATTAAATGAGAATAATCGGGAAGTCAATTTTTCTAAAAACCGGTTATCTCATATATCACAGGTGTGCCTTGACACTTCCATTTCCAGGGATTCTACTGTTACCCAGTTAAAACAGCTTTCCCAAAATCGCAAAACACTTTCTGAAGCCATAAACATTAAAGAATTATGGGAACTCCTTAATGAGGAGTCTGGAGACATTGATATCTCAACCATGACCCTTTTTTGTTTTGATCCCCCCCTGACCTCGGATAATGAAGCAGCTGTAATCAGAGCCTTTTTTTATGACCGAATGTATTTTAAATTCAACAAAACATTTTTTATCCCTTATACGCCTGAACAGGTTAACGCAAAAAAGCGACAGGTAAAAGATGCTTATAAAAAGGAGCTGCAGATCCAGAGAGGCGCTACATGGATCGATGAGGTTTTGAATAATAAAAACGGCAGCAGCATGGAGATTGACCAGGTTATTATTGATATTTTAAAATCCTATTACCTGTTCAACAATAATTTTGATTCCCATTTGGTGGCAAGAAATATTATCAAAAAATCATCCATTAATTCGCCTGAACAATTGTTTAATATATTTGTACAGGCTGGGATCTGGGATCAAAATGAGAATATCAATCTTTTGGCCCTGCAAATCCCCACTGTATTTTCCAGGGATGTGCTGAAACATGAAAAAAAACTGACTGCAACTCTGTTTAATTTTTTTGACGACCCCTTAAGACAGGACCTTACAGATATCCTGTTAATCACTATTGATGGTCAGTCCACCCTTGATTTTGATGATGCCATAAGCCTTGAAAATACGGAAAATGGATATAGGCTTGGAATACATATCGTTGATGTTGATGCCTATATTAAATCCGATGACCCCATTGATCTATCGGCTCGGGATCGGGGCAGTTCCATTTACATGCCCGATGATAAACTGCCCATGATACCTCCCCAACTTTCCGAGGATCTTTGCAGCCTGAAAGAAAATGAAATAAGACCAGGTATCAGCACCATAGTTAAGATGAGCCGATTTTTTGAAATTCAGGATTACAAAATTATTCCCAGTATCATCAAGGTCCATAAGCAGATGAGTTATACGGAGGCAAACCTGTTGAATGGCAAGAATGATCCCATTACCACTCTGTATAAAATTGCGACCCTGCTGCGGGAAAAAAGGCTTAAGGCCGGTGCTATCCAGATCACGCTGCCGGAAGTAAATGTATGGCTTGAAGAAAATCAGGAAATTGGATATTTAAAAATTGATCGGGAAAACCCCTCGCGCATGCTGGTGTCTGAAATGATGATCTTTGCCAACTCCCTGATGGCTGAATTTCTTTCAAACAACAATATGCCTGCAGTTTTCCGATCCCAGGCACAACCCAAACAAAGACTTTTCAAAGGCATTGAAACCTCTTTGACATTAAATTTCATGCAAAGAAAACAATTAAGCCGTGCAATAGTCGGAACAGATCCGGAAAACCATTCAGGTCTGGGTGTTAAAGCATATGTCACGGCCACATCCCCCATAAGAAGATATCATGATCTTCTGACGCAACGGCAGATAAAGGCCATATTCGGATATGGCAAAGCTTATTCCAAGGCTGAACTTGAAACAATTCTCCAGTCCATTTCACCGGCTATTGCAAATGCCGGCCGGATGCAGGCATCAAGAAAGCGATACTGGATCACCAAGTATCTTGAATCCAAAAGGGGAACTGCTTATGAAGCCCTGGTCCTTGATTGTCACAGGGATCACTATAATGTACTGATCAAGGAATTTATGCTTGAAGCAAAACTTCCCCCAAGCGGCATCAGACTCAAGAACGGAGATATCGTCCAGGTAACCATCCAGCATGCTGATGCCAGACGTGATCAGCTGTCTTTATTTGTATAAAACTGGGGTCAGGCTTGCTTTGTTGCCTTATTGATTCCAATAAGGCAACAAAGCAAGCCTGACCCCGCTCTTTCAGTGTTTAAAACTTCTTTGACCTGTATATACCATTGTCACATCATTTTCATTACATGCTTCAATGGCCTGGTAATCATTCAAAGATCCCCCTGGCTGC
>CAYWGN010000095.1:0-17004 GCA_964457495.1 uncultured Desulfobacula sp.
AGATAGGCAGTCAAATGATAGAATCTTTAACCGGTAATTTTTTATGAAACCTGAACATAAAAGCGTTAAAAAATCTTTCAAAGGCCTTTCCATAAAAAAAGAGCCTTTCAATAAACAGGCATTGACCTCCCGGGAAATGAAAGCCGTTTTGGAATCTTCCCCTGCAGGGATTGGAATCATAAAAGACAGGGTTCTTGGCTGGACCAATGATGTTTTCTGTTCAATGCTCGGGTATGAGCCTGATTCTCTCAATGGGGAAAATACAAGATGTTTATATGCTGATCAAAAAGAATATGACAGGGTCGGGAATGAATTGTATTCCAAATTGGATACACATGGCAAAGGCCTTGTTGAAACAACACTGAAAAAAAAAGATGGCAATTGCATTGACTGCATGATCAGGATTTCAAGACTCAACGCAACTGATCCGTCAAAAGGCATTATCTTTGTTATTACGAATATCTCAGAACTCAAGCGGCTTCAGGTTCAGGCTCAACAGGCCCAGAAAATGGAAGCCATCGGGTTATTGGCGGGTGGAGTATCCCATGATTTCAACAATATTCTAATGGGTATTCAGGGGCACTTATCATTATTGCAGATTGATGTATCTGACACCCAAAAAGTAACGACCCATGCCAAGCGTATTGGCCGGCTTGTGGAAACTGCATCTGAACTTACAAAGCGGTTGCTTGGATTTGCAAGGGGGGGGAAATATCAGATTTCAACATTGAATGTAAATCAGCTGTTTGCATCTAGTTTGACTCTTTTTAAGCCTGCCCGAAAAGATATTATCATTCATGAAAACTATGAAGAAAATCTCCAGCCCGTAAATGCAGACCATTCCCAGCTTGAGCAGGTCTTTTTGAACTTGTTGGACAATGCATCCCAGGCCATTATTGAATCAGGCGATATTTTCGTGACAACCCAAAATATTATTATTCATAAGGACAATGATTATCCCTTTGAGGTCAAGCCCGGGCCATATGTTAATTTAACGATGAAAGATACAGGCATTGGCATGGATCTGGAAACCCAGAAAAAAATTTTTGACCCGTTTTTTTCCACAAAAGAAATTGGCAATAACAAGGGTCGAGGGCTGGGATTGTCTACTGTTTATGGTATCATAAAAAATCATGGCGGTTTTATTCTGGTTAACAGTGAAAAAGGCAAAGGTGCCAGTTTTCATATCTATTTGCCCGCATCCAATAATATCCCGGCAAAAGAGATAAAAAAGGAATCCCTTCCCTTTGATCACATGGAAAAAGGATCTGAAACCGTGTTGCTGGTGGATGATGATGAAGCGGTTATCGATATCGGTAAAAAATTTCTGGAATACCTGGGTTATAACCCCATAATTGCAAAAAATGGACCGGAGGCAGTTGAAATATTCAAGCGTTGCAAAGACGAAATTTCTTTGGTTGTCCTTGACATGATAATGCCAGAAATGGATGGGAAACAAGCTTTTTCCGAAATCAAAAATATCCAGGGAGATGCTAAAATACTCATATCCACGGGCCAGGCTATTGATGATAAAATAGAAGGATTTTTAAACCAGGGATGCCATGGATTTATTCAAAAACCATTTTCCCTGAATACATTTGCACAAACCCTGCGAAAAATACTGGATAAAACCTAAAAACTTATAGTGCCTGACCGCAAACCCCGTGTTTGGGCGAAAAGTTGCCCATATGCAAGGCACAAGAAATTCTGAAACCGGAGTGTACTACTGTACATGAGGCCACTCTTATAATTTGGTAGGATTTCGATGTAACGCCGCAGATGGGTGAGTTTGTGAGCATTGCTCCTCTACGAGCCGTTCAAACACTACTAAATCATTCCGCCATTTACCCCTAGGACCTGACCATTAACATAGGCTGCTTCTTTTGAACATAAAAAGGCTGTTGCATGGGCTACCTCTTCTGGTTTTCCAAGCCTTTTAGCCGGTATTGTGTCCATTATCCGCTCTAAATTCATACCGTCAAGCATTTGGGTTTCAATAAATCCGGGAGACACGGCATTGACTGTAATATTTCTGTTTCCAACCTCCCTTGCCAGGGCTTTTGTGGCCCCGATAAGACCGGCTTTTGAGGCGGAATAATTCACCTGGCCTGCATTTCCCATCTGCCCTGCCGCTGATACCACATTGACAATCCTGCCAAACCGGTTTTTCAGCATATTCTTTAACACGGGCTTTGTTACATTATAAAAACTGGTCAGATTGACGTCAATTACATTTTGCCAGGCATCCTTTTTCATCATGGCCAGCAATTTATCATCCCGGATACCGGCGTTATTAATCAGGATATCAATTGCTGCACTTTTTTGAAGAATGGCTTTCACTGCCTTCAGGGATTCGTCAGCGCTTGTAACATCAAAGGGCAATAATGCAGCCTGTCCGTTGTTGCTGTTTATTTTTTCAAGCGTCTCCTGTGCAGATGTCTTATTGGACAGATAATTGATATAGACAAATATGTTGCGCTTTGCCAGCTCAATGGCAATGGCTTTTCCTATTCCTCTGCCTGCGCCTGTAACAAGAGCAACCTGATTTGAGCTTTGGGTCATGGAATCTCCAAAATGCTTTGGTTTGCAGTTAAATAAAAAAATTGCCTTTACCATTCACAAAAATTCATTTCTATAAATTTTATAGGCTTTTGCAGGATTTTTTGGAATAGTGTTTTTTAATACCGCTTTACAATATCTGAGTCAAATGGTATTTTAATCAAATTATCAGATGATTGATTTACCAGTATCATCAGGAGTTAATATGAAACATATAGAGATACGGTTTGGAGATAACATTGAAACACAAACCACTGAAGAAAAATCTTTTGAAGGCCTGTTTCAATCCGTCAATCCCATGTTTTGTTTTTCAAAACGGATATGGAAACCCCAGATGGATATACTTGAGACAAGAAGTGAAATCATTATCCAGGTTGAAATAGCAGGTGTAAAAAGAGAAAATATTGTTATTGAAGTCAGCAACAAAGCCGTTAAAATTTCAGGTAGTAGAAAAAGTAATCATCCTGACCAAACAGCCACATACAGACTTGCAGAAATACAATTTGGACAATTTGAACGGGTTTTGTACCTGCCAAGTATTATTGATGTTGAAAAAGTATCTGCTATCTTTTCCAATGGTTTTTTAGAGCTTACCCTGGGAAAATTTTTCAACAAAGAAATTAAGGGGAAACGAAATGTTTCCATAGATTTCATTTAAGCCATAGATTCCAAAAGGAACCCCTAGAATAATGGATGATCTTAAGGCTCCCTCACACAATATAACTTCAGATAATATTCCCAATATTATACCAATTCTTCCCATCGTTGACACCAACCTTTTCCCCAAAATGGTATTGCCTCTGTTATTGATTCAAAATGAAGCCGTGGAGCTGATTGATGAGGCCATGTCCGGGAACAGGATGCTGGGACTGCTTTTATCCAGACGATCTGATATTGATTCCAGACACACGGCAAATGATCTCCACATGATCGGTACCATAGCCATTATTTTAAAAATGTCCAAAATGGAAGATGATAAAGCCCAGCTTTTAATACAGGGTTTAGACCGTTTCAGGGTCAAAAAATTTCTTCAGGGCAAAAAGTATATGCAGGCCCAAATTGATGTCCTGGAAAATAGAAATGCTGACAGAAACAAAGAAAACCGAGCCTTGATGGTCAATATTGTTGAACAATATGAAAAAGTTGTAAACCTTTCCCCTGGGCTTCCTTCAGAAATGGGTCACATGATCAAATCATTGCAGGAACCCAATGTTCTTGCAGATATGGTTGCCTCCACCATTAATGCACCCGTCCTGGAAAAACAAAAGGTTATCGAACTTCTGGATGTCAATAAACGCTTGAAAAAAGTGACCCGGCTTGTGAATGATCAATTGGAAATCCTGGAAATGGGCTCCAAGATCCAGACCCAGGTAAAAGAAGATATGGATAAGCGCCAGCGGGAATACTATCTTCGTCAGCAGATGAAAGCCATTAAAGAAGAGCTGGGTGAAAGCGAAGACGATAGTGTTGAAATAAAAGAATACAAGACTAAGATTGAAGAAAAAGGCTTGTCTGAAGAAGCACAAAAAGAAGGGAAAAGGGAGTTGCAAAGACTGTCTCGGATGCATCCTTCTTCTTCTGAATATGTGGTGGCATCCACCTATCTTGACTGGCTGACATCCTTACCCTGGAATAAGCGGTCTAAGGATAAACTGGATATTAAAGAAGCAAGAAGAATACTGAACAATGACCATTATGGTCTTGAAAAGCCCAAAAAAAGGATTCTTGAATATCTGGCCGTTCGTAAATTGAAAAACGATTCCAAAGGCCCAATTCTTTGTTTTACAGGCCCTCCAGGCACTGGTAAAACATCCCTTGGCAGATCTATTGCCAGCGCCCTGGGCCGTGAATTTGTCAGAATTGCCCTGGGAGGGGTTCGGGATGAGGCTGAAATAAGGGGCCATAGAAGAACCTATGTGGGTGCGCTTCCAGGAAGAATTATCCAGTGTTTGAGAAAAGCCGGCACAAAAAATCCCGTGTTCATGCTGGATGAGATCGACAAGGTGAGCTCCTCCTATCATGGAGACCCGTCTTCCGCTCTTTTGGAAGTCCTGGACCCGGAGCAGAATTTTTCTTTTTCAGATCATTACCTGGATGTGTCCTTTGATCTTTCCGATGTGATGTTTTTAACTACGGCAAATGTGCTCCATACAATCCCGGCACCCCTTAGAGACAGGATGGAAGTTCTGGAACTAAACGGTTATACGGAAGAGGAAAAATTAAAAATCGCTACACGGTATCTGGTTCCCAGGCAAAGGGATGCAAACGGTCTTAACTCAACCCAGATTAAAATTACCTTTGGTGCTGTGAAAAAAATTATTTCAGGATATACAAGAGAATCAGGTTTGCGCAACCTGGAACGGCATATAGGATCTGTATGCCGGGGAGTTGCAAGCAAAATTGCCGAGGAAAAAGCCAAAAATCTTGTTGTGGGTCAAAAAGATCTGCATGAATATCTGGGCCCGGTATCAAATATGCCGGATCTGGCGTTGAGGATAGAAAATCCCGGGGTTGTTGTGGGGCTTGCCTGGACTCCCTATGGGGGAGAGATCCTCTTTATAGAGGCTGTGGCCATGAAAGGGGGGAAAACTCTTACCTTAACAGGACAGCTTGGGGATGTCATGAAAGAATCTGCCAGCACTGCCTTAAGTTTTATCCGGGCCAACGCAAAAAAAATAAATGTGGATGAAACCTTTTTCAACAATCATGATCTTCATATTCATGTGCCAGAGGGATCAATACCAAAGGATGGTCCTTCCGCCGGAGTGGCAATGCTGACCTGTTTGACATCATTGATGACAGGACGAGTTGTGAAAAAACGTCTGGCCATGAGCGGTGAAATTACCCTCAGAGGAGAAGTTCTGCCCGTGGGAGGGATCAAGGAAAAAGTGATTGCAGCGCATAGAGCAGGAATTAAAAAAATTATTCTGCCGCTATGGAATCAAAAAGATATGGAGGATGTGCCGGATTATATAAGAAATTCCATTGAATTTTACTTTGTTGATAAAATGGAAAGTGTATTGGAATTAGCGCTTGACTGATAATGCTATATATTATGGAGTATTTTTTTGAAGCTCACATCCCAGATCCTGATATTGTTCTCATTGGCTTTTTTCGGATGTTCAATCCCCTTTGCCCCCTATGATTCAGCCCATATACCACCGCCTGAATCATCAAGCGATAAAACAATTTCATCTTCCGACCAAAAAAGGCCTGCAACCCAGAGACCCTATAAAATAAAAGGGATTCAGTACACCCCCATTGCCAGCGCCACAGATTTTGTTCAGACCGGAATTGCCTCCTGGTACGGTAAAAAATTCCATAAAAGAAAAACATCCAATGGTGAAACTTACAACATGTATGCCATGACGGCTGCACACAAAACCTTGCCCATGAATACCTGGGTCAGTGTTCATAACCTTAAAAACAACCGAAAAATTGTGGTGAGGATCAATGATCGCGGCCCTTTTATCGCCGGCAGGATCATAGATCTGTCTTATACGGGGGCAAGCCGCATTGGGATACTGGGATCTGGAACTGGAAAAATAAAGGTGACTGCCCTTGGAATGGCCACATCCTATTCCAAAAAAACAAAAGATCCCATTGCCTTTAAACCCATTGATTATTGGAAAGGCAATTTTACAGTACAGGTGGGGGCATTCCAGGTCAACGCCAATGCCCTGGAATACCGGGATAAATTATCAAACCAGTATCAAAATGCTCATGTTACAACGTTTACTGATGACCGCGGGACTTTTTACAGGGTAAGAATCGGCCAATTTACCAATTTAAAAGATGCCATAAGATTCAGTGAAAAAATCATTGCACAAGGTTTTGGCAGTGCCTTTGCCGTTGCAGAATAAAGAGAAAAATTATGGAACAGATAGTTTTTTTAGACCGGGATGGGGTCATTAATGTGGACTCTTCCGAATATATTAAAAATGAATCAGAATTTGAGTTTATCCCCAAAAGCCCTGAGGCCATTGCCCTTCTTACCCAAAATGGTTTTAACGTCATTGTGATCACCAACCAGTCTTTGGTCGGCAGAAAGATGGTCAGCCAGAAAACATTGGATGCTATTTTTAAAAAAATGAAAAACGGGGTTAAAAAAGCGGGGGGAGACATCAAGGACATTTTTTACTGCCCCCATACCCCGGCGGACAATTGTTCCTGTAGAAAGCCAAACCCTGGACTTATCCTTGAGGCCCAAAAAAAATACCAGATTGATCTTAATCAATCCTTTATGGTGGGGGACAGTGCCAAAGATATTGAATGCGCACTCAATGCAGGGTGCTCAAAAGCCTTGCTGGTCAAAACGGGAAATGGCCTTAAAGCCCGGCAACAGCTTTTTCAAAAAGGCATTATCCCTGACTTTATTGGGTCAAATCTTTATGAAACCGCTCTTTGGATCATCAATAGCGTGAAAAGCTAAATGATCATCATCAAAGGCATTTTAGAAAGGCTCACCTATCAAAACCCGGATAACCATTATACAATAGCCAAACTTCGAATTGCCAAAATCAATGACCCTGTCACCATTGTGGGACATCTTGCAGGAGTGTTTGAAGGTGAAAGCCTTGAAATCTCTGGGAAATGGATCACCCACCCTAAATATGGGGACCAGTTTAAAGTAGAAATTTATAAGGTTGTTTTGCCTGCAACTGTTTCAGGCATCCGCAATTATCTTGGTTCGGGCATGATTAAAGGAATCGGCAAATCCCTGGCAGATAAGATAGTGGATCATTTTGAAGAAAAAACCCTGGATATCATTGAAAACGAGCCAGAGAAGCTAAAGCATATTCACGGAATCGGAGAAGCTAAAAAAACACTCATTGAGCAGACCTGGAACAAGCATCATGCTGTCAGAAGGGTCATGCAATTCCTTCAGGAAAATGGTGTGGGTGTGTATCATGCTGCCACCATTCTCCAGATTTATGGTTCCCAGACCCTGAACATTTTACAGAAAAACCCCTATGCCATTGCAAAGGATCTTCCCGGGATCGGGTTTAGCCTGGCAGATATGATTGCCATGAACGGCGGTGTAAAAAAAGATGATGAAAACCGCCTTCAGGCATGCCTGATCCATTGTCTTTTGTCTTTTGAACAGGATGGGCATGTCTATGGACTTAAAAAAAAGCTGTTCCAGTTCTGTTCAAGACTGTCCGGCATAGACCCGGATAGGTTTGATAAGGCTCTGGAACAATTGATAGATTCAGATGAAGTAAAAATAGAAACCCATGAAGATGAAACAAAAATTTACCTTTCAAGGCTGTACAAAGCAGAATCTATTATTGCATCAAGGATAAAATCCATTTTATCCATGCCTGTCATACCCCATCAAATCAGCAAGGATAAAATACTTGAAGAAGTTCTCTCAAAACTGGCCATAAAATTATCCGAAGAGCAATTAAGTGTTGTCAACAACGTGTTGCTTGAAAAAATTGTTGTGATCACAGGGGGGCCGGGAACTGGTAAAACAACCCTGATACGGGCATTATGTGAAGTCTTTAAACTGCAAAATCTAAAGGTTACCTTAAGTGCCCCCACGGGAAGAGCAGCCAGACGTCTTTCAGAAGTAACGGGGGAAAAGGCCTTTACCCTGCACAAGCTTTTAGGCTTTGACTTTGAAAACCAGACCTTTGAAAGGAATTTTGCCAATCCCCTTGAGCTGGATGTATTTATCGTGGATGAAGCCTCCATGGTGGATACCCTTCTCATGTACCGGCTAATTGAAGCCATGCCCGTAAGTGCTGTCCTGATACTTGTGGGGGATACATTCCAGCTTCCTTCTGTGGGGCCTGGCAATATATTGTCTGATATTATTGAATCTGAACGTATAAAAGTCTTTTTTTTAACAAATATATTCAGGCAGGCCAAGCAAAGCCCTATTATCATGTATGCCCATAGTATCAGGAACGGAGAAATGCCGGATTTTCAAAAGGATGAGGCCGGCGAATTGTCAGAGTTTTATTTTATTGAAAACCAGACATCTGAAAAAGTGGTGGAAACCATCCTTGAACTGTGTTCAAAACGAATACCCAAAGCATTCCCTCATATTGATGAAATACAGGTCTTAACACCCATGCATCGGGGAGAAGCCGGTACCATAAATTTGAACCAGCAACTTCAAAAAGTATTAAATCAGTCCAGGGGCGGCATAGAGTCCCGGGGCATCATGTTTAAACCCAATGACAAGGTCATGCATCTGAAAAATAATTATGAAAAAGATGTGTTTAACGGGGATATCGGTATCGTTGCCGAGGTGATTAAAACGGAAAACAAGATTCTGGTGAATTACGATGGCCGCATTGTAGAATATGATATTCTGGAACTGGATGAACTTACCCTGGCATATACCATATCTGTCCATAAATCCCAGGGCAGTGAGTATAGCGCCGTCATTATCGCACTGACCACGGCCCATTTCCCACTTTTGCAAAGAAACCTTTTATATACGGCCATGACCCGGGGGAAACATCTGGTAATCATTGTCGGATCTTCAAAAGCCCTTAAAATGGCCTTGGATAATAATAAAACCGCATTGCGCCTCTCAGGCCTTAAAGAAAAATTGATGTCCCCATTGAATTAATTATTTTTGCGTCATTACCCATATAAAGGTTCTTTTTTCCACAGGTAATGCCAGCATTTCCTTTGATTTTTGAATATAGGCAGATGAGACTGGATCGATTTTTTCAAAGGGTTGCAGTATGTGGATAGTTTTTTCAAAATCTCCGGCATAAAAACCTTCAAGCCCCTCATGAAACTTTGTCATCATTTCTATTTGACGTTCATATTCTTCATGGTACATGGGTTCAAACACCCGGACCGGTTCGTTTCTACCCTTTACAGTGATCCTGCCTAATTCCCGTTTTGCAAACATCTCCCCCAGCATCTCAAGTGTTGCCATGGAAATCATGGTATAGGTGCCAAACTGCTTGTTAACACCTTCCAGTCTGGAAGCAAGGTTGACCGTATCTCCGATCACGGTATAGTCAAATCTTTTTTTGGATCCCATGTTGCCCACAATGGCAGTGCCGGTGTTGATACCGATACGCGCATAAATATTCCCGCCGATCTGCCGGTTGAACTCCGGCCGCATCCGGGCCAGTTTTTGCTGGCACAGTAAAGCGGCACGGACACTTCTTACAGGATGATCAGGTGTTTCCAAAGGTGCATTCCAAAAAGCAATGATGGCATCCCCTTCATACTTGTCAATGGTACCCCCCTCGTCCTGAATAATATCTGTCATGGCGGTCAGGTATTGGTTTAAAAACTGGGTCAACACTTCAGGTTCCAGTTTTTCCGAGATAGCTGTAAATCCCTGGATATCAGAAAAAAAACCGTCATGACCCGTCGTTCCCCCCCCAGTTTCAACTTTTCAGGATGCTCAATGATCTCGTCTATCACCTGGGGGTTCAAATAATGCCTGAAAGCATTTTTAATGAACCTTTTCTGTCTTCCCTGTGTGGCATAATTAGTGACCTGAGCAAGGGAAATGGTCAGTACAAGTGCAGCTTCCGGTGCTGCCATCGGCAGCCAATAACCTTTTGCATAAGCGATCAATCCAAAACCGACAGGTATTAAAAAAAAACCCAGGCTGATAAAGCCGCCTGTTGCAGGTTTGCTGAATACACAAAGCAAGATTCCGCCGGAACATGTGAGTCCCAGGATAAAAAGAGAAAAAAACCAGAAAGGGGATGGCTGGATAAAATCCTGGGATAAAAAATTGTCCAGCATTGTGGCATGAATTTCTACTCCAGGACATAGGCCGTCCACAGGGGATACTTTAAGGTCAAACAATCCTGGAGCGGAAAATCCGAAAAGGACATATTTATCCTTAAAAGCGTTCACATCTGTGATAGTTGGCTTCTCATTGTTGCGGAGCCGTATTTCAGACTGGATAACGGATGCAGCACTAAAAGTAGCATGGGTTCCCGAAGGCCCCCTGAAGCGAAGAATAGAACTGCCCTGTTCATCCGTGGGAATCTTATACCCGTTAATATCAATAGAATCTTTTTGAAAGGATATTTCAGCATCCGGATGCTCAGCCATATATGCTCCCAGTCCCAAAGAAGGAACAATGGTGTTGTCAAAAACCGTAACAACCGGCATTTTCCTATAAATACCATCTGGCTCAGGAGATTTGTTAACATTGCACAAAACAGCCGTATTTTTTGCAATTTCATCAACCGGCATGATTGCCCTTAAAAATTTGAGACCCTGGTTGTTTGTTCTTTCTAAATATTGATCCAGGCCGGATACTGTGAATCCGGGTTTTGAAATATTATCGGGCCAGCGAATAAGGAAACCTGAGGTTTGGCTTAAAAATACCGGGGTTACCGTTCTGCCAAATTTTGCCATGGCTTTCCCCAGTACCATATCATCTAAAACTCCGTATTTGGAAGGCTCTGTATACAGCACATCAAATGCCAGGGACCTGGCCTGATTTCTTTTGCAAAAATCAACCAGGACACTATAAATCTCCCTGGGCCAGGGCCAAGTTAGACCCATTTGTGTAAAACCCCAGTCAAGACTGTTCTGATCCAGGAGAACCACAACAATGTCATCAGTGGTGGCGGCTGGTTTTGCCATGACTGAAACGCGCCAGTCCCAGGTGTTCCGCTCCCATTTTTCAAACCATCCCATGGACCATATCATTAAGGCGATGACAGCTGCCGCACACCCAATCCCAACCCCAAGCAGGCTCTCTTTTAAAATTTTTTGCCTTGGGGGCATCCTAACTCAGACTCAGAATTGTTTTAAATCTCTTTAACCGGGCAGCAGGTTGGGATACAGACCTATAACCTTTAATGACTTTTTCGAGATTGTGTATCCTCTCCAAAGGTGTGGGATGAGTTTTTGCAAAATCAATCCGCCCGGGAACCAGCCTTGTCTGCATCAATCTTAGCATATCCACCATGCCATTGGGATCATACCCCACTCTTTTTAGAATGGTAACTGCACTAAGGTCAGCTTCCTTTTCCAAAGTCTTTGAATACCCGCTGGTAATCATGGTCTGTGCAATATCTGAAATACTGTCCCCAAAAGTCCTTGTCAGCTGTGAAAGTTCCTTGCCGCCAAAATGCTTGGCACCTTCAGTCCCCATGATGGCAAAGGCTTTGGTAATTCTGGACTGTTTTATGGCTCGAAGCCCGTGCTTTGCCTGGACATGACCTATCTCATGGGCAAGAACACCTGCCAGTGCATCTTCGTGCCTGCAGCATTTGATAAGCCCCCGGGTTACAAAAACAAATCCGCCCGGGGCGGCAAGGGCATTAATCTCATCGGAATCCTGGATCAGGAAGTGATATCCATCAAAGGTTTCCGGCGTATCCGATGCCTGGGCCAGGGTCTGTCCCAGCACATTGATATAATTATTTGCTTTGGCACGATTATAGGCAGGATATTTTTCCAAAATCTTTGCTCCAATAGTACGGCCAATATAGTATTCCTGTTCTGGTGTAAAACTTTCAAAACTTCTTGCAACCGCCTTTCCTGTCTTGATCACCGAGCTGACCTGGCCTGTGTTATAACCGGTATTACCAATGGATACCACATTAGTGATATTTGAAATGGCTTCCATGGTCTTGCAGCCGCCAAGCATCAGATTAAGCAACGGGGATATTCCAAGTCCCAGGGCCGCATACTTACCGGTGATAGTTAAAAAATCCCTTCTTGATGCATCTTTTTTCATGCTGCACCTCCCAAGGGGATCACCTTGCCTGTAGCGAGGAACTGCTGCATCTGTTTCGATGACACTCTGTAACGCCCCATTTTGTCTACCCAGGAAAAATCAAGGCTTGGGTTATCTTTTCTATACTGATTTTCCACCTGCTTGTTAAATCCCTTGCCTGCCAGAGCGTATTCATTACTGGTCGCTGAAATAGCAACATCTTTTTTCCCGGCCTTTAAAATAATCTTTTTAGTTGTCAGGGCCGAAGAATGCATCCATCCTGAAACCCCGGAGTTTGAATCAAGGATTTTCATCCAGCCTCCATTGTCCTTGAGCACTGACACTCTTTCCCCATAGGCAAGTTTTCCCAGAATTGCAGCCAGAAAGGAAGGGGATGTGCGAACCTGGCCTTCCTTTACCTGAACACTCATTAACGTATCCATGATTAAAATACCTCCTTTTGTATTTACAAAAAAGCCGACCCTTCAAGCAAGCTACCAGCGCTAGCCATTTGAAATGATCATGCTAAATCTTCAAGCATTGTAATATGCCCTGAAAGATCAAAATACTACTCTGGTTCAGATACAAAGATCTACCATTTTAGCATTGATTTTTTTCAGGGTGGTCATCAGCTTTCCCCCTTATTGTCTGTATTGACGATTTTTAAGATTTTTAAAAAAAATCGCTTATCCCTTGTTCAGTGTTTCCAGGATTTCCCTAATGGCTTCTTCTGCCTTTTCCACTGCTACCTGACAGGTTCCCACTCGATGGTGACCACCTCCGCCGTGCTTTAACATCAATGATCCAACATCCACCGTCGCAGTTCTGTTAATGATGCTGTAGCCACAGGTGATTACGATGTTCTGACGTTGAAAACCCCACATAACCGTCGTGGAAATGTTCTGTTCAGGAAAAAGGCTGTATAATAGAAACCTATTCCCTGTATAAATCTCTTCTTGATCACGCAGGTCAAGCAGTACCACTGAATCATGGGCAGTGCTGTTCTGCAACAGCATCTCACGGAACAACTTGTCCTGCTCAAAATAGCGAATGGTCCGCTCTTTGATATCTGGAAGCTCAAGAATCTGTTTGTCCGTCTTTTCACGGCAATAGTTGATCATGTCCATCATAAGGGCATAGTTGCTGATCCTATAGTCTCTGTACCTGCCCAGGCCCGTTCTTGGGTCCATGACAAAAGATAGCAGGACCCAGCCATCAGGATCAAGTATCTCCTCTTTAGTGAATAGTGCTGAATCAGACCTGTCCACTGCATCAACCAAATCATCCAGATGGTCGTTTTTAAACCAGTCATATCCACCATAAAAATTGTAAACCACCCGTGCGGCACTGGAAGCTGTGGGATCACACTTTCCTTTAAATTCACCAAAGGCCTTTCGTTCGTGTTCGCTTGAGTGGTGGTCGAACCATGCTCCACAACCCTTTACATAGGGTATATTGGCCAGTATATCGTTGGACGTAACTTCTATTTTTCCATCCTGAACATCCTTGGGGTGAACAAACTTGATGTCCTCAATCTTTCCCACCTCTTTCAGAATGGCCGCACAACCAAGGCCGTCAAAGTCTGATCTGGTAACCAGTCGCATATCTTTTCCCTCCTTTATGAGTTGCAGTGTTTAAAAAACTTGTAGCATAAAGAGTAAGAAAATCACAAGAAAGATTTCATTTGGTCTGTTCTCAGAGTGCCGTGGTTGTTCTAAAAAAAGAAAAGATAGCCACAGCCTTCTATTTGTGCGGAAATGCCAGGATTGGCAAAATGGCCAAATAGCGATTTATCCAAAGGATTTTCAGTCCCCCAGATTGCGCAAAAGCATGGCTGGCCTGAAATTGAACTCTATCACTGGGAACTGGAAAGCAACTGTGATGATTTTAAAATAAAATCCTTAATGCGTTCATGGTTATTTGGGTGTTCAGTATACTTGACTCCGCGTTCAACCAATTCTTCGTGACATTACAACTCAGAACTGGTTCTCAAGACTTTATAGTACTAATTACCTTACAGATATACAACCGCGTACCGTGAAGGCAGTTTCATACTGCTGGGTGTCGCAAGATGCTTTATCAATGCTTGAGCCCTTAGAATTTACAACCGAAAAATGACCCTCTTTTATAACCCAATTTTGACCCACCCTGATTAAAAAAATAGCCTTAAAATTTTTTCATCACCTAAAATTTGGCAGAGCCCCATGTGAGGTGAAAGTCTCTTGCAGGATTCTGAGGGGGCTTGGAGTTGGCAACAGCTCCCGGCTACCCGGCGTGAAACCGGTTATTTTCAAGTTCGGCGGTTGCGCCACCGTTCACCACTACGATTAATATTGATCTGACCTACTTGGTTGATTGTACCCTTTTAATCATATTACTGACATCGGTGGATGTATTAATAGTTACAAGGTGTACATCAGGATGCTTGTTTGTAAAAACCCTGAATGTTTCATCGGCAAAGGCTTGACCAATCTGAGTGACACCTTTGAAATCCAATATCACCTCAGTAAACCGGTCAAATCTTGATATAAGTCTTTTTGCCTGTGATCTTGAAAGCAAAGATTCTCCCTCATGTTGCATAAGCTCAACAGGAATACGAGTTTTATGAAAACTCGGATCTTTATCCGGGTCTGCGTATTCATCAAACATTTCTTTTAATAAGGTGACTGAATCTTTTTTGATTTCCATATAAACGGTTGTCCCCGGAAGATCACTGCTTTCGTCAAACAAGAACCCGTCATCATTTCCAAACCCGATGAAACGTAACTGGTGTGAAAAAATCAAGAAGGTATCAAACACCCTGGAAGTGAAAAATATACCTTCTCCAGAGTGATTTTCAGGATCAGAAGTGAATTTGCCCTTTGCCAATTCTAAAATTGCCTGCTTTGGATGTTCCAAACCCAACGTTATTTTGATTTTTTCAAAAATACCAATTCCGCTATCAGACACTCGTATTTTAAGATTCAAAGAATCTACAGATAACTGAATAGTTAAAATATCGGATTCTGAATGATCAATCACATTGTTGACCATTTCGGTGTAACCATATTGGCAAACTTCTTTTACATTACTCTTAATATCTTTCAACAGGGGTGCTACATCCTTTGACCACAGGATGTCTTCCTCTAAATGATTATTCTCATACTTCCAATTGTAAACGGTTTCAACTAATTTGTAATTGGGCGATCGATTTGATCCAAGCCGTTCAATAATTTTATCCTCAACCAATTCATTGATATATTTATAAACAGTTGGCTTTGTGATTTGAAAATGGCTGCAAGTGATTGATGTCAATGTATTGGGGTTATTTGAGACATTATTAATTATAAAGGTTTTAATCATTTCGACAACTTCTTTTGTAAACTTCATTTTGACTTCCTGTATTTTATTATAAAAATAAATATCAAAATTTAAATATAATGATAAATATAAATCACAATTTATAAAATGTAAAGTTAAAATAAACCGAGTTTTCAAAAGATTTTATTTGTAACGACTATTATATTTCAACAAAAAAATGAACCGGGTATTACCGGTTATTTTTGCGTTTAAGGCGTCATCAAAATGTCTGTCATTCCTTTGGATCAGTTCCTGCCTCTTTTTTGTTTCTCTTGGCCGTGGTTTATGGAATCTCTTTGTCGTGGTAACTGTGCTTGCCGAATTTTCCTTGGTTGCGATGACTGTGCTTTCCGGCTTTTTTTGGGTTGCCTGACCTTTTTTCTCTGCTGGTCCATCCGTGGAGAAATAATCGGCCTTGAAATATGCCGCTGTTTTACCAGTGGCCTTTTTCTTAAATCTCTTATTTTAGCAACGGGAATCAATTTTTGCTGTCGCCGTGTTTTAACTTTTCCCAATGCCGAATAATGTGGTCGAATGCGAGGAGGACTGCTAGCAAAATGATAACGTCCAGTATAAATGGCCATGTATCATCGCCGATTTACAAGATATATCCCAGTCCCCACCAGAACAAGAGCACAAAAAAGGTATAGGGTTATCTGCTCGTGTAGAAATAAGGCTCCGGCAATTACCCCGAAAAAAGGCGTTAAAAAAGTGAATGAAGCAAGCCTTGATACAGCATAATTGCTGATCAGCCAAAACCAGGCAATATAGGTGATAAATGCAATCCAGACAATTTGATAAAAAAGGCTTGCCATAATCAAAGGGGTCATGTTTACAACACCAGGCTCTCCAAATACCACGGAAACCACAGGAAGAACCAGAGCAGAAACACTAAGCTGGTATAAAAGCGTTTTGCTCGGGGAAATTAAAGCAAGAGGGCTTGCTTTAATCACAACTGTTGTTGCACCCCAGAAAACAGCAGCAAGGGTCAGCATGATATCCCCGATAAGCATTTGTCTGGTGGGCAGGTTTAAAGATTCATTGAATGCGACAATAATACCAACAAAGGCCAGGCAAAGACCAAGTACCTGGATTTTTTTGAGTTTTTCTCCGGGAATGAAGAGCTGAGCACCTAAGGCCACTACAAATGGTGATGTGTTCAAAAAAATGACTGCCCGCGATGCATTGGTGAAATCAAGACCCCAATAGATCAAAATAAATTCTGCTGAAAACAGAAGGCCGGCAGCGATTCCCCACCAAAGAGTATTATCTTTTGCCAAAACAGGAACACGGCGCAGGTTCATCCATATCAGCACCAGTATGGTGGCACCGATTGATCGGATACCGGCCTGGAGCACTGGAGGCACACTTGAAATTGCAACCTTGATGGCCACTTGATTAAAACCCCAGCTTGCACAAAGAATTATAAGCAG
>CAYWGN010000096.1:0-16883 GCA_964457495.1 uncultured Desulfobacula sp.
ATTTGACAGAAAACCTTACTATCATTGACTTAAAAAAAACGTGCGTCAAGGCTGCATATTGGCCCCCTTTTTTTTGATCAATCAGTTTTTTAAGAACATCCGGCACCAATTTTACTGTTCCCTGATCTGTAAAATCAATGATATCTTGTAACGCAGTTTTATTTAACTGGGTGTCAAAGCCAATAATGACAAGGGTTTTAGCCGATAAGGAATTTTGTAACGCAGTTTGCATTAAATCGTTTGGAAACCCTTTATCGATAGTGCTATTCGCCGATAAGGTCTCTTGTAACGCATCTTTAATTAACGAAGTGACTTTTTTAGACTCTTTCCGCTTCCAGTATCCTGGGTTCTGCTGGCGCCACTGCTGAACCCGGATGACATTTTCAGGACCTGAGAAGTGGTCTCTATTTTTTGGTTTCGTTAACCATTGTTGCTGACTGTATCGCTTGCTGGCTTCTTTGCATTCTGGTTTTCTGCAAAACTTTTGCCTTTTTAGATTGCGGGGATCTGGCTTGAATAAATCATCACAGTTTTTGCACCTACGTCTTCTTATTTTCTTTTTCATAGACCTGGTACCTCCTCAGATCTATGATTGGCATAAAAAAAGGCGGGCGGGGTATTTTATTTAAAATGGGGCGGGGTCTGCGGGATCAGGCGGGGTAAACTCGCAACAAAAAAAACTCGCTACATAATTGGAGATAAATCACCTCCCTTATTAAAATTCCTACACCGAAAATCACAGTACTTTAAATTGTGGTGCAAGGCAAATAATTTTCCAAAAAAATATTCAACTGTATTTGACCAAGCTCAATCAAATGGACAAATCTTCCACTAAACTATAATTGGAGTTACAAATTATTTAAAAAAACTCAACTCAACTCATTTTATACATCAGTAAAAATTAAGGTTTCCTTGATTTACAAGCCATGGTTTAAATGATACTTAAAAAACAGGCCAAATTGAGATTGACGTAATTATCAAAACCTTGAATAAAATTGATCCGCTTCTTTATGCTACAAAAATGGCAATAGGCCCAAGGCAGCTTACAGAATCTGAAACAAGAAATACGGCCAGACGTGCTTTTAAAACCAATACCAAATTAACATCTTCTGAAATCGGCAAGGCAATTGGCAGATCAAGACAGGCCGTTGACTCATATATTGCTGATTTAAGAGCCACAACCCTTTTGGAACTTGATCTTAAAATCTTTCATTTAAACATGCTTGGTATTCCCCAGGACAGGATAGCAAAGCGATTGGGCATTCCACGAAAGACTTTATTTAACCATTTGGCCAAAATGCCAGGACTGGCAAAATGGCCAAATAGCGACTTATTGAAAGGATTTACTGTCCCACAGGTTGCGCAAAAGCACGGCTGGCCTGAACCTATCGTGTGGTCACAGGCGTTGAAAGGAAAGGATGATCTATCCCGGTTTAAAAAACTTCATTGGAAGCTTCGGCCGTTGGATGTATGGAAATTTAATGGTGACAAAATGAAGGCCCAAATGCAAAGGGAAAAGATTCTTGGCGTTGTCAGCCGGTATGTGTTGATAGTGAGATTGCTTAATCCGGGATCCAATCTAAACTCATCCAGACACTGCCTATTCATCCATCAGATAGATCGGCTATGTGAGGGGAGACAATGACATTTTTATGGCTGTCTAGTCAAGCAGCCAGGATTCGTGGTTGTATAAACTTAACAGGGTTGGATAAAGGATGGTATTAATCTGCTTGTTTGTTGTCAAAAGCGCATCCTTACCAAATACAAGCTCGCTACTAAAAACTTCAGGTGTGATAAAGCGTGTAGGCACATCAATGGTAAGCTGCTCTATTCTGCTCAGGATTTTTTTCTTTTGTATGTTGGGGTGCCAGGCCAGATACCATCCCCAGTCCCCGAAACTAGGGACATTCTCATGAAACGGAAGAATATCAAATGCAGCGCTTTCCAGGGTTCGTCCAATACAAAGAAAGCTTTCTTTGGCAAGATAGGGTGAGGTTGCCTGGACCACCATCAACCCATGTTGTGACAAATGCTGTTTTACTTTTTTATAAAATTCTCTGGCATACAGCTTGGTCAATTCTGGTGTTGAAGGATCCGGCATGTCAATAATAATGACATCCCAGAAGCCTGAAACATCGCTTAAAAATTTATCTGCATCAACATTCATCACTTTTACATCGGCAAGCTTGTAAGGTTCAGGTTGATTTATGGGATGCCTTTTTTTATGGTCTTCAAGATAAAGTCGTCTATTGATCCCCTGGGTAACTCCATTTCCTGAAATAAAGACAAGGCGGGCATCTTTAAATGCATCCTGATTAATTCTCTTTAAAACAGGGTGGGTTTGGGCAAGATTGGTCATTTCAGGATCCAGGTCCACCAGAAGCACTTGTTTTACCTCTTTATATTTCAAGACCTCTCTTAAGGCACACCCATCTCCGCCACCGAGAATAAGCACCCTTTCTTTGATCGGGGCAAGATTCATGACCGGATGCACCATGGGCTCATGGTATCGTTGTTCGTCAGTGCTGCAAAATTGCAGGTTCCCGTTTAAAAAAAGCCTGACTTCATCAAAGGGTTTATAATGGGTAATGACGATATGCTGGTATTGTGTGGTTTTGCTTAAAATAATGGAGTCATCATACAGGGGCTGTTCAATCTTTATGTTCCATTGCCGATTATTGAGATATCCATATGATATGGTACAAAAAGTAAGTACCATGACAGCCGGCACCAGGAATCCTGTTTTTAACAATCCTTTTTTTGAAAAATAGACAAAGGTGACGAAGGCCAGGAAAAAATTGACTCCGGCTGTCAGAAAGGCTGCTTCCGTGATGGGCGTAAATCTTAAGAAGATAAATACAAAGATGAATGACCCTATGAGACTGCCAATGTAATCAGCACTCAGGATGTTTCCAAGGTTGGTGGATAACTCTTTGCTAAAGTCATTATTTATCCTGATAATTACTGGAATTTCAAGCCCGATCATGATGCCGATAAAACTTACAAAAAAATAGAGTACCAGGATGTAATGGGCTGTATAACCATAGGATATATAGGTCAGGGTGGGAGAAAACCCTCCGGCAAGGGCTAACCCTGTTTCCACCCATACAAAGGCATATATAAGATATTTTTTGGGAATCTGTGCCTGGATCAGGCTGCCAAACCCCATCCAGAACAGCATGAGTCCTATGACCATGGCCCATTGTTCAAAGGAATTGCCAAGTATCATGGAGGCAAGGCTTGCCTGAATATACTCAAGGATAATGCCGCAGGCACCGCTTGCAAACATACAGGCACACAGCAGCACTGATGCAAAGCTTAAGCCGGCTCTTGTTTTTCTCATGGGATTACATGGAAAAAGCTATGATAATCGCAACCGCATTAATGGCACTTGCCACAACTATCAGGGCAGCCACATTCCGGTCTTCCTTGACTTCCGTTGCAATATTGGTTGTGGGCAAAAGTAGCTTGTCAACGACTATTCTAAAAATTAACAGCATGACAATACCAAAAACAGCATATATGCCAAAACCGGCAAGATCATTGGCCCATCCTGTAAACGGGCCTGAAATACTTGACCTGAGAATAATGCCCATGGCTATGAGGATACCGCCAAGCCCGATACCAGCGGCAAGATTATTATCTTTTATCTCATTTCTTACATTAAAGGGCGTGATCAGCTCATAAAGAAATCCAAAAATCAGCAGGGCCATTTGACCCAGAATAAAAAAGAGAATAGTACTGGCAATACTCTGGAAAAAGGTTCCTCCGGCTCCTGAAATTGATCCGTTAAGAATAAATCCCGTGGCAATATACATCCCTGCTTCAACCATGCCCACGGCTGTGTTCCCAACGACTTTACTTCCATCAGGCTGCAAGAATTCTTTGACGCATTCTTCATCATTATTGATATTGCCCAGCATGATGAAATCATTTATGGTCCGGGATGAGAACATAAATCCCGTGATAATAAGCCCGTCAACCAGCAACTGGATCACATCAAGAAAAAAACCTTTTGAAGATCCGCCCATGGCCCCGGACAATGCAATGGCAATCCCGAGATAGAGTCCAGCCCTTCTAAGCCCAACAGCAACATTCCCATCATCAATATGAACATCATCATCAAAGTCTTTAGTCCGCCAGTCATCCACTTTTTTAACCAGCCAGATAAAAAAGATGCCCAAAATGACATATGTCAATCCTTGACCAAGCCCTGCGAGAGTTACAGCTATATCCATTCTTTCCTCCTTAGAATTGTTCTATTTACCTTTACTTTTCGGACCACCGCCACGAAGATTGGCCCCGGCGCCTCTTACAGAAGGGGTTTGAGATTTGAACCCTCCGCTTTTTGCAAAATTTGTACTCTGAAATCCTGGTGATTGTTTTACAATTGTGCCAGATGTACCATATTTCTGGAACCCTTTCTGGGTTTTGCCAAAATAAGGTTGCCTGTTCCTATAGTTATTATTCCAGCCATTCCAGGAATTGTAAGAATAATAGGAAGGCCGCGAATTAAAAAGCATGGAAAAAAGGGCATATTTCCCATACCAGGACCAGAACTGGTTACCTGTATTATCTTTTTTCCATTCCCCGTATTTTGAATTGCCCACATAGGCCATCCCCGGCGGAGCTGCCTGGGTCAGACGATCCTGTTCAAATACACCATAGGGTTTGGCCAGGATAGCCATACCAAGATATTCAAGGTTGGCATCATAAAAACTTGCATCCACCTGTTCCCAACCTGTCTCTTTTGTTGCACCGTTTTCTTCCAGCATATATTTATGAAAATAAACTTCCTTTGAATCTTCCACAGAAAAAGATGCCGCATTGTGACCTCTTCCCGGCCATTGCTCTGCAGGTTTAATGGATAGTTCTTTCCACAAATCGCCAATATTACTTGAAAATCTTGACCCGGTGAAGCCTGCAGTAATTGCTGCAATGGTGTCTATATTATCAGCCGTCAATGCCTCATATAATGCAGGGCTGACCTCACGTTGAAATGTGGCAAATTTTGGATCATAATAATCCGAATTTTCATTCCAGGATTCCCTTTTTATGGTCACAAAATATTCTTCTTTCATGTCTTTAAGAATTTTTGTGTAACCTGCATATAGCTGGGCCATTTCTCCGGTTAGTTTTGTTTCAAGGGTCTTGGCCTGTTCAAAGCCGGAAGCAAGAGCTTGTACACTGTCAGCAAAGGCGGCATAGTCAGCTATTGACCCTGCTGAATGCCTGCCAAACTCATCAGCCACAACACTCAAATGATCCCTGGATTGCCTTTCAAGCTTTGACAGCGGTGCAAATCTGGTGTTTATTTTTTCACTTAGATCCGGAAAATCAGCAATTGCTTTTGCCATGGGACCGGTTTTCATTTTATCTGAAATCCCGTGGATTTGCTCGGCATCTTTTTTTGACTGGGAGTGTAAACTAACGGCATTGTCAATGGCCCCCTTGATTTTTGAAAAACGCGAAACCGGGGTTCGGGCTAACTCTTCAGCATACTGAAGGACTTTTTTTATCCTTGTAATCTGCTGTTTGACCCCCTGGGCAAGTTCAGGTTTGTTTTTGCTGACCAAAGGTTTCAAGTCTTTGTCATAAAGTATTTTTGCTCTGTTAAGCTCATCATGGGCAAGTTGAAACTTTTGAGCCCAGTTTTCCTTTAAGGCAAATTTTTCAACAGCCTTAAATTCAGATGATTTCGTAAGGCTTAAATATTTTTCCTTATGTTTGTCCACTTGGGATTGGCCGGTCTTAATGGCGTTGTGCAGAGATTTGGCTTCATTTTTAAGTTCTTTGGGAAGGCCTGCACCGCATCCGGTCAAAATAGCAACCAGGCCTGCAATGGTCAATCCTGCAATGAAGTTCATAAGGAATTGTTTTCTAACCATCCTTAAACGTCTCCTTTGCTGATGATGTTTATACTATCAGGGTTAACAGGGCTTGAGGTATAAATCTGGTATTCATCCTTGCCTGATCCTGACCATTCCTCAATGGTGAGAAATTTAGTCTGGGCCTCATTTTCAAATTCATACATATAGACTTTTTCTTGTTTTGTCCCCCGATAATAAACAGATGCCCAGTCATCGTCATACCAGAATTTTTCGCCATTGATCACGACAACATCCTTGTCATCGGCAATCTGGTCCAGATCATCTTCATCTATGGCCTCTCCTGCATCATCTTTTAAATTCCTGAATGAAAATCGTTCAAGGGTCATGGAAACTTCAAGCTCATCATCGAATTCCCACTCAAAATGAATGGTTTGTCCGGTTTCAAGGCAAAGACAGGTCAATTCATAAATAAAATATCCTTTTTTGTTTTTAAAATCATCAGAGGTCTCTTCATATTTATTTAAACTTTTTACAAAATAGGTGTTGCCAAGATATTCAAAAAATGAATTGCTGCCGACATCTTTTAGGCTCAGTAATTCCTTTTTCTGTCCGGAAACAAGATCTTCTTTTTTAAGGGTTCTTATGGCACTTAATCTTTCCTGAAAAGATTTTTGTGTTGCAATATCAAGCATGGAATACCTCCAAATTTAAAACAGGCAGATTTATGTGTTTTGGCTTATGCGTCCGCACGTCTTGCTGTTAATGCATCGGTTCTTGCCCGGAATCGGTCGTTCATTTTCCCGAGAGCGTTAGAACTCTGGGATGCAATATTAATGGTTTCCTGTGAAATCAGGGCATAGGTTTCAAATGCCTGTTCATAGGTTTGACACGCTTCTTCAAGGGCTTCAATATTTACAGTCATGCTCTGGCTCATTTTTGCTCCTTTGATGGCGGCGTTGCCAATGACTTTGGCCGTGTCTTTCATGGTCTCTGCAGCAGCCTTCTGAACCATATCCAGGTGTTGCATTGTCTCCATCTGCTGCTCAGCGGCAACCCTTACAGCCAGGGCATTTTTTACAGCCGTTGAAAGGATCATGTCAGTCCTCTGGACCAGCCTTCTGACCAGGTGGGAATTTCTCACCATCATCTCTCCGCCAAACCGTGTCTGGAGATTTGAGTTGTCAATGGTCTGGAGATCCACCACAGCCATGGCAAGGTCACTGGTCAGTGTGGTCAGGGCCTCTTTATTTCTCGGATCTTCAATGGTTGCCAAGTGATCCATCAGCTTCTGCCAGATGATCTGTCCCAGAAAGATTTGTTCCTGGAGCCTTGGCTGGATCTCTTTTAAAGAGTCACAAATGGTGGAAAGCTCTGATGCATCAAAGGCCACCTGATCAGCTTCATTCCTTAAATGATCTCGGATACCGTCAATGGTTGAATTAACTGTTTCCCTCCGCTCTGCGATAATCTTAAGTATCTCATCTCCTTTGGGCAAGCGGCTAACTGTCTTTGTGAACAGACCCAGCATTTTTTTAGGAAAGGGCATCTCAGCTCTTGCCACCATGGTGGGGTTCACCTTGTCCAGCTCCATTTTAATGGCCAGAATATTTTTCCCCACAGGAGAAGAGTCATCAGCAGCAACACTTTTAAGTACATTGCCCATTTTACGGTCATAAAGAGTCACCTGGGCCTGGGTCTCGTCCATAATTTCCTTGCCTAGGCCGAAAACAAAATTGCCAAGCTGCCAGTCAGTGGGATCCGCTTTTATTTTTTCAATAAATTCCATGGCCTGGGCTTCAATGGCCTGTATATCTTCAACAGCCAGGTGCTTGGGTTGCACAGGTTCAAGATTGGAAGGGGACTGGACCGGGGTTAATGCACCCTGCCCCGAAACCTGGGTTACTTCGGCAAGGACAGGGGCTTTTGCCTGTTGACCAACACTTTGAAGATCTTGTGTCATATCATTCATGTATCCTCCTAAAAAGACATTTTTTTAATAAATTTATTTTTTTATGAAAATTTGCCAGCAAGAAAATTTGCCATGGTCTTAAATTCTGCGGTCTCATTTTTCTCAACAATATCCCTGGACCGGTTGGAGACCTCATGAAGACTTTCTATGGTTTTTTTAAACATGTCAAACTGATTTTTCCGGCTGTCTGATGACAAATCAAGGTATTCCTTAACAGTTTTGTAAAGATGCTCCCTGCCGATTTTTTTAATTTCATAGGTCAGGGCCTCGCCGGGATATCTTTCCATCATGGAAGGTGTGATCACCATGAGATCATCTATAATGGCTTCAATTTCCCCAGTCATTTCCAGGGGAAAATCATGGTCTTTTCTCAGCATGATATTCAACTTTAATAAAGAATCCAGGATAGTTTTGTACTCCTGATCAGGAGATATCTCAGCCTTAGGGGCGAAAGAAGAGGATGCACTGTGTTTTGATGCAGAGTCCATGGCTTTATTCTTTTTCATATAAATGGCAAAGCCGATAATAGCAATAAGAAAAATTGCTGTACCAATGATCATTGTCATTGTGTTGCTCCTTGGTTTAATGTATTCATACCAACATTATTTTCATAAAAAAATAATGCAAAACTTTATATTTAAAAGGTTAAAACTTGTAACACTTTATATGGGGTGTCTTGAAAAATCAAGAAAGGAACAAGGTAATAAATAAGGAATTATGAATAAAGACAAGACATCACCGTTGGTAGAAATTAAAAGACAACCCTTTTTTTATGGCTACACCATCATCCCGGCTTCCTTTTTTATCCAGGCCATTGTCTGGGGGATCAGCAATAGTTTTGGTGTATTTTTTACCCCGTTAATCAGTGAATTCAGCTGGTCAAGAGCAACCATCTCAGGTGCTGCCTCATTATGTTTCCTGGTGCATGGTTTATCCAGTATGCTCCTGGGAAACCTGAACGACAGGGTTAGACCAAAGCTTATCATGAGTGCCTGTGCCATCTTCCTTGGGACAGGGTTCTTGCTGATGGCAAACGTTAATTCTGCCTGGCAGCTATACCTGTTCTATGGACTTATTGTCGGTATTGGGCTCGGCGGTATAGATGTTATCCCTGTGTCAACTGTAACAAGATGGTTTAAAAAAAATTGTTTTTATTCAATATCAAGTATTAGTATTTGCCTGATAAATCCAATATGTGATAAATAAAAAAACTATGTTCAACAATAACATCAAGGATACAAAGAGACATGGAAACAGATAATAAAAAAGGGCACTTTATTGAATCAATTATTATTAAAGATATAGAAAACAATAAAAACAAGGGAAAAGTTATCACGCGTTTTCCGCCTGAGCCCAATGGATATCTTCATATCGGCCATGCAAAATCCATTTGTCTGAATTTCAATATGGCCTATAAATTTAATGGTACCTGTAATTTAAGATTTGATGATTCCAACCCGGCAAAAGAAAAACAGGTTTATATTGATTCAATTAAATCCACGGTCAACTGGCTGGGATTTGAATTTGGAACCCCTTTTTTTGCATCCGACTATTTTGAAAAACTCCATGCGTTTGCCGTTGAATTGATTAAAAAGGGCAAAGCCTATGTGTGCAGCCTTAGCTCAGAGGACATCAGAAAACACAGGGGCACTTTAACTGAACCGGGAAAAGACAGTCCTTACAGGGAAAGAACGGTTGAAGAAAACCTGGATCTTTTTGCCCGGATGAAAAGCGGTGAATTTGGTGAAGGCGAGCATACCCTCAGGTCAAAAATCGATATGGCATCCCCAAATATCAACCTTCGCGATCCCATCATCTACAGGGTGAAAAAAGCCTCCCATCCCAGGACAGGAGATCAATGGTGCATATATCCCATGTATGATTTTACCCATTGCCTTTCAGATGCTATGGAAGGTATTACCCATTCCCTGTGCAGCCTTGAATTTCAAGATCACAGACCCTTGTACGACTGGACCCTGGATGAACTTGAAACCCCCTGCCATCCCCAGCAGATTGAATTTGCACGATTGAATATAAATTATACCCTTTTGAGTAAAAGAAAACTGCAAAGGCTTGTGGAGGAAAACCATGTGCAAGGCTGGGATGACCCACGACTCCCAACCCTGGAGGGAATGAAAAGAAGAGGATATACCCCTGAATCCATCAGAAACTTCTGCGACATTATCGGCGTTTCCAAAAAAGAAAGCCGCATCGATATGACAATCCTGGAAAACTGTCTGAGAGATGACTTAAACGAAAAAGCCCCCAGGGTCATGGGCGTGTTGCAACCATTAAAAATTACCATTAAAAATTATCCCCATGGCCAAACCGAGGAACTTAGCGCTAAAAACCATCCCCAGAAGGAAAAAATGGGAACAAGAACCATCACCTTTTCCAAAGAAATCTATGTGGAGCAGGATGATTTCATGGAAGATCCACCGAAAAAATTCTTCCGCCTGGGCCCTGGCCGGGAAGTACGACTGCGATATGCCTATCTTATTACCTGCAAAGAGGTTATCAAGGATGAGGCCGGGAAAGTGATCGAACTGATCTGTACCTATGATCCTGAAACAAAGGGCGGGAATGCCCCTGACGGCAGAAAAGTAAAGGGAACCATTCACTGGGTCAATGCCAATGATTGCATTGATGCAAAAGTAAGGCTCTATGACCGCTTGTTTAAAGATGAAAACCCGGAACAGAACAATCAGGATTTTATTGAGAACCTGAATCCTGATTCCCTGAAAGAGCTTGAATCCTGCAAGCTGGAAAAAAACCTGATCAATGCAACGCCTGAAACAGTGTATCAGTTTGAACGACTGGGATACTTCTGCCTGGATTCAAAAGATCAAGGCTCAAAAAATGCCACAAAAGACCTTCCAATATTTAACCGGACAGTGACCTTGCGTGATGCCTGGGCAAAGATAGCAAAAAAATAAACTATTCAAATTTCCAGGTGGTTCCTTGCTGGCCGTCCTCAAGGGTTATCTTTTTAGCTTGAAGAAGATCCCTTATATCATCGGCCCTTGAAAAATTTTTGTTTTTACGAGCATCGGCCCTTTGCTGTATCAAGTCTTCAATTTCAGAAGGATCAATGGCCATATCTGCCATACCCTTTTCTTTTTTAGCTTTAAAATAGGATTGGGGGTCCAGTAAAAATATTCCCAGGATATTTGAAATGGCTTTAATATCATTATAAAAAAGGGTTAAGGTTTGCAGCAGAACTTGATCTGGATTATCATGGGTATCATCCACAAGTTTATTGCCTTTTTTAACGGCTTCAAAAACAGATCCCAGGGCCTTTGCAGAATTAAAATCATCATTCATGGCAAGGGAAAAATCATCCCACAACTCTCCTTTTGGGGAGTCGGAAACTTTACACCCAAGGCTTTCAATTCTCTCAAGAAAGGCATAAATCCTGTCCAGACCCGTGGACGTTTCCCTCATGGAATTTTCAGAATAATCAATGGGGCTTCTGTAATGATTTGACAAAAGAAACATGCGGATCACTTCCGGAGAATAGGTGGCAAGAACGTCCTTGATCATGGTAAAATTACCCAGTGATTTTGACATTTTTTCATTGTTAATATCCACAAACCCATTGTGAATCCAATATTTGACAAACTGAGCGCCGAATACAGCTTCGCTCTGTGCAATCTCGTTTTCATGGTGAGGAAAAATCAAGTCTTTGCCACCGCCGTGAATATCAAAGCTTTCTCCGAGATATTCATAGCTCATAGCTGAACATTCAATATGCCAGCCAGGCCTTCCTTCACCCCAGGGGCTTTCCCAGAAAGGTTCGCCTGGTTTGGCAGGTTTCCACAAGGTAAAATCCAGAGGACTCTTCTTTTTCTCATCCACTGCAATCCTTGCCCCTGCTCTCATGTCATCGGGGTTCCGGCCGGAAAGTTTTCCATACTCCTTAAAGGAATCAATGGAGAAATACACATCCCCTCCGTCAACAGGGTAAGCTTTGCCCTTGTCTATGAGCATCTGGATAAAATCAATAATATGCCGGATATGTTCCGTGGCTTTGGGCTCAACACTGGGTCTCAATACATTGAGTGCATCCATTTCATTATGAAATTCATCAATATATTTCTCTGTAATGGCAGAACAGTCAACCCCTGTCTGATTAGATTTCTTAATAATCTTGTCATCCACATCTGTAAAATTTCTGACATACATGACCTCATATCCCAGCTGTCTTAACCACCTGAAAATAGTGTCAAAAACTACCACGGAACGGGCATGACCAATATGACTGGTATCATATACAGTCGGTCCGCAGACATACATGCCGACCTTACCTGCTTTTATGGGGATAAATTCTTCCTTCTTGCCATGTAATGTATTATAAACTCTTAAACCCATTTGATTTTTTCCATTATATTTTTCACGATTATATTTTTTTGGGGACGACTTTTACCAATAATGTACACTGTGCTGCAATACCCTGCTCTTTTCCAATAAATCCCAATTTTTCAGTTGTGGTTGCCTTTACATTAACAAGGGTTGAATCCATATTCAAAGCCCTGGCAATATTTTCTTCCATTTGTCTCTTGTGGGGGCTGATCTTTGGAACCTGGGCAAACACAATACAATCCATATTTACAATGTGACATCCTTTTTTTTTCAATAATTGCCCGCATTTTTCCAACAGGATAATACTTGAAATCCCTTTATATTGGGGCTCTGTATCTGGAAAATGGTCTCCTATATCCCCGAGGCCTGCTGCCCCCAGAATAGCATCACAAACCGCATGAACCAGAACATCCGCATCAGAGTGACCTTTAAGTCCCATGTGAAAATCCATATTCACGCCGCCAATGATCAGCTTTCTGCCTGGCACAAGCTTGTGGACATCATATCCTGATCCTATTTTATACTCGAATTTTTCCATATTTAAAAAATTTATCTTTTCCTCAATGAGTCAACTTTAAAAATTAAAGGATAATATATTCACTTTCACTTGGAAAGTCAAAATTTTGCTATTGTTAAAAACTCATCTTTACGAATCAAGTAAAACGTCATATCATTATAAATATGCTAAAAACTTTCAAAGGCAAGCCAACAACTCAGTTAAGGAAATAAAAAATGGAACGGTGCAACTGGGTAACAAATGATCTGATTTATATTAAATACCATGACAAAGAATGGGGCGTACCTGTTCATGATGATAAAAAGCTCTTTGAATTTATCACTCTGGAGGGTGCCCAGGCAGGGCTATCCTGGTTGACGATTCTTAAAAGAAGACCGGGATATAAAAACGCCTTTTCCAATTTTGATGTTGAAAAAGTCGCCAAATTCACACCTGAAAAAATAGAAAAATTACTTTTGGATCCAGGCATTATCCGGAACAGGCTGAAAGTCAATGCAGCAGTTACAAATGCAAGGGCATTTATTAAAATCCAGGAGGAATTCGGATCTTTTGATAAATACTCCTGGCGTTTTGTTGATGGGAAACAAAAAGTGAACAAATTAAAAATCCTTGACCATATGCCAGCCACAACCAGGGAATCCGATGCCTTTTCAAAGGATCTCAAACAGCGGGGATTTAAATTTGTCGGTTCAACCATTATCTATGCCCATATGCAGGCAGTGGGCATGGTTAATGACCACCTTGTCTCCTGTTTCAGGTATAAAGAGGTTATGGAATAATAATATCGGAGGAATAACATGTTTCTTGTTACTGCAAATCAAATACAGGATATGGATAAAAAGGCCATAGAATCTTTTGGCATCTCCGGGCTAGTTTTAATGGAAAACGCCGGAAGGGGTGCATTTGATTATCTGCTAAGAAAATTTAAAGATATTAAAACAAAAAAAATCGCCGTTCTTGCCGGCCGGGGTAACAATGGCGGAGATGGATTTGTTATTGCAAGATATTTGATGGAGAAAGGAATCATTGTTAACATTTTTTTATTATCTTCAAAAAAAAAGGTGACAGGCGATGCAAAAATCAATATGAAGCTTACCCAAAAATTATGTGACCAATCTTCCACCTGTTCCATTATTGAAATCCCGGATGCTGATACATTTAAGAAACAAAAAGCCCCTATTCTCCTTCATGACCTCTTTATTGATGCCATTTTGGGAACGGGCCTAAATTCAGATATCAAAGGATTTTTCAAGGATGCCATTGAATTGATCAATGCTTCCCAGCGGCCTATTTTTTCCGTGGACATCCCTTCTGGACTTCATTCAGATACAGGGCAGCCTTTAGGTGTTGCTGTAAGGGCAGATGCCACAGCCACCTTTGCTTTTGCCAAAGCCGGGCATATTCTCTATCCAGGGAATCGTTACACCGGCGACCTTGAAGTCATTGACATCGGCATTCCTAAATTCATTGCCCGGGAAAAAGGAATTAAACTCTTTCTGATTGAAAAAAAAGACATCGCTGCCTGTTTCAGCCCCAGAAAATTCCAAAGCCATAAAGGCAGTTACGGCCATTTGCTGGTCATCGGGGGGTCAACCGGAAAAACAGGAGCCGCAGCCCTTTGTGCCAATGCAGCCATGCGATGTGGAACAGGCCTTGTAACTTTAGGCATTGCCAAAAGTCTCAACCAAAGCATTGAACCCCAGGTCATTGAACCCATGACCCATCCATTGCCTGAATCAGACAAAGGGTTTTTATCGGACAATTGTTTTGAAGAAATTCTTAGTCTTTTAAAAGACAAACAAGCCCTTGCTCTGGGTCCTGGTATCGGCACCCATGAGGCCACAAAAAAGCTTGTCCACAACCTCATTGAAAAAAGTGAGATGCCCATGGTTATTGATGCAGACGCAATCAATTGTATAGCGCAAAATACTGACATCCTGAAAATGAAAAAAGCTCCAGCCATATTAACTCCCCATCCAGGTGAAATGGCAAGGCTTTGTAATATGTCAATCCGGGATATTCAGGTGGACAGGATAGGTATTTCCTCACAATTTGCAAAAGACCATGATGTTATCCTGATTTTAAAAGGTGCACAGACCATTATAAGCCTGAACGACGGAAGATCCTTTATTTGTCCCACGGGTAATCCCGGCATGGCTTCCGGCGGCATGGGAGACGTGCTGACGGGCTTGATCGCAGGTTTTTGCGCCCAGGGATTCTCCCCTGAAGATGCAAGTCTTGCCGGGGTTTTTATCCATGGCATGTGCGCTGACCGGCTTGCCGGGGAAATGGGTGCATTCGGCTTTGTTGCATCTGATATCATCCAGATAATTCCAAAAACCATTCATCATGATCTATTATGAAAACCATAAAATCACAGAATTCAGAACAAACACTTCACTTAGGTGAATACATGGGCAAAAAGATCTCAGAAGAGATTTTCCAGGGGGTCTCCATTGCCCTTAATGGGGAGCTTGGTGCAGGCAAGACAACCTTTGTCCAGGGATTTGCAAAGGGGCTTGGGGTGTCTGAAAAATATTATATCACAAGCCCGACTTATAACATAATTAATGAATATCCAGCAGGCGTACTTAGCCTTTGCCATCTTGACCTTTACAGGTTAGAATCTGTGGATGAGCTTGAGACTATAGGGTTTGATGACCTTATTGATGACACCAATGTTATTGTTGTTGAATGGCCTGAGATACTGAAGCATATCTCTTTTAAATTTGACATTGAAATCAATTTTAAATTTGATAAACACTATAACAGGATAATATCTATTACCTCTGGACAACCAGGATCAAATCTGATAAGCAAATTAGTTTTATAAATTTTAATATTTACCAATACCGGAATTACTATGGCTTTAAGAGTACAAAAATATGGAGGAACATCGGTTGCAGACATTGGACGGATCAACCATGTTGCCGACAGGGTAGCAAAAGCACACGATCAGGGAGACAAGGTTGTTGTTGTCCTCTCTGCCATGTCAGGTGTAACCGACCGTCTTATCGCTCTTGCCAAACAAGCCTCAAAAACACCGGACAAAAGGGAGCTTGACGTACTTCTTGCCACAGGTGAGCAGACAACGGCAGCCCTTCTTGCCATAATCCTCAAGTCAAGGGGGTACAAGGCAAAGTCTTTTCTTGGTTTCCAGGCAGGCATTCATACGGATAAAACATCTGGCAAGGCAAGAATACTGAATATAGACTGCCAAAACATACAACAGGCCCTTGAAGAGGGGCATATTGCAGTAGTAGCAGGATTTCAAGGAACCGATATAGATGGCGCCATTACTACCCTTGGCAGAGGCGGGTCTGACACATCAGCTGTTGCCATTGCATCGTCCCTGAAAGCCGATGTCTGTGAAATATTCACAGATGTGGATGGCGTATACACTACAGACCCCAAAATTTGCAACAGAGCAAAAAAAATTAACAAAATATCCTTTGAAGAAATGCTTGAAATGGCCATATTGGGTGCTAAGGTTCTTCAGATCCGTTCCGTTGAATTTGCAAAAAAATATAACGTACCCATACATGTAAGGTCATCATTCAGTGAGGAGGAAGGAACAATGGTCATCAACGAAAGTTCTGATATGGAAAGTGTCATTGTATCAGGTATTACCTGTGATATGAACGAAGCAAGAATCACCTTAAAAAAAGTTCCTGACCAGCCAGGTGTTTCAGCAAAAATATTCACCCCCCTTGCCGATGCAGAAATATGCGTGGACATGATTATTCAGAACACTCGCTCTGGCGGTGAGACAGACCTGACATTTACTGTGACCAAAGATGACTTTGAGCGGGCAAAAGAAATTTCCCACAAAGTTGCCAAGGAGTTGGGTGCTATACAGGTTCTCACGGCTGAAGAAATTGCCAAGGTTTCAGTTATAGGACTGGGTATGAAAAGTCATTCCGGTGTGGCCGCCACCATGTTCCAGGCCCTGGCATCTGAAAATATAAACATACGATTAATTAGTACTTCCGAGATCAGGATTTCCTGCGTGATCCTGGCAAAATATGCAGAGCTAGCTGTGAGAACCCTTCACACAGCATTCGGGCTGGATTAAAAAAAATAAGGCCGACATTCATTTAAACCTGCTAATCGGTTAAGGGCTCGCTCAAAAATTAATTGGACCAATTAATTTTTGAGCGAGCCCTAAGCCAAACCCAGGGCCGCTTCAATTTCTTGAATAACT
>CAYWGN010000097.1:0-16619 GCA_964457495.1 uncultured Desulfobacula sp.
CACCGTGTGTGAAATTAATTTTAATACGTCAAGACGGGTAATCCCTTCTGATTCAAGATAGAATGCAGCATGGGAATCTTTCTCCTGGAAAATGGAGGCAAGAATATCCCCTAAATTGACCTCACTTTTTTCCGCAGATCGGGCCTGGTTGATGGCGCGCTGTATCATTCGCTGGAAACCAATAGTCTGCTGTAATACATATTCTTCTTTTTTGTCAATTCTGGTTAATTTTTCATTAAAGAATTTTTCAAGTTCCTGTTTTATCTGTTCCGGATTGCCGCCACATTGTTCAATGGTCTGGGCGCCTGTTTCATGGCTAAGGATTGCATAAAGAACGTGCTCAACGCATACATACTCATGCCTTCTTTTCTTTGCCTCCCTTACGGCAAAACCGAGGGCTGTACTAAGTTCTTTGCTAATCATACCTACTCCTTTTCCATTGTACTTTTTAAAGGAAAACCTTTACTGCTTGCCAGGTTGTGTACTGTTTCAATTTTGGTTTCTGCGATCTGTCTTGTATAGATACCACATATTTCTTTTCCTTTATTATGTACATTAAGCATTATTTCTGTCGCTTTTTCAAGTGATTTTCCGAAAACAGTAATAAGAATTTGTACCACAAACTCCATACTGGTATAGTCATCATTGTGGAGGATGACTTTATACATGGGCGGAAGATCGTCTTTTGATTTTGAGGAAATGCCCTCTTTTATTTCAGAGTTAGTGGATGTCATTATCAATATTCCCTAAGTCATGCAGCATTTTTTATATTTTTTTCCGCTTCCACAAGGGCAGGGGTCATTTCTTTGTACTTTTATCGAAGACCGTTTAACAGGTTGCTTTATGTTGGAACCGTCTGAATGGGAAAAGGTAAGATTTTCCTGTTCTTTCTTTTTCATTTCACTTACCTGGGAAGGGGTGGATATCTGGATCTTGAATAAAATTTCAACAACTTCTTCTTTAATCCTTTCCATCAACCCATGGAACATGTCAAAGCCTTCTTTTTTATAAATTCGCAAAGGATCCTGTTGTGCATATCCACGAAGTCCAATACCCTCTTTTAAATGATCCATGGATAACAGATGCTCTTTCCATCTGTTATCAACGGTTTGAAGAATGATGTGCCTTTCAATTTCCCTTGTGATATCAATACCTATGGAAGCTTCTCTTTGGCCGTACAATTCTTTTACATGTTCAAAAAGCTTTTCTGACAATTGTTCCGGATTATTGCTTTCATTCACGGCCCTTTCAAGGTCAGGGTTAAAGTTAAAGACTTGTTTGATCCTTTTTTTAAGCCCTTTCAAATCCCATTTCTGGACAGGGGTTTTTTCAACGAAAAATTCTTCAACAATATCATAGGTCTTGTCTTCGATCATTTCCATGACAACGGTTTTTAAATCTTTTTCCATCAATGCTTTGCGCCGCTGTCGATAAATCACTTCCCTTTGCTGGTTCATCACATCATCATATTCAAGCAAATGCTTTCTGATTTCAAAGTTATGGCCTTCAACCTTTGACTGGGCATTTTCTATGGCCTTGCTTATAAAGGAATGTTCAATATGCTCTCCTTCTTCAATTCCAAGTTTGTCCATAACAGAATGGATTCTGTCACCGCCAAAGATTCTTAAAAGATCATCTTCCAGAGAAAGATAGAATCTTGAAGACCCCTCATCCCCCTGTCTGCCTGAACGACCGCGAAGCTGGTTGTCAATACGTCTGGATTCATGCCGGGATGTGCCCAGAATATGAAGTCCGCCAAGTGCTTTAACCCCTTCACCAAGAACAATATCTGTACCACGGCCAGCCATATTGGTGGAAATGGTAACAGCTCCTTTCTGCCCGGCGTTGGCAACGATTTCAGCCTCTGCTTTATGATGCTTTGCATTTAAAACAGTATGTTTGACACCTCTTTTTTTAAGTTTTGTGCTCATATCCTCGGAAATATCAATGGAAATCGTTCCCACAAGTACTGGCTGGCCCTTTTTATGCAATCTTATAATTTCTTTTATTGCAGCATCATATTTTTCTTTTTTTGTTTTGTATATCAGATCTGGAAAATCTATACGGATCATTTCCTGGTTAGTCGGGATTACCAGGACATCCAGATCATATATTTTTTTAAATTCAGGTGCTTCAGTTTCAGCAGTACCAGTCATACCGGATAATTTATTATACATCCTAAAATAATTTTGGAACGTGATGGACGCAAGGGTCTGATTTTCATTTTCTATTTTAACATTTTCCTTTGCTTCCAGAGCCTGGTGGAGCCCTTCACTATAACGGCGACCAGTCATTAAGCGCCCTGTAAATTCATCAACTATGATCACCTGGTTATTTTTAACAATATAATCTGTATCCCGCTTGAAAATTGTGTGCGCCTTCAAGGCCTGGTTTAAGTGATGAAGTATTTCTATATTTGCCGGATCATATAGATTGTCAACTTTGAGAAGGTCTTCACCCTTGGCAATTCCGACTTCTGTCAGAGAAACACTCTTTGATTCTTCATCAAGTGTGTAATCTGTTTCTTTTTTAAAGGCCGGGATAATGGTGTTTACCTGGGTGTAAAAATGGGTAGATTTTTCAGCAGCCCCTGAAATTATCAAAGGTGTTCTGGCCTCATCAATGAGAATACTGTCAACTTCATCCACGATGGCAAAATTTAATTCTCGCTGGGCAAGGGATTCCTTGTCAAATTTCATGTTGTCCCTTAGATAATCAAACCCGAACTCATTGTTTGTGCCATAGGTAATATCTGCACCATAGGAGCGTGTTCTTTCCTGATCATCAATATCATGGAGAATAGCACCTACGCTTAATCCCAGAAAATTATAAATTTTGGCCATCCATTCAGCATCCCGTTTGGCCAGATAATCATTTACAGTGACAATGTGAACACCTTTTCCAGATAATGCATTTAAGTAGGCAGGAAGAGTGGACATCAATGTTTTTCCTTCACCCGTTTTCATCTCAGCAATGCATCCCTGGTGAAGTGCAACACCTCCAATCAACTGGACATCAAAATGACGAAGTTCGAGGATCCTGACCGAGGCTTCCCGTACAAGGGCAAAGGCTTCGGGTAAAATTTGGTCCAGTGTTTCCTCTTTTTCAATCCTTTCTTTGAATTCAATTGTCTTTTGAGGTATCTGCTCATCTGATAAAAGTTTCATTTGAGGTTCAAGAAGATTAATTTCATCAATAATCGGCTGGAGATTTTTTAAAATTCTGTCATTATTAGACCCGAAGATCTTTGTAAAAATATTGAATACCATGTATAGTTTGCCTGTTATTTAATAATAATATTTTGTGCTCGCCGACAACTGCCAATTTTTTAGTTCAAGCACTTTTTATCTATTTTATGTAAAACATATAATCATTAATTTCACGTAAAATATATAAGCATTAATTTAAAAAATAAAACAAAAAATTGAAAATAATTTTATTTTTGAGCGAGCCCTTAGGAAAAAATAAAGATGCAAAGATTAATTTAGAATATAGTTTAAAGGATTTACAGGTGTTCCATTAAGATGAATTTCATAATGCACATGGGGACCTGTACTTTGTCCAGTGTTGCCGAGAAGGGCAATTACATCACCCCGTTTGACTTTTTGACCCTGTTTTACCAGAATTTTTTTCAAATGCCCGTACCGGGTGTTCAGACCATGACCATGATCAATCACCACCATATTGCCAATATACATTTTTCTGGCAGCATAAGAAATTCTACCATCAGCCGAGGCAATAATTTTTGTTCCAATTCTGTTTGAAATATCTATGCCTGAGTGAAACTCTTTTTGGCCGGTAAAAGGAGATTTGCGGTATCCAAATTTTGAGGTAATCCATCCTCCGTCAAGGGGTCTTATGGAAGGAGTAGATGCCAGATGGTTTCTTTTTTGTTCAAGCTGCTTAATCAGGTTTTCAAAATCAAGCCCTTGTTTTTTTGCAGCAAAACTTGTCTGGTTGATCTGCTGGTGCATTTCACGTATCAAATTATTATGCTTTTTTTCCAGAGGAATATCCGGGTTAAGTTCATTTTTCGGAATTCCCCCTATACCGATTAAACCGCTGGAATCACTGGTTTGATTTATATCTGCAATAAGCCGTACTTTGTCTTCAAATTTTGAAAGGTTATCAACCTGTTTTTTTAAGACTTCTATTTTAACGGCAAAACTTTGGATTTGAGTTCTTTGATTTTTAATTTCGCTGTGCTGTTTATTGATGGTTTGACTTAAAATGATAGCGTCATATGATGTTTTTTTTAGTTGAAAATAGTCGTATCCTATTAAAGAAGCAACACCAATGGCAGAAAAGCCAATGAAAACTGCAAACCCTATTACAGACTTGTGGATAGAAAATCCCTTTATATTAGAAGTGTTACCGGAATGAAACCATATTTTAATTCTTTTTTTCATTAATATTCTTTTTATTTAGATATTTTTTATATGTCAAGTACAATATTCATTACAAAGGCCCTTGAAAAGAATTCAATCCTGTTTGCTCATCTAAGCCAAACAGGATGTTCATATTTTGAACAGCCTGGCCTGCCGCACCTTTTAAGAGGTTGTCAATGAGCTGCCTTTATAGCTGTTTGAAGTAACAGCGCACAATTTGGTTTCTGGATGATTGGAGATCAGTTTGACAAGTTCAACGCCCGTATATCCTGATGCTCCTGCAATGCCTACGTTAATCATATGCTTCCTTATAATTTAGTGGTCGACGGAAAACCGCCAATTTTTCTGATCACTGCGTTGGGTTCAAATATTAACAAACGCTACTAAAGTATGGTCCTCTCCTTGCAATTCTTTGTTAATAATATCAGATATCACTTCCCAGTCACCTTTTGCAAGTCCTGCACCGATTTTTGGATAACCGATCCTTTGATGTGAAAAATCTTTTTTTATCCTGGTAAAAAAATTTTGGATTGCCCCATAATCAACCAAAGGTCCATGGCCTGAAAACTCATATTGGGTGTATCCATTAACAATAGTGAAGGTCTTGTCATTTCTTTTAATCTCTGCCATAGAATATGTCCCCAGTTTGTTTTTATCTCCAATTGGGGTTTTTAAATCAGCTTGATATGCCTCGGGAAATTTATCTCTGATTAATTTTGCGATACCGGCTCCCATGGTGCAAAAGCAGTTGCAACCATGGATAATGATATCAAACCGTCCGGCCATGGTAAATTCAATCAAGTCGCCTTTTAAAATACGCATCATTGAATCATTCTCCCATTAAAATAACTTAATTCAAAATTGTGACAAAATATTCCTTAAAACAAATTTACACAAAAATAAAAAAGCGGAATCTGTTTAAAATTCCGCTTTTCAATATATGAATCAAATCAATAAAAAATAAAATAATATTAATAAAGAATCTGGCTCAGAAACATTTTGGTTCTGTTATTTTGAGGGTTATTGAAAAACTCTTCAGGTTCATTTTCTTCAATAATTTCTCCTTCATCCATAAAAAGAACCCTGTGGGCAACACTTTTTGCAAAGCCCATTTCATGGGTTACAACAACCATGGTCATTCCATCCTGTGCCAGACTTATCATAACATCAAGAACCTCTTTTACCATTTCAGGATCAAGGGCAGAAGTCGCTTCATCAAAAAGCATTATATTGGGTTTCATGCAAAGGCTTCGGGCAATTGCTACTCTCTGCTGCTGGCCTCCGGATAATTGTCCTGGAAATTTTGCTGCCTGTTCTGCAATCTGAACTTTCTCAAGATAATACATTGCTATTTCTTCAGCTTCTTTTTTGGGTGTTTTTCTCACCCATATAGGTCCTATGGTTAAATTCTCAACAATAGTAAGGTGGGGAAACAGATTGAAATGTTGAAAAACCATTCCAACTTCAGATCTGACTTTTTCAATGTTTTTAAGGTCCTTGGTGAGCTCAATACCATCAACAATTATTTGTCCTTTCTGGTGCTCCTCAAGCCGGTTTATACATCTTATAAGTGTTGATTTTCCAGACCCGGACGGACCGCAGACAACAATACGCTCTCTTTTTTTAACGTCGAGATTGATATCCTTTAAAACATGAAAATCACCAAACCATTTATGCATGTTGACAATTTGGATTACTATGTCTTCACTTGAAATGTCGACTTTTTTACTCGGTTCTTTGTTCATAAATATTCGCTTTATAAATAAAGTTAATAGTAATAATTATTCTAAATCCGTATTAAGTTCATCTTCCAGCTTTCTGCTGTAGGTAGACATAAAAAAGCAGCATACAAAATAAATTAAGGCTATAAATATATACGCTTCTGCTGAAAATCCCATCCATTTTGGTTCTGACAATGTGGTCTGTGTTGTTTTTAATAAATCATATAATCCGATTATAACAACAAGTGATGTATCTTTAAAGGCAGAAATTAAAACGCTGACAGACGGGGGAATAACAATTTTTAATGCCTGGGGTAGAATAATCAGTCTCATGGTCTGTATGTAATTTAAGCCAATGGAATCAGCGGCTTCAAACTGACCTTTATTCATTCCCTGTAACCCGCCTCGAACAACCTCTGCAATATATGCTGCTGTAAACAGGATAATGGCAACCTGGGCTCTCAAAATTCCATTTATTGAGACCCCTTCAGGCAGGAATAATGGAAAAACTACAGAAGACATGAATAATAAACTGATTAAAGGAACACCACGTATCAGTTCGATATAAAAAACAGAGAAGGTTTTAATAACCGGCATTTCTGATTGTCGCCCCAGCGCCAGAATAATACCAAGAGGATAAGCTGCTGTTAAACCAAAAACAGACAAAAGCAATGTAAGGATTATGCCGCCCCACTTTTCAATATCAACAGGCTCAAGGCCCAAAATCCCACCTTTTAATAATAGTCCCATAATCACTAATGAAATCAGCCAGGAATATCCAAGAAATTTATTCCAAAAGTTTCTATTTCTACTTATAAAAAGCAATGATACCAGCATGACAATTGCTGTTATGGGGCGCCATAAGATATCCTGGGGATAAAATCCAAAAAGAATAATTTTATAATTACTTGAAATGATTGACCAGCATGCACCGCCTGTCCCCCTGCAGTTAGCATCCGGAAGCCAGGAACTGTCTATTAAAGCCCATTGTATAAAAGGAATAATAGAAAACCATAAGATACTGACAATAATAATAGTCAGTATTGTATTAAAAGGACTGGAAAATAAATTTTCTCTCATCCATCCTATAATGCCAATACTTGTTATTGGAGGTTTAATTATTACCTTATTTTCATTTTCCGCGTGTAATTCCATATAAACCTATTTTACAATCATCACCTTTCAACTATTGCCATTTTTTTATTATAAAAATTCATAAAAGCTGAGGTTGATAAGCTGAATATAAGATATACAATCATGATTAACAGAACGCCCTCAATTGCCTGGCCTGTCTGATTTATAGCTGTTCCGGCAACAGAAACAAAATCTGGATATCCAATAGCTACTGCAAGAGAACTGTTTTTTGTCAGATTGAGCATCTGGCTTGTTAAAGGAGGAATAATAACCCTTAATGCCTGGGGCAGAATTATTAGATTTAAAACCTGCCCTGGTTTTAAACCGATCGCCATTGCAGCTTCTGTCTGACCTTTAGACACGGACTGGATTCCGGCCCTCACAACTTCCGCAACAAAAGCGGCTGTATATAAAACAAGTCCTAAAAGAAGAGCTGCAAATTCAGGACTAATGGTTAATCCGCCCTTAAAGTTAAATCCTTTTAATTCGGGAACACTCATATCTGTTGGAGTTCCGCCAATTAACCAGCATACAAAAGGAAATCCAGTTAATAAAATTATGGAAGTAACAATAACAGGGAAAGTCTTACCTGTTAAATCCTGTCTTTTTTTAGCCCATTTTTTCAGGAAAAAAATTACAATGACGGCAATTATTATAGCAATTGTCATATATTTATAAACAGGATGTGCTTGTGGAATTCCAAAGATTAATCCTCTGTTACATAAGAACAAGCCTTTGAATGGACTTATAGCATCTCTTGGAGATGGTAGCATTTCGTAAAAAAAAGCATACCAGAAAAAAAGCTGTAATAAGACCGGAATATCCTGAAATAGTTCAATATACCCTGCCGCACATTTATTAATCAGCCAGTTTTTTGATAATCTTGCTATCCCAAGAAATGTTCCGAGAATAACGGTCAGGATGACGCCAATAAAGGATACCAGCAGGGTATTTAAAAAACCGACAAAAAGGGCTCTGGCATATCTGTCAGCAGCTGAATACTCAATTAAAGACTCTCCGATTTCAAAAGCTGCTTCATTATTTAAGAATCCAAATCCTGTTGCAATTGATTGCCTTTCCAGATTCGTCATTGTGTTGGAAACCAGGTACCATGCGACAAAAGCAAATAAAAAAGCCGCTCCAATCTGATAAACCAGTGACCGTTTATCAGGATCATACCAGAACGATATGGCTTCAGAATTTTTATTTTTAATAGCTTTATTCATTATATTTTCTAAATATTATCAAGAAAAATTATGGTGCAATTTCCATTGCACCATAATTAAATACAAGGTTATGGTTTATTTGAATGGAGGAGAATACATTAAACCGCCATCTGTCCAAAGTGCATTCAGACCTCTTTCAATACCAAGCTGAGTATTAACACCAACGTTTCTTTCAAAAATTTCGCCGTAATTACCCACCATTTTGATGATATTGTAAGCGAATTTTTCATCAAGACCAAGTGCTTTCCCATTCCCTTCTGTAACGCCTAAAAATCTTTGTATTTTCGGGTCATTGCTTTTCAGCATTTCATCAACATTTTTAGAAGTAATACCAAGTTCTTCAGCATTTATTAAAGCAAATACAGAATAATTAACAATATCTTTCCACTGGTTATCTCCGTGTCTTACAGCAGGAGCCAATGGTTCTTTTGAGATTATGTCAGGAAGGATCATGTAATCATCAGGGTTTGGCGCTACTGCGCGCGTTCCTGCAAGCTGAGACGCATCTGATGTTAAAACGTCGCAACGACCTGCAAAAAAGGTCTTGGCAAGCTCAGCTGTGTTTTCAATAACAACTGGATTCATTTTCATCCCATTTGCTCTGAAATAATCAGCAACATTCAATTCTGTGGTGGTTCCGGGAAGAACACAGACAGTCGCACCATCAAGTTCTTTAGCGCTTTTTATACCCAGTTTTTTGGGGATAAGGAATCCCTGGCCGTCATAATAATTTACCTGGCAGAAATCAAGGCCAAGAGCTGTGTCACGGCTTAAGGTTTGTGTACAATTTCTAAAAAGAACATCAATTTCTCCTGACTGCAATGCTGTAAATCTTGTTTTGGCTGTCAGCGGAGTAAATTTTAATTTGTCAGGATCACCAAAAACTGCTGCCGAAAGAGCCCTGGCAGCATCAACATCAAGACCCTTCCAGACGCCTTTATCATCGGCTTTACCAAAACCAAAAAGACTGCCATTGACTCCAGCCTGAATAAATCCTTTAGCTTTAACGTCTTCAAGTGTACCTGCCATGGCTAATGTGGACACGGCAAGAACGGTAATGCAAACAGCTAATACTTTTAAAAATTTCATAGATACTCTCCTCCATCTACTTAGATTAATTGATTTAGAATAATTCTTTAAGAATTATTCCTACATTTGTATTGCTCGGATCTTTAATGCCTTTGCAACTATTAGCATATTGGTAATATTTATCAAGAATTATATTGAACAATAGACTATTTTTCCAATAGAGTCACAGCAAAATAGAGTCACAGTAAAAAAAATGTAATATTGGAAAAAATAATATTAATTTAATGAAATAAGATTTATATTAACTATATGTTGTCCTGTGTAAAAATTTTGAGAGAGCCTGTTAATGCCATATCCCATATGGCAGGCGCCCTTGCATCTATAATCGGTTTAACATTAATGGTTGTGTTTGCAGCTATCAGGGCAGATGCCTGGCATGTGGTTTCCTTTGCCATTTTTGGTACCACATTGGTTTTAATGTATACGGCAAGCTTTCTTTATCATGGACTGAAAATATCTGAAAAAGCTTTATTGGTTTTTCGAAGAATTGATCATATCATGATCTTTATGCTCATAGCCGGATCATATACACCCATTTGCCTTGTGCCTTTACGCGGCCCTTGGGGATGGAGTATTTTTGGTACTGTCTGGGGCATTGCAATTATTGGAATAGGATTAAAGATTTTTGCAATGAATGTACCCAGGTGGGTTTCCACCATGATTTATCTCATCATGGGATGGCTTTGTGTGATTGCAATTTATCCGCTTATAAAAAACCTTGAGCTGATCTGCCTTTTCTGGCTGGCTTTAGGAGGATTGTTCTACAGTGTCGGTGCCATTGTTTATTCCAGTAAAAAACCCAACCCGTTTCCCAGCATATTTGGATTCCATGAAATATGGCATTTGTTTGTGTTGCTGGGAAGTGCCTGCCATTTCTGGCTTGTTTTCAAGTATCTCATGTATATAAATCCTGTTTAAAATAAAGTTTCTTCGTTGTAAAAAGAGATTATATTGGGTAGTATTCCTTCCTTGTAGGCTTATATTTTGACCATGATTTTTTATCGGAGAATAGATATGAAGATCAATAAAGTAAAAAAAATAACAAACTGCCAATATTTAAATCTTTTTTTAATCAATTATAAAGATCGGAAAAATTGCGAAAAAGAATGGATTTTTGCATCCAGATCAAAGGACTTAAATCCGCTTGAAAAAGATTATACCATGCCGGATGCAGTCGTCATTGTTCCGTTTCACATACAAGAAAAAAAACTTGTTGTGATAAAAGAATTCAGGGTTAGCCTTGGCGGATATCAATATGGATTCCCGGCAGGCCTGGTGGATATTGGTGAGACGGTTGAGCAGGCGGGCAAAAGGGAGCTTTTTGAAGAAACGGGCTTAACCCTTACAAGGGTGTTAAAAAAAAGCCCTGCTATTTTTTCATCTTCCGGTATGACGGACGAGTCAATCAGTCTTTTGTTTGTTGAATGTGAAGGTAGCCCCTCAAGCCTTTTTAATGAAGCTTCCGAGGATATTGAAGTCATGATGTTATCTCAAAACCAGGCCTTGGATATTTTATACAGCACTACGATCAAGTTTGATGTGAAATCCTGGATAGTGTTGAACACCTTTGCCTACCAGGGAGTTATCTAAATGTTTTCTAATTTTTTATATTTTCTTATTGCTTTGGTCATATATACAAGCTCTGAGCTGTTTGAAACGGTTAAAAATGTTGATAATATTGTTATTTTTAACAGCCTTATGGTCACAATCGTATTTGCTGTTGTTTGTCATTTCGTATTTAAACGGCTTGGAAAAAAAGCATTTGAAAATCCCTACGTCAACATTGACAATTTAATCAATAATTATATTTCCCGGTTTTCTGTACTTGCGCTGGTGATTTTTGCTGTAAATATTTATGGGTTTAAATTAAATCTCCTTTTTTCCGGAATAAAATTTTTTGATGTTCTTCCAACGGTTGAAGCCATTATTTTTCTGGGGCTGTTTCTTTTTTACCTGATAATAATCTGGAATGCAGCATATGGCGTTCAAAAGCGATATTTTGCAGGAGAAGTATCAAAAAAGAATTTTATAATATCCAATGTTTCCTTTTCTTTGCCGGCACTTTTGCCCTGGTTTTGCCTGTCACTTCTTGCAGACATAATGGGTCTTTTACCCTGGCCACAGGCTAAAGCGTTTTTACAAACTCCTGCCGGTGAAATCGGGTATATTGCTTTGTTTCTTGTTGCCATAGCTATTTTTGGGCCTGTTTTAATAAAAAAACTCTGGAATTGTAAGCCCCTGGAGCCGGGATTAGCAAGAGCAAGGTTAGAAAGTGTCTGCAAAAAAGCCGGAGTAAAATATTCGAATATTTTAAAATGGGAATTATTCGGCGGTACCATGATTACAGCCGGGGTGATGGGACTGGTGGGTCGATTCCGGTATATTCTTGTCACCCCGGCTTTGCTCAATTCACTGAATGATGATGAACTAGATGCTGTTATGCTGCATGAAATAGGTCATGTCCAAAAACATCACATGTTATTTTATCTTTTCTTTTTTGCAGGGTTTATTTCGTGTAATTTTGTCTTTTTTGAGCCGATTATGTTGTTGTTGTATATTATTGAACCAGTGTATGCTTTGTTTGAGTTTGTTGGCGTTGAAAAAAACACGGCTCTCCCGATTTTAATCAGCACCACCCTTATTGGGTCTTTTATTCTTTACTTCAGGTTTATGTTTGGATTTTTCATGCGAAATTTTGAACGCCAGGCTGACCTCCATGTCTATACTTTTACCAAAGATGCAGCTCCTCTTATTTCAACATTCTACAAGATTGCATCCCTTTCAAGGCAATCCATTGATAAACCCAATTGGCATCATTATAGCATTGGCCAGAGAGTAAGATTTCTGGAAAGATGCCAAAGGACTCCTGCCTTGATACAGGCCCACCATTTAAAGGTTAAAAAATTAATTATTGGATATTTTGTCCTTGTGCTCATACTTTTTGGTTTTGGTTATTCCATAAACTTTGGCATGGCCAAGGAACGATTTGAAAATTTTATCGCTGAAAATATTCTTTTTCAACAATTGGATGTTCATACTGAAAATTCTGATTTATATGCAATTGTTGGTGATTATTATTACAACCAAGAAAAATATAAAAAGGCTATTGAGTCCTATGAAAATGTTTTGGGGTCTGGTCCTGAAAATGTTCATGCATTAAACAATCTATCCTGGCTTTTTTCAACATGCAATGAGCCAGAATTCAGGAACGCCAAAAAGGCACTGGAATATGCTAAAATGGCTTTGGCCCAAAAAAGGGAAGCCTTTGTTTTAGATACCTATGCAGAAGCACTTTTTATCAATAATGATATTGAGATGGCTGTAAGTGCAGCAAAAGAAGCGTTGAACCGTTCAATAGATAAAAAAGAATATTATAAAACCCAATTGCAGCGGTTTGAGAAATTGTTAAACCCCTGAGGCACTAAAAGCCAATGGGCAAAAAAGCCATACCAACTATTTGAACGGCTTTGTTTATGTGCCTGCCCGTTCTGCCAGAGACAATCTGTGCCATAGTGTCTTGCAGAGAGATGAGTTTTCCAAAAAGGCGTTCATAGCTTAAGTTTTTTATTTCACCTTCAAAATTGTTGGTTAGGATAATCAATCGGTCGTCGTCCATTTTTCTCGTATTCAGTCGCCATACAAGGATTTCAATATTTCGGGCACTATGGTACAGGTTTTGTTCATTCAAATAATCCAGCATGAAAAGTTCACATTTGCTGTTATATGATTTATGAATCATGGTGTATAAACCAACCATGATGGCAAAGACCCGGTCCCCTTTGAATTCAGGTTCAAATCCCAGCAAAATAGCATCTATACTCTCTTTAAAATCAAGTTCCGCATATTTTTTTTCATTTGGGCATATAAATATTTGTTTTATGCGGGAATCAATTGTCTGGCCCGGAACTTTTTGCAATTCCCAGGGATTTTTTTTATATAATTTTTCAGTAAGGGTTTTTAAAAGATTGATGGCCTGATTCATGTGAAGTTCAGAGATAACATCAATATTGGTCTTGGCAAGATTTTTAAGACGAAAGTCAGAAGATGCAATGCATCCTGATAATAAAAAAATACAAAACAGAGTAAAAACAAGAAGTTTTTTCACCAAAGGATTAAGAATGTTTATTCCTTTTCATATGCATTTTCCTGGAATTAAAAAATTTAATTTCAGGAAAATGCGAATCTATAATGCTTTTTAGGTTTTATATTCTTTTATGCCTTTGTGCATTGTTTTAACGGCAAGTTGAATACAATGATGCTTTTTTTCCGGGATATTTTCAAGAACTTTGAAAATATCCCCATCATTAATTTTTAATGCATCTTCAATGGATTTACCCTTTGCCAGATCAACTGCTGCCATTGCAGCAGCGATTGCCCCTGCACAACCTGTGATTTCATACCGGATATCATTGATGATATTATTGTCATCAATTGTAAGATAAACCTTCATGATATCTCCACAGGAACCAATTTTTTGGGAAATTATATCTGCATTTTCAATTATACCCATATATTTTTTTTCAAGATAATAATTGATCGCTGGATCACCATATCCTGCTTCTGAGAGCATTTTACGTTCAGCATTAGAAATTGTACTTTCTGTAATCACTTCTTATTCCTTTATTTCACCTTGGAACAAAAATATTTTATCGAGCATGATAATAAAATATTCCATTATTAAAATTAAAATACGTGCTCTAAGTTAATTAATTTCTTTTTTATGTCAAGCAAAATGAATAAAACATATTGATAAATAATGTATGAATTAGATTTTTACCTTGACATAAATTCTTGATTTATTCATTTTTAACATATCATTTTTATTCATAAATCGTTGTCAAAATCATTACCAATGACAAAGGAGAAAAAAATGAGCGAAAAAAATACCATAGGCAGAGACGTGGTAGCCCGTATTATTCGATTAAAACTTGTTGATGGTACACTGGTGAACGGTCAGGTCAATATCAACCGGGACAAGGGGGGGTATGACAGGTTAAGTGATCTTATAACAAACAATAGCGAACCTTTTTTAGTCATGTATAATGTCACGGCCCACCCGGGTCATATTGACAATCCTATCCACTACAAGGCACTTTTTATTAATAAGATTCATATTATTTGGGCTGAACCGGATGAGGATCAAAGATAATTATACAAATGGTTATAAAAAATTGAAAATTATAATGATAAATAATGCTTGAGATTATTATAATCTGTGATATTCTGAATATAAATGTTTTGGGGTTGATTGCCCTGTATGCCTATTGATTATGATACTGATTTCTAGTGGTTTATATTATATTTTCTGCTACCATCTGACAGGTTAAAAGGAGGACTGGTTATGAAAGATTTGATTAAGTACATTGCCCAGGCACTGGTTGATAATTCCGATCAGGTTGAAGTCACGGAAATTAAGGCACAACAGACCCTTGTGCTGGAATTGAGGGTAGCAAAAGAAGACCTTGGAAAAGTCATTGGTAAAAAGGGCAGAACGGCCCAGGCCATGCGAACGATTCTATCCTGTGCATCTGCAAAGGAACAAAAAAGAGTTATTCTGGAAATTGTTGAGTAATTTTGAATAGTTTGTATTTTGCCCAGTTTTTAGTATTCATTTCCTTGATTTTATCAGTGCCATAGGGCACTGATAAACTTATCTAAAAGAAGTTTATCATGACTTTTCAGTCAAACTGATTTCAAAAATCAGGAAAAAATCCTTCATCAATTGATTTTAGAATAATTGGGTATTATAACAGGCATTGATGATGCAAATGTGATCTTATTTGGAGTGGTGCTTATATTACGTATAGACTTAAAAAGGGAAAGTATAGACCATGATTAACTGGAAAAATTGGTATGCTGATAATATTAAGGATTATGAAGGTTATCCCCTGGGAAAGACCTTAAAATATTTATCAGACCCTAATATTATTTCTTTGGCCGGAGGATTGCCTTCTCCGGAAATTTTTCAAATATCGGAATTTCGAGCAGCATCAGATAAAATATTGGCTAATGATATTCATAAAATAATGCAGTATTCAGCCATCCCTGGCGAGCAAAGCCTTTTTGATGCACTCATTGTCTTTTTAAAAAGAGATAATATACATCTTGAAAACCAGAATATTCTTATCACCACTTCAGGACAGCATGGATTGGATCTTGTGGGTAGAGCTTTGCTTAACACAGGTGATATTGTTTTGGTGGACAGGCCAACTTTTGCCGGTGCATTAGTGGCATTTGGAATGGAAAAAGCATCATTTGTCGGTGTGGATATCCAGCAGGATGGAACAAATGTAGAAGCGCTTGGGGAAACCATAAAACAGCTTCAAATAGAAAATAAAACGCCTAAGTTAATATACGTTGTCCCTGATTTCCAAAATCCCACTGGAATAACAATGAGTCTGGAAAAAAGAAAACAATTGCTGAAAATAAGTTATGCGTATGACATTCCAATAGTAGAGGACAGCCCATATAGGGATTTAAGGTATTATGGGAAAGCAATCCCGTCCATATTTTCCCTGGACCAGGAACTATATGAAGGAGGAGGAAATGTTATTGGAGTATATACCTTTTCTAAAATATTCTGCCCCGGGTTAAGGGTTGGATTTAATATTGGTCATCCTGATGTGATAAAAAAAATGACAAATATTAAAGAAGGAAACATCTTAAATACGCCAAAATACAATCAAGATTTATGTACTGCATCTTTAACCCAAATGAATTTTGATGCTCATCTTAAAAAATGTAAATCATATTACAAAGAAAAGCTGGAAGTATTTCTTGAAACCATGGAGAAATATTTTCCAAAGGAATCAGGTGTTACATGGACCACATCAGAAGGTGGGCTGTTCCTCTGGGTTACTGTTCCTGAGCACATTGACACAGCTGAATTATTTTTTGAAGCCATAAAGCATAAAGTCGCCTTTGTCCCTGGCGAACAATTTTATGGTGAAGACCCTGAAAAAAATCATATGAGAATTAATTTTTCATTTTCTACAAAAGAACAATTAAAGGAAGCAATAAAAAGACTTTCAGATTGTATCAAATCATTAGGGCTCGCTCAA
>CAYWGN010000098.1:0-16329 GCA_964457495.1 uncultured Desulfobacula sp.
TGAAGGATAAACCGTGTTTCAACTTGCTTTTCATATTGATATAAAAGCCAGGAATACAGCATAACATGCTGGGAGACCACTGTCTGGGTCACTTTACCGCCCATTGAGCCTGAATAATCCCTTAAAAAGAAAATAAGGGCCTGGGACTCAAAATCTTTTTCCCTGGACAAAATTCTGTAAATCAGGTCATGGGGAGAAATAATAAATTTTGTTGTATCAATATTTGATACATCTGGAACATTCCCGAGGATAATATTGGTTTCAACAATCTTTTTTAATGTTGCTTTTTTATCCAGAATCTGACCCACACCCCTGTTTTTGTCTGTTAGATCATACACATACCTTGCCAGGGTTCTTTTTTTCCCTTTGTCCTGTAAATTGGGCAGCTCAAAATCCTGGGATAAGACTTTGCCAAGTTCATAGGCATTGGATTCGATTTCATGCTCTCCTGCCTCACCTTCTCCAGGACCCTCTCCAGATCCTTCTCCTTCTCCCTCACCTTCTTCAGGTCGGACCGGCTGTTCTCCAATGATATCCCCTTCTTCTCCCTCACCTGTTCCACCAGTGGGCTCTCCTTCTCCCGGTTCCTGGTCCAGGTTTATTTCATCATGGACAAATTTCTCTTCAACCGTTGTCGGGACAATAATGATCTTATCTTTTCCACCAGATCCTGGTTTAACAATTCTTCCAATACGAATTTTTCGTTTAAATCCGTCTTCTTCTCTTTTTCTGTCTCTTTCAAGAAGTTCATCAAGGGTTATCATATATTATACCTCCCTTGTCTATTTCAGGCATAGCGAAAACCGCCACTTTTCCGTCCAAACATTATTTGTCGTCCTCCTGGCTGCAGAAGTATTCAATGGTTTTCTGGGCACAGGTTCTGCAATACCCAAGTTTTTCATTCATGGTATAAATCATTCTGTCATAGAGCTTTTGATTTTCTTCATTGGTCCTGTTGGCAAGGGCACCAATTAATGAGCCAGCTCCGGCTATGTCAGATTTAAGCCTGACATCGGTAATCGCCTTAACCAGTTCAAGATTATCCATGAAATCATAGTTTTCATCCACAGAAAGCTTTTGTCCATAAATCTTTCTGATAGAATTTCTAAAAGAGGCCCTTTGCTCCTCAGTCTTCAAACCAAGCCGTTCTTCAACGTTTTTAATATATCGTTCATCTATTTTAAGTGCTTTAAGTTCGCCGGTCTGGGGATCCTTATATTTCCACATCATGTCAGGACCTAAGTGTTCTGCATCAACACCAATGATCATGTTTACATAATTCAACACATCTTTTTTAATTGCCAAGGGTTCATCCATATAGGCGTTGAACATTTCAGTCATAATTCTTTCACGATAAAGGCCCCTTGCAATTTTCAAATCTTCCTTGAATTTTGCCCGGTCAGAAGGTTCCTGGACATAATCAAGAACAGTTCTTTCAAGGGCATTAAAAATATCTAAGGCAAACATACACTGACCTTCATTGGTTTCAGAACTCTCCAATAAAAGCTGTATTGCCCGGCCAAGATTTCTTTGCCCCATGCCTTTCTGCCCGAACCGTTTGGTAATATCTGTGTCCTGGTTCAGCATATCAATCACTTCGGCAAGGGTTTTAAGACTTTTTTCTCCGGCCACCTCTCCTGCTGCAAGTTTCATTATTTCAATGGGGGTTAACTTATCAGATCTGGGCAATCTTGTCAGAACCACACCCACAGAAGCTGCATAATTCAAATTTGGGTCCTGGTGCAACACTTTTGAATCAAGAGAGCGTTTTGTATCTGTGCCAATGGCATACTCAGTTAATGTTTTCTGGATCTTATAATCTGTATTATGTGCAACATAGCAGATTCTGCACCGATCAATTATAGGTGCTTCTTCTTTTTCGGAAAGAAAAGTGTCAAATTCGGAATTATTGCTGGTGGCTATAATCAGCGTGTCAATGGGCCACTTAAATCCGTCCATTTCGATCATCCGATTCTGAATCACCCCAAGATAAACCTGAACCAGATCTTTTTTATTTTTATAAATCTCGTCACTGAAATGAATGCCCCCACCTGCTACCCTTGCCAATGCCCCTCTTCTTAAATCGAATCGATAGGGATTGTTTGAATCGGAAATATGAAGAAGTCTTTGAATAGATTCTTCTCCCATGAGATCCACAGCAGAGGATGTAATCTTATCCTTTGCAGGATATTTGCCTGTTATTGTGCCCAGACTTTCAATTAATGGAACCGGTGTAATTTCAATAAAGGACAACATCTTTGTAATATCATTGTTTGTATACTCCCGGATCTGATTAAAGATATAAGCAGAACAGGCACCCAGAGGACGATATTTATCATAGAGATCCTCTATCTGTTTTTCAGTAAATTTAAATTTTTTAGAAAAAAACTCTTTAGATTTGTCCTGGGTTTCACAAAGACTCATGGCCAGAATCATGGGGTCTTCATAGGTCTGGGATTCAATAAAATTAATCTTGCCATAGCCTCCGATCTGATCCAGATTAATAAACCTGAATGTATATTTTCTATTTTGGGGGATGCTAAGGAATTCTCTGTATCGCGCACAAAGGTAATCAACAAAAAAAGTTTTCCCATTGCCGGGCTCCCCCACCAGGACAAAAGCCATTTCCCTTGAGGATCCTCCTTCTGAAGCATCTTTCACAAATGAAACAAAACTGTTTATTTCATCGTACATCCCCACCAGATGTTTTTTCCCCTGGCTGAATAGATCAAACTGGTAGGTTGTTTTACCTTTAACTGTAATTTTTTGAATGCCTGCATCAAGGATCATCCTTGCGACCCCTCCAAAGGCATCTTCAAATAATAACTTTCCTTTTTTAACTGCATCAACATGATAAATTAAGGATTTTTGATTTGTTTTGCCGGCCATTTTACCCTCCTCTGGGCAGCAAGGAGGCTTATGCTGCCATTCAAAATTTGGTTGGAATTTCATTTTCTGCCAACGACAGAAAAATAAAATTTAGTTTGAAATCATATTACCATTGATCAATAGGAGCAGAGTACTATAGGAGCAGAGCAGATTACGATAGAAGAAATATTTTCAAGTTTGCATTCAAACACTATTTATGCTTATTTTTAATATATCAAGATAAAAAAATAGAGTCAAATAATTTACTCACTATCTGGATATATTTGCCATAAGAAATTTTACATAACCCGTTCCAGGGTGATCGCCTTACGTCCGCTGGATGGACATTGCTACAAGCTTTTTAACAGATGTTTTCCCAGAACAAGGTCTTCTTGTGTCGTGATTTTAATGTTCAGGTTAGACCCTTTTATGATAACCACCTTTTCACCTAAATGTTCCACTAAAGAGGCGTCATCCGTCCCTGAAAAACAAGTTTTAATGGCATAATCAAATGCCTTCATAATCAGGTCCAGTTTAAAGGTCTGGGGTGTTTGTGCAGTATAGAGGAACTGCCTGTTCAATGTTTTTTGAATACTTAAATCCGGGCAGACCTGTTTAATAGTATCTGTTATTTTAACACCAGGAATACAGGCACCATATTCAATGGTCTTCTGGATACACTCTTTAATCATATTTTGATTTACAAAGGGGCGAACGCCATCATGAATCAATACAATGGCTTCTTTATCAATATTTGTTCTATCGCTGATCCTTTTCAGGCCATTTAAGACAGAATCTTGTCTTTGCTTTCCACCTTCAACCAGATGAATTTTTTTTGCAAAGCCAAATGGATCGATAATATACTTTTTACAATACTCATGGTCTTGTTTTGGAATAACAAGGACAATTTCATGGATCTTGTCACAGCTATCAAAGGCCATGATGGTTCGACTAAGAATTGGGATTTTGTCAAGATAAAGATACTGTTTTTTAATCTCTGATCCCATTCGCAAGCCCTTACCTGCGGCAACAATTATGACAAAATTTTGGGATGGATGCATTTTAAGTTAAATAAGACAATTCTTTTGGCAAGGGAATTCCCTTACCCATATGGTCTTCTCCATAATTCACGGCTGCAAGGATTTTCAGATCCTTTAATGCCCGCAAATCACCCTTAAATTGAACAATTTCGATTTCTTCTTTTTTTATTTTCCCACCAGCCCATTGAATATCCAAGACACTTGCAGCATCAAAAACATCACTATTTACAAACATTTTGACTTCACCACCATAATGCTGAACAATTTTTGCCACTAAAAGGCTTGGGCGACTGTGAAATCCACGGTCTTTAGGTATTCCAACCTCAATCACAGAAGTTTCCATGTTTTCATTCAATATTCTCGATGCCAGGGCTTTTCCTGAAGACAAAAATTGCCAGGCATAAAACAATCCGAAATTAACGGCCCGATCCAGCAAAACATCTGGATCAATAACATCGGATAAAGATCCACTGACAGTTTTATATACATCCTTAAACCCGATATCATGCAAATGGCGTTCATAAAAATGCAATAAACTGCCCGTTACCTGGAGCATATGAAATACAATGGAAAAATGGCTTCTAAGTTGTTCAAGTTTAAGATTTTCTGATAATGACTTTGTATTTACAACATAGGAATCAAAGGAAGACTGGATGTTATGAATCAACATTTCATATCTTCTAATAATGACTTCATTAATCTGTCCTGGCACAAGTTCCTTTATTTTTTTTAAATCATATCGCTCATAAAATTCAAATTGATCGAAATCTTTAACAATTTCTAAAAATTCACTGGCAATCCGGGTCAGATTTTCTCTTTGCTGGTCTTTGGAATTAAAATCATCAATATTGTGTTCCAGCTGCTGCATAGATGAAATTCCAGGAAAATAACTAAGATCATACCTTGTGACGGGTATGTTGATCTTCAAACGGCGAGCTTCCTCTAAAATAACAGGTGCAGCCAATTTTATGGATTGCTGTAAAATTTTTAGTGTATCAAAAGCTTCAAGTTTAAAGGTCTTATGCAATTTATCTTCAAAAGAATAAAAACTCAACCGATTGAGTATATGTCTTTGGGAATAGCAGGCCATTGAAAGATGCCGGATTGTTGCGGACAATTCGCGATAAAACACCCATTCTTTATTTTTTTTAGCTCCATGAAAATCTAAAAAATCTTCAAGAATATGGGATGTTGAAATAAGCTTTGAATATATTTTTTTTGTAAAGAGATACTCGTCATCATCAAGTTCAAAAATAAACAAAATAAATTTTAGATATTCAAAGGAAAAAATATTGGCCTTTTCTTTAAAGGAGATGTCGCAAGTAAAATTCATAATCCATTTTCCAACATTAAAAATAAAGATCCGGCCTGACCAGTTGATAAGCCGAATTTTGTTATCTGCTTTTGTTACCGCAAACAGATCAACGATCATTCATCTTGGATGTACGTTGCCGCACACCTCATGCGACCTACCCGAAAACTTGGGCGGACAACCCTCAAACATTTCCCTATTTGGTCTTGCACCGGACGGGGTTTACCAAGCTTTTCCAGTCACCTGGAAAACTGGTGCGCTCTTACCGCACCGTTTCACCCTTACCTGGATCGGACATACCAACCCGGGCGGTCTACTCTCTGTTGCACTTTCCTTCACGTCACCGTGACTCCACGTTATGGAGCGTCCTGTCCTGTGGTGTTCGGACTTTCCTCCAGGTTTAAAAACCCAGCGATCGTTTTGCCTGGTCAGGCCGAATTTTTACTTATTTATATGATAAAGGATTCTACTGCATTGCGGGCAGGAAATCAATGAATTACCACGCTGTATTTCAATATATAATTGAGGCGGTATGTTCATAAAGCACCCCATACAAACCTCGTCTTCTACATATATTACAGCCGAGCCATTATTCATTTTTGATACTTTTGCAAACCTGCTCATCAATGAAGGTTCTATGGTTTTGCTGATTTCATTCTGTTGGGCAATATATTCATCAAGAAGCTCTCTATCATCAATAGATTTTTTTTCAATATCTTTTTGTTCGGCTTCAATTTGATCCTTAAGAAGATGGAATTCTTTTTCACTTTCCTGAACAATTTTTTCAATTTCTTCTTGTTCATCAATCAGTTCCAATAATTCAGTTTCCAAAATATCTTTGCGTTTTTTATTATCGTCCACTTCTCTTAAAAAAAGATTATATTCCTTATTGGTCTTTACCATCCTCAATTTTTCATTGCTTTTAATAATCCGGTCATCAACAACTTGAATTTCTCTTTCAATATCCCGGCAAGCTTCCGTGGCACGTAAAAGTTTTTCTTTATTTTCTTCTAAGGCATTTTCAAACTGGTTTAATTTTGCGTTTAATTTTTCTTTTTCCTTTTCAACCTTAATCAAAACAGCATTAAGCCTGACAATCTGAGTCTCAGCTTCCTGAAGTTTTACCAGGGCTTCTATATCTGGTTTAGTGGAAATATCATCGTTCATAATATTTTATCCTTAAACTATAATAAATGGATCTTTTTCTTTTGTAAATTTTTCTATTTTTATATTCAGTCCGGCTTTGAAAATCGCCTGACCTAATTTGTCAAACAGCAAATCAACAGCCATATGTTCAGAACCAAAATGGCCCACATCAATCAGACCCTTTGAATTTTCTTCAACACGTCTTGCTTCATGATATTTAATATCGCCTGTGATATATACATCTGCCTTTGATCTTAAAAATTCATCAAGTAAAGAACCGCCGCTGCCAGTACAGACGGCAACGCAACTTACAGGCAAATCCAAATCTCCTGTTACTCGAAGATAGCTCAAATCAAGCTTTTCTTTTATTTGATGAACCACCTGTTTAAGTGGCGCTTGGGATTTAAGGTATCCGATTCTGCCAATGCCGATCATTTCATCCAATGGCATTGATGAAGAATTCTCCATAAAAAAAACTTTTGTTTTTCCCAGGCCAATCTTTGATGCAAAATAATCATTTAAACCATCATTGGCCTTGTCAAGATTTGTATGGGCAGAAAGTATACTGATACCATATCTTGCAGCAATTTCAATGGCACTGCCAGGCATTATATTAAAATCAATGGATTTTTCCGGTTGAATCATTAAGGGATGGTGGGTGAGCACAAGATCACAATGGTTTTTTTTTGCAGCCATCATCAAGGGCATGGAAACATCAAGGGCGATCATCACTTTTTTTACTTCCCAGTTCAAATTGCCAACCTGAAACCCTGAATTATCCCAGTCTTCAGCAATATCAAAAGGGGCAATAATATTAAGCAATTCCAGTATATCTTTTGTTTTCACCATAATAAATCCGGCAGCAAATAAAAAAAGCGTGGTATTTTACCACGCTTTTGATTTTGTATATCCAATCGATATTCTTCGGGCACATTCATATATAAATTGAATATCCTTTTTGGTTTTCAATTCCTTTCATCAAACATGCCCTTACTATTTATTGGTGGGCCCACCTGGGTTCGAACCAGGGACCGACCGGTTATGAGCCGGTGGCTCTGCCAAACTGAGCTATGGGCCCTTTTATTCACATAAACTTGCAATATATATATAAAAACAGTTTTTGTGTCAAGATTTAATTCTCAATTAATTTAATTTTCAATAAAGGTCTTGAGTTTTTTACTTCTTGTCGGATGTCGCAGCTTTCTTAATGCTTTTGCCTCAATCTGACGAATACGCTCCCTTGTCACTGTAAAATCCTTGCCCACTTCTTCCAGGGTATGGTCTGATTTTTCACCAATACCAAACCTCATGCGAAGGACTTTTTCCTCCCGGGGTGTCAAAGTGGCCAGGATCTTCCTGGTTTGTTCTGCCAGGCTGAAATCAATGGCTGCATCCGAGGGAATGGCAAATTTTTTATCTTCTATAAAATCACCCAAATGGCTGTCTTCTTCCTCTCCAATAGGGGTTTCAAGAGAAATAGGTTCTTTTGCAATCTTTAAAACCCGTCGAACTTTTTCAATGGGGATTTCCATCTTTTCTGCAATTTCTTCCGGAGAGGGCTCCTTGCCCATTTCCTGCACAAGGTATCGGGATGTTCGAATCAGCTTGTTTATGGTTTCAATCATATGGACGGGGATCCTTATGGTTCTGGCCTGGTCTGCGATGGCTCTTGTGATGGCCTGCCTGATCCACCATGTGGCATATGTGGAAAATTTATATCCCCTTCTGTATTCAAATTTATCCACTGCCTTCATCAAACCGATGTTACCTTCCTGAATCAAGTCAAGAAATTGTAATCCTCTGTTTGTATATTTTTTTGCAATACTGACCACCAGTCTTAAATTTGCCCTTACCAATTCTCTTTTTGCAAAGTCAGCATCCCTGCGTCCTTTATCAATAGTATCCGTAATCTGTCTTAAAAAGGTTGAATCTCCTTTTATGTGATCTTTTCGTAAAGAAATCTGATTTAAAAGGGAACAGATATCCTGGTATAATATTTTGGCTCGCTCCATGCTAATATCAGACCTGTCAGATGCCCACTTTACAAAGGCCTTTTCATCGGAAACTTGATCAAGCATTGTTTTGGGTTTGACTTTAAAGGTTTTAGCACATTTTTCAAATAGCGCGTCTACTGTATCAAACCAGGCAATGGTGTTTCTAATGCTTTTTTCAATAGTATCAATAACATTGGATTCAAACCGCCATTTTTTTAATTCCTCAAATATGATTTCCGTGTTATTAAATATCTCGCTTGCGTAAATCTCATATTTTTTAGATTTTTTTTTCTCCAGGAGCAACAGATCTCTTTTTTTCAGGGTTTCCTGGTGAATATCTTTTATTACTTTTAAAGAGTTTAAAAATTTTTCCTGTTTGGAAACCTCATCAACAACTCCATCCCCTTCATCTACATCCCTTAAAACATGCTTGGGCCGCACAGATTTTTTTTCCATCCTGGCGCCATAGATGAAAATCGTGGATAATGCTATGGGACAATCCAGCATGGTTCGCAGGATATCATGCTCCCCGCGTTCAATTTTTTTGGCAATTTCAATCTCACCTTCACGGCTGAGTAAAGTGACCATCCCCATTTCCTTGAGATACATTTTCACAGGATCTGTAACAGCACCAAACTCAATATCAGAACTATCTTTTTTAGGAGAAAGAATGGCTTTGGTAATTTCTTTTTTAATAGCTTCTTCACTCTTTTCTTTTCCAGAGGTTTTTTTAATCTTACCTTTAGCAACTTTTTTAGTTGCTGTTTTACCTGCTGCTTTAGTCGTTACTTTTGCAGCACTTTTCTTTGTGGCCTTTTTTTCTTTTTCCTTATCCACAAGTTTTATCCCAAGCTCTTTAAGCTGCAGAACAATATCTTCTATTTGTTCCAATGATTTTAAATCATCGGAAATTGCATCATTAATTTCGGCAAAAGAGAGGGAACCGGTTTTTTCACCTTTTTCAATCAATTTTTCTAATTCTTTTTTACTAATCACAACATTCTCTCCAGACGTATTTGTCTTTACTGCCATAAAATGCCTCCCAAAGGCTTAGGACCGCAAATTTTATAACTTGAACGAAATTGCTTGTCTTTTGCTCCATCTACTGTGTTGCACCAAAGGCCTAATACGTATAGTATTAAACATTTGATGCGCCTTGTAGATGAACCAAAATCCTGCGCTATTTCTGCTCAATTTATTTCATTTGAGGTCCTTAACTTAAAGTTATAATTGATCATGTAATTGCTGAATCTCTGCCTGCTTTTGTTTTAACAGGTCCATTAAATCAGAATCACAGCCCTTTTCCGCACTTATAATTTTAGTTGTTAAAATGTTTTCCTGCTTTTTTCTTACTCTAATAATTCTATGGATTATAGACAAAGCAGTTTGATGAATATCTAGTTCTGAAAAAAAATCATCCATGGCATAGGAAGCAATAAGTTCCTGATCCTCAATATTTTCCATACCAGCCATAACATTTGTAATGAAGGCTTCTTTTTTGGGATCCATACTTAAAATTTTCTGGGCCAGATGTTTTAATTTTTCAGAGTAAAAATAATCTAAAACCTCTTTGTCTTTAATTTCACCTATGATTTCGGGATAGTTCAGCATCAATGAAATCATCTGTTCTTCTCTTCGATCAGATTCCAGTTTAGCATCCTGTTTTTTCCCATCACTTAAAAAGGATTTTTTTTCGGGATGACTTAAATATTGTTCCCTGACCTTCTCCAAAACAGCTTTTTCATCAATATTCAGGGTTTCGGCAAGCTCTTTTACATATAAAGATCTTAATGCGCTGTCTTGAATTAAAATCAGCTGCTTTTTCATATCCTCTAGAATCCGAATCCGGCCTTCCACAGACAGCCCATGTGTATCAATGGAAACCTGCAAAAGAAACTGCATAATGGTTTTGGCATTTAAAGCCAGTTCATTAAATGCCTTTTGTCCATGTTTTACCACATAGGAATCCGGATCATTTCCTTGTGGAAGCACAAGGATTCTTGTATCAACACCCTCATTCATGAAAATTTTAATACTTCTTTTGGCAGCATTAATTCCAGCTGTATCAGAGTCAAAAACCAATACCATCCTGGGAGCATATCCTTTAAGTATCCTGACATGATCAGCAGTTAATGCAGTACCAAGACTTGCCACTGTGTTTTTAATACCGTGTTGATAAAGGGATAAAAAATCAAAATATCCTTCAACAATGTAGACTAAACCTTGCTGCCGGCAAAATTGTTTTGACATATGGAGGCCGTAAAGGATACGACTTTTGTTATATATTGGCGTTTCAGGGGAATTCATATATTTTGGCATGGAATCATCCATCACCCTGCCGCCAAACCCTGCTACCTGCATATTTATATCAAAAATGGGAAACATGATACGATTTCTAAATCGGTCATAATACCCATTATTCTGCTTTCTTTCCAAAATCAAACCACTTTGGACTGCAATATTTTTAGAAATTTTCCGCTCTTTTAAAACCTTAACAATGGTATCCCAGTTATCTGGTGAAAACCCCAACCTGAACAGCTCGATCGTATCGTCTAAAATCCCTCTGTCTTTAAGGTATTGTCTTGCAATCTCTCCTGTTTTTGAATTTTTTAATTCATCAAAATAAGTTCCCATAACTATTTTATTCAATCGGAACAGATTCTCTTTGAGGTGAAGCTGTCTTTTTATTGCAGGATCAATTTCCTTGGTTTCTATTGTTATATTATACTTGCGTGCCATCATTTTTGCAGCCTCAGGAAATGTAATTCCATGATATTTCATTACATAGGACAATACATTTCCACCAGCACTGCAGCCAAAACAATGGAAGATCTGTTTGCTTGCATTTACAGAAAAAGAAGGGGTTTTTTCAGAGTGAAACGGGCATAAGCCAAAAAAATTTCCTCCAGATTTTTTTAAAATAACAGATTCTGAAATGACGTCAACAATATCTGAAGTATTTAAAATCTCTGAAACTTTTTCCTCAGGAATATACATCTTGGCCGTGCTGACTCCAAAATTTAACGGGTTATCAAATAAAACAAGCTAAGTATTTAAAATTACATGTCAATAATTATCTTTATAGATAATTATTATTTTGCAATCCTGATGGCTTCTTTTAAATCAAGGGTTCCTTCATAAAGTGCCCTTCCGGTTATAACTCCGGTCACACCATGGCTTTCTATTTCAAGAAGATTTTTAATATCCTGAAGGGTACTTACTCCACCGGATGCCACGATGGGTATTGACACAGCGCAAGCTAGTGCAGCTGTTTCTTCAATGTTAGGGCCGGTCTGCATGCCGTCCTTGTGTATATCAGTAAAATTGATTGCTGAAACACCGCAGGACTCAAATTCTTTTGCCAGATCAATGGCAAGGGTTTCAGATGTCCGGCTCCAACCTTCGACGGCAACCCTGCCATTTCTGGCATCAATCCCAACAATAATTTTATCTGGAAATAGTTTGCAGGCATCTTTGACAAATCCTGGATGATAAAGCGCTTCACTTCCAATAATGACCTTTGACACACCTGCAGCCAAATACATTTCAATGGTTGTAAGATCTCTGATACCTCCACCAACCTGTATGGGGACATTTATGCCGGCTAAAATATCCTGTATGGTTTTAAGATTTTTTACCTGTTTTGCAAAAGCACCATCAAGATCCACCACATGGATAAGACTCGCACCGGCAGCCTCCCATCTTTTAGCCATCATTACGGGATCATCCGAGTAATGAGTGGTATCTTCCATCCGGCCCTGTAACAACCGGACACATTTGCCTTGTTTAATATCAACAGCAGGTATTATTAACATTTATGTTCACTGTATTTTAATTTTTTAATTATTTGAAATGTATAAACGATTTTTAGAGACTTCCCTTGCTGGACAAGACACCGGAAATTCTTTCATCAGTTCTGGTGGCCATATGCAAAGATTTTCCAAAGGCTTTAAAAATCGATTCAAGGACATGATGCTCATTTTCACCATAATACGAATTAATATGAAGGTTAATGGCCCCTTGAACACAAAATGCCTGGAAAAATTCTTTGGCAAGATAAGCATCAAACGTTCCTTTCACTTTAAGATCGCTTGGAAAATTGTAAACAAGATAAGGTCTGTTTGACACATCGATGGTAACCCTTGACAAGGCTTCATCCATTGGAACACAGCTATCTCCAAACCGGATAATGGATTTTTTATTTTCAAGCGCTTTTGAAAGCGCCTGGCCAAGGACCAGACCGATATCCTCAACCGTGTGGTGATAATCAACGTCAAGATCTCCTTTGGCAGTGATCTCAAGATCAAAAAAACCATGGACTGTGAAAGCTGTAAGCATGTGGTCAAAAAAAGGAATTCCCGTTGAAATATCTGCCTTGCCTGAACCATCTAAATCAAAACCAATGTTTATCGCAGTCTCTTTTGTTTTTCGGGAAACGTTTGCCTTTCGATCCATAAGAAAATCCTTGAATTGCTTTCAGATAAGTCATAATCAACTAGTATATGAATAAACCCCATCAAAACTAATCTTTTAAGATACACAAATCAATTTTTTTTGTCAAATATTTTTTTGTTCAATATTTTTTTAATTAAATACAAATCTTTTATAAATTTAAGGACTTAATACGAAACCGCCCTTTATTGTTACCAAACCTATTTGATCAATTTTATAACCTGCTTGAATTTATCGCCCTGGGCAGCCCGCAACAATTCAAAAAATACCATTTCAACACAGGTAACCTGACCGCCGGACTGAACAATCCTCTGGATGCCGATTTCCTTGTTTTCTTTTGTCCTGGAAGAAACACAATCTGTGACCACCTGGACCTGGCAGCCTTGTTTGTTGATCAAGTCATATCCCGTCTGAAATACACAGATATGGGTCTCAATGCCGGTTAAAAGGACCTGGGTTCTCCCGGCTTTTTTGAATTTTTCCATAAATCGAGGTTCACCACAGCATGAAAATGAAAACTTTTCAATGGGCGCATTGTCTGTCAAATATTTAGAAACAGCTTCTGTGGTTGGGCCTAAATTCTTTGGGATTTGTTCCATCCAGATGATAGGCACGCCAAGGATTCCCATCCCCTGAATCAGGTTCCCAAGTGATTTAAACAATTTATCTTTTTCGTGCATTAACTGGGCCAGCTGTCCTTGAACATCTATCAGCAGCAGTATGGTATTATCAATGGTAAACATCATCTTCCCCCTTTGAATAGATTTATAAAAACATAATTTGTAATTCCTGTTATTTTTTGTTAATTTTAATACAACAAATAAAGAATCAATACAAATAAAGAAATTCATTAAGGTATTGCCGGGCAAGGGAATCAGACCGGTAATAAAAGGATTTAAATTACAGGAAAACAAATGAAAAAAAAATATGCCCTATTGTTTATTCTTTTTTTAGTCTTTGTTTCGGGTTGCGCCACGCTCCAGCCAGGATTTGAAACACCTGTGGTCAGCATTACCTCTTTTAAAGCAATGCCGACACAAGGCATGATCCCCCAGTTTCAAATAAACCTTCACATTGTAAATCCCAATCGATCTCCGCTTGATTTAAAAGGCATTTCTTATACCATTGCGCTTGAAGGGCATAAAATCATGACCGGCGTATCCAATAAGCTTCCAAGAATAGACGCTTATGGTGAAGGGGATGTTGTACTGAATGCATCGGTTGATCTTTTCAGCAGCATTAAATTTTTCACAGATCTTATAGGCACTCCTAACAAAAATCTGATATCTTACAGTTTTAATGCAAAGCTTGATGCTGGTGGTTTACATCCTTTCATTCGCGCTAGCAAAAAAGGACAAATTTCTTTTAAACAATAGTTGCAGGACCGATAAATGAATAGATTTAAAAAATATTTTTCCTGCCTGATTTCCTGCATGATGTTGATAGCTTTATCATTTTCATGCGCAGCACATAAACAAATTGATCATAAACAACAAGTCCCACCACCACAGCCGGAATCAAGCCTTCAGAACACAGATCGGCATCTTCCCCCGGTCCAATTGTCACAGCAAAGAGAAATTATCGCCCATTATGCCATCCAGAGCATTGGCATTCCATATAAATGGGGCGGCCAATCTCCGGAAACAGGATTTGACTGCAGCGGCCTGGCCAGTTACACCTATAAAAAAGCAGGGATTGTTATCCCAAGGAATAGCAAAGCCCAGCTTGCCAGCGGCCAATTTGTAGAAAAAAACAAGTTGCAGGTCGGAGATCTTGTCTTTTTTAAAGGTACCCAAAAAAAGGGCGGCCTTCATGTTGGAATTTATCTTGGCGACGGCGTTTTGATCCATGCACCCGGAAAAGGTGGTCATGTTAGTTTTGAAAAATTAGACCACCCATATTTTAAAAAATATTATATCGGTTCGAGACAATATTTATAGAACATTGCCCGGATCATAAAAATCTTCCGAAAAAAAAAGAAAAAATGACTGATAATAAAAACTATTTCGGCCTATAACAGACGCGTTTCAAGCTGCATGTTCAACTATAACAGCAATATGGAGCCCTGCCTTTGTTAACATATCAACCAGGGAATCAATGGTAAATTTATCTATTTTACCCCGCATTACATCACTAATTCGCGGTCTGGAAACACCCATTACTTTGGATGCCTGATCTTGAGTAATACCTTTCTTTTTTATGTAAGTTTCAACTTCAGCCATCAGATAGGATTTAATGGTCAGCTTATCTGATTGTTCCTGGGAAAAATCCAAATCCTTAAAAATATCCCCGCTTGATTCCGTAATTTGATTATCCATTTTGTCCTCCTTTGTCAATCTGTATTGCCTTTAGACGCAGTTTAGCAGTATCCAGATCATACTTTTCTGTCTTCTGAGATTTCTTTTTAAAAGCATGCAGGACATATATTTTCTCTGAAATTGAAGCAATATAAATTACTCTGTATTGATCCTTAACTCTGATCCGGATCTCTTTAACTCCCTGGCCAATGCTTTTCATGGACTTCCAGTCATTGGGATCTTCACCCTTTTGAATTCTATAAAGCTGATATCCGATTCTCTGTCTCACTTTTTCAGAAAAACTTTTAATATCATCCAGGGAAGCTCCAATAAAGTTTATTATTTTCATAATATTAATGTATAAAATTTTGTACATTAAAGCAATAGAAATTTGTAGATTTCTTTTAACTGGAATATTAGCTGCTGTTTTACTATCGGCTGTTACATAAGGTATTGATCAGCTTGAACCATACGCACCATCTTTTAATCCCATAAAAAAACGGAAATCTGTAATGATTCCCGCTAATTATATGGTACCGAAGAAAGGACTTGAACCTTCACGTCTCTCGACACTAGATCCTAAGTCTAGCGTGTCTACCAATTCCACCACTTCGGCTTAACTCTCTGGGGTTGTCTGGTGCCGAAGGGGAGATTCGAACTCCCACAAGCATACGCTCGCCAGTCCCTGAAACTGGTGCGTCTACCAATTCCGCCACTTCGGCACTAAACTGTCCTTAATTGCCCTTGGTTGGGCAATTAAGGATTGCTTAAAAATGACAGTTAGGCTATATATATTCCTTTATAAATTTTGTCAAGATTATTGTTCCAAATTTAAAAGGTAACCATGGAATTAATAGAAAATATAGATCAAATTAACTATCCCTTTAAAAATACTGTCATTACCATAGGCAACTTTGACGGGGTTCATAAAGGGCATCAGAGCCTTTTTCGGCAAGTGATGAAAAAAGCAGAACAAATCAATGGAACATCTGTCGCCATGACCTTTGATCCTCACCCCTTAAAAGCATTGGGAATTTCAGGGCCTGCCTTGATTACGAGACGAGACCAGAAAATCGAACTCATTGAAAAGTGCGGAATCGACATATTATTGTGTATCCCATTTGATAAGGCATTTGCCGCCATTACTGCCCATGATTTTATTGAAAAAATTCTTGTGAATAAAATCGGGATGAAAGCGATCATTATTGGTGCAGACTATT
>CAYWGN010000099.1:0-16315 GCA_964457495.1 uncultured Desulfobacula sp.
TTAGCAATTATCATCCCTTATATTTCTACAATCTACCCGCACAGGTCGAAAAATTTTAACAATCGGGCGCAAATTCTGCAAATCTTTGGGATATAGTGTTATAACTGCTGCTTCCGGTAAAAAGGCGCTTCACATTTATAAAAAGAAAAAAGACAGAATCAGCCTTGTTATTCTTGATATGGTTATGCTGGAGATGAATGGGCTTGAGACATTTTTGGAACTTAAAAAAATAAATCCTGATATTAAGGCGCTGCTTTCAACGGGTTATTCCATTGATGAAAAGGCTCAGGAGATGCTCAGGCAAGGATGCAAAGGTTATCTTTTAAAACCGTATAATGCCATTGAATTGTCGCATAAATTAAGAGAAATTTTATAAAAACCCCTCAGGCAGAGGTTCTCAGGCGTACCAGCCTTGAATTTTCTCAAAGCACCAGAACAAGAGGCGCAGGCTTGTTTTGGTGCTTTGATTTTTATAAAAATCCTTATTCTTCTATCTTGGATATTTTGATTGCAAGTTCCTGAAGTTGTGCTGTTGATGCTTTTGAGGGCGCGTCAGTCAAAAGACAAGTTGCTTTCTGTGTTTTTGGAAATGCAATGACGTTTCTGATGGAATCTTCGCGGCATAAAAGCATCATAAGCCGGTCCAGTCCGAAAGCGATTCCACCGTGGGGCGGCGCCCCAGAGGACAGGGCATTTAAAAGAAATCCAAATTTTTCATTGGCTTCGGTTTCATCAATTCCAAGGCAGTTTAATACTTTTTCCTGGAGTTCAGTGGAATGAATACGAATACTTCCACCACCAATTTCAATTCCGTTCAACACCAGGTCATAGGCCCTTGATTTCACGGCAAGAGGATCAAAAGAAAGTTTTTCAATATCTTCCTCAAGGGGTGCGGTAAAAGGATGATGCAGGGCCTGATAGCGTTTTTCTGTCTCATCATAATCAAGCAACGGAAATTGGGTCACCCAGGTAAATTCATAGGTGTCATCCAAAATCAGTCCAAGCTGTCTTGCCAGTTCATTTCTCAGCTGGCCAAGGGCCTCATTGGTGATTTTTGGCTGGTCTGCCACAAAGAAAACAATATCCCCGGGTTCAAGGTCAAGTCGCGTTCTTAAAGCCTCTTTTTCTTCGGCTGTAAAGAATTTGGCAATGGGAGACTGCCATTCATTTTTTTTGATCTTTATCCAGGCAAGGCCCTTTGCTTTATAAATAGCTGTAAAATCAGTCAACTCGTCAATCTGTTTTCTGGTAAAAGTGGAACATCCCTTTGCATTAATGGCTTTAACAATGCCCCCATTTTTTACTATATTGGCAAACACCTTAAATCCAGCATCTTTTACAATATCGGAGACTTCACACAATTCCAGGCCAAATCTTAAGTCTGGCCTGTCCAAACCAAATCTTGATATGGCTTCATCATAGGTGATCTGTGGAAAAGGGATGACAAGGTCAAGATCGAGTACTCGTTTGAAAATATCGACAATCATACCTTCTGCAATTTCCATAACCCCCTGTTCATTAATGAAAGAAAGCTCCATATCTATCTGGGTAAACTCGGGCTGTCGGTCCGCTCTTAAGTCTTCATCCCTGAAACATTTGACAATCTGGTAATACTTGTCAAATCCTGCAATCATTAATAATTGTTTAAAAAGCTGGGGAGATTGTGGGAGTGCATAAAAGTTGCCCGGGTTGACTCTGGAGGGAACCAGGTAATCCCTTGCACCCTCAGGTGTGCTTTTGGTTAAAAAGGGTGTTTCAATATCCACAAACCCTTTATTGTCAAGATAGTTTCTGATAGCCATGGTGGCCTTATGTCTTGCCAGAATATTGTTTTTCAGCTGGGGCCGTCTTAAATCCAGATATCTATATTGCAAACGAATGGATTCCGACGCTTCCACCCGGTCATCAATCTGGAATGCCGGGGTTTTGGCTCTGGCAAAAATATTCAGTTCGTCTATCAAAACTTCAATGGCACCGGTTTTCATATTCGGGTTGAGCATATCATCGGGTCGAGCAATAACTTTTCCTTTAACACCAAGGACATATTCGTTCCTGATTTCCTGGGCCTTTTCATGAACTGTTTTTGAATTTTCCGGGTTAAAAACAATTTGGGTGATACCTTCTTTGTCCCTTAAATCTATAAAGATTACCCCTCCATGGTCACGGCGGTGCTGGACCCAGCCCATTAAAACAACTTCCTTATTAATATCCGTGTCCCTTAACTGGCAACAATGATGTGTTCTTTTTAAATCTCCAAGTGAATCAGTCACGTAGTATTTCCTCTATATTATTTTTGCATGTCTTGATCAGTTCAGGAACCAGGTTTTCCATGGCGAGAGATACCTGCTCTTTGGTATTCATATTTCTTAGTATAATAGCATTTTCCATAAGCTCATTTTCCCCTGCGATCAATACATATTGGGCTCCCAGTTTATCTGCCCGTTTCATAAGGGATTTCATACTTTTTCCCCTGAAATCCATCTCTGTGCGAATGCCAGCCTGGTTCAGCTCACAGGACCAGTGGTAGGCTTTTTCCATGGCAGCATCACCTAAAGAGACGATAAACAGATCAAGGAGGCGGTCTTCTGGTGTTTTATCAATCTGCTCCATGACCTCCACCAGCCGGTCAAAGCCAATGGCAAATCCGATTGCAGGTGTTTGGGGTCCGCCAAGTTCCTTGACAAGACCGTCATATCGCCCGCCGCCGGCAACTGCACTTTGTGCGCCAAGAGCCGTGGTATGAATTTCCCATGCAGTCCGGGTATAGTAATCCAGGCCGCGCACCAGGGATTTGTCCACAATAAAGTCAAGGCCTTGTTTTTCAAGGGTTGTTTTTACTGTATCAAAATGGTCTGAACATTCATTGCAGAGATAGTCCAGGGTTGCAGGGGCATTGGCAAGCGCTTTTCTACAATCTTCTATTTTGCAGTCAAGGATTCTTAAGGGATTTTTATCCATCCTTCTTAAGCAGTTTTCACAAAGCCTGTCTTTTTTTGATTCAATAAAATCCAAAAGTGCTTTTTGAAAGGATGGTCTGCATTCAGGGCATCCAAGGGAATTTATATGTGCTGAAAGTCCGGTCAGTCCAAGGCGTTTAAACAATTCGTTTAATAGAAAAATTAATTGAGCGTCGATATAGGCGGATTCAATACCAAAAACTTCTGCATCAATTTGATAGAATTGACGGTATCTGCCTTTTTGGGGCCTTTCACGTCTGAACATGGGGCCGAACATGTAAAATTTTCTGACAGGATCTATTGCATACATTTTATGCTGGATGTAAGACCTGACAATTGAAGCCGTGGCTTCCGGCCTTAGGGTCAGTTTGTCTCCCTTGCGATCCTCAAAGGTATACATCTCTTTTTCAACAATATCGGTTACTTCTCCGATACTTCTGGCAAAAAGCTGGGTTTTTTCCAGGATGGGAATCCTGATTTCCTTAAACCCAAATGCTTCAAATAATAGTATTGCTTCTTTTTCTACTTTCTGCCAGAGGGAAATCTGTTCCGGCAGTATATCTCTAAATCCTCGAATGGTCTGCATTATGTTTTCTTTATACTTAAAATTATTAGCAAGGTTTAAAATAACCGTTATTTATATATTAAAATCAATGCGTTAGTCAATACATAAAATTATGTAATAAATAATTGTTATTTTCTGATTTTTACACAATTGGCATGGGCCGTCAGCCCTTCCGTCTCAGCCAAAAGGATAACATCATCGGCCTCCTTTATAAAAGCCGCTTTTGAATAATGAATCAAACTGGTTTTTTTTGTAAAATGGTCAACACTCAATGCAGAAGAAAACCTTGCAGTTCCGGCAGTGGGCAGGACATGGTTGGGGCCTGCAATATAATCTCCCATGGGTTCAGGTGTATATGAGCCTATAAATAAGGCGCCGGCATTCTGTATAAGATCAATATAATCAAAGGGTTCTTGAACGATTAACTCAAGGTGTTCCGGTGCAAGACGGTTTGAAAGTTCGATCCCGGTTTCAATGTCCGGCACCAGCATAATGGCACCGAAACGTTCAATGGATTGCTTTGCAATATCTTTTCGGGGTAGTTTTTCAATCTGGCTTTCAAGAGCGGCAGCAGTATTTTTGGCAAGACTTTGTGAATCTGTCACAAGTATGGAAGATGCCATGACATCGTGTTCTGCCTGGGAAAGAAGGTCTGCTGCCAGAAATTGCGGGTTTGCGTGTTTATCTGCAATGATAAGTATTTCACTGGGGCCTGCAATCATATCAATTCCTACTATACCTGCAACAATTTTTTTAGCAAGTGTTACATAGATATTTCCGGGACCAACAATCACATCTACTTTTGGAACGGTCAGGGTTCCATAGGCCAGGGCGCCTATTGCCCAGGCACTCCCAGCTTTAAAAACAGAGGTAATCCCGATCCTTTGGGCTGCAGCAAGAATATGGGGATTGATCTCACCGTTTTCCATGGGCGGGGTCATAAGATTAATGGATGAAACACCAGCTATTTTTGCAGGAATCCCTCCCATCAGTACAGATGACACCAAGGGGGTTTTCCCACCCTTGGCTCCTGGTGCATAAATACCTGCAGCATTAACGGGTTTGATAAGTTGTCCCACCATGACACCGTTTCTCGGTGTATCAATCCAGGAGTTTTCTTTTTGTTTTGAATGAAAAGATTCAATTTGATTGGCAGATCGGTCAAGGGCTTTTAAAAACGAGGCATCAACACTTTTTAATGCAATTTTAAACTCTTTTTGGGTTACTTTTAAAGAGTCGATGGTGATTTTTTTTGAATCAAATTTCCTGGTGTATTCAACAAGGGCTTCATCCCCCCGTATTTTTACATCTTCAAGATAGGCTTCAACGGCCTCATAATCCTGTTTTGAGAATCCCAGGCCTCGTTCTATGGTATCTTTTACCCTTTTTTCTGCACTATTGGAAGGGTATTGATATAGCTTCATTCTTTATATTATTCCAAAAAATTATGATTTACAGCGTGACCATTATATGAGTTTTAACTCCCGATAAAATCCAGACATATATATACGTGGTCTTTTTTATAGCAAAAGAGACTCTATAAAGCTATTAAATAAATTTAAACAAGTTTATTTCAGGTTTCTTAATATTGACAGGGGTAAGTTAAAATTAAAAAAATAAGGGCAGAAAATCTGCCCTTATTTTTAGTGTTATTCAATTTAACTTTTAAAAATTGAGCGTTTTTGACAATTCTTCATAAGTAAAATCCCAGGTTGTATTATGGGGTGGAAGAGGTTCATTAAACATTTCCGGAAGCTGGTCATCAACTTTGGTAAACCCAGCCCTCTTGTTAAACTCTTTTTCATCGTTCAGTACGGATTTTCCAAGGGCAACCACATCATCCGGTGTGAGTGTCAGCCCATACCTTGCGTTAAGCATATCCACAATGGTTGGAACCCCGTCTTTATCATCAAGAATGGCAAAGGCAATAAACAGACAAAGCCCTGCAGAGTCAATGGCTGCTGTGGCGATCTGAAGGTTCTGGGACAGCTCAATATTTCCTTCTTTTTTGAGGGGATCAACGGTTCCGCCAACACTCAAGAGATTGGCGGTAACACCGTAACCAGCTGTATGATCGGCACCCATTGGGGTTGTGGCATAGGTTACCCCCACCCCTTTACAGGATCTTGGGTCATAGGCCGGAAAAGACTGTTTTTTTACCACGGGTACCCGGTCTACGCCCAGAGCATCGCCAGTGAACGCGGCACCGTTACCAATGATTTTTCCCTCGGGCGCATATTCCCCTACTTTTGACAGAAGCGCAATGGCAGCCTTGCCGTCTCCCCATGGAATCATGCCGCCTTCCATGGCAATCCCTAATGTAACGCCCATTTCTATGGTATCAAGACCGAAATCATCACTAAGCCTGTCCAGCATGGCGATATCATCCAGATCTTTGATGGTGGTATGGGCACCAAATGCCCAGATGGTTTCATATTCAAAACCAGATGTGAGATACTTGCCGTCTTTGTCATGGTAAACATTGGAGCACTTAATCACACAACCTGGATGACATCCTTCTGTTGTAATGCCACCTCTTTGCTGAATGTTTTCCGTCATTTTTTCACCACTGATATCCTGAGCATTCTCAAACCGGCCGGATCGAAAGTTTTTGGTAGGAAATGCACCGGCTTCATTGACTATATTTACCAGTACTGCCGTCCCATAGGCTGGCAATCCCTGCCCGGATACCGGATGATTTTTTAGCATGTCCACCCATTTTTTGTTGGCAGCTTTAAAGGCTTCCGGGTTTTTCATCTCAATTCTGGGTGCACCCTTATCATCCACAACGATGGCTTTGATTTTTTTGGATCCCATGACAGCACCTAGTCCTCCTCTGCCGTGGGCACGTCCCGGTCTTCCATTCATGTCTGCCTGCTGGATGCTGGCCCCTTTCAGGCATTGTTCACCTGCCTGGCCAATACTGAGAACGGCAACATTTTTACCATATTTTTCCCACAGGCTTTCCATGACAGCATAGTTGCCCTTACCCACAAGGTCTCCTGCCGGTAGAATTTGGACCCCATCATTTTTAATCACTATGATGCTGAAGTCATTCCCTTCCGGTTTATCTTCAAGAATCAGTCCTGCAATGCCTAATTTTGCAAGCTTCTGGGAAGCAAATCCGCCAGCATTACTCTCTTTAATACCTCCGGTAAGCGGTGATTTGGCACCCGCTGACAGTCTACCTGAATTGGCTGCGGGAGATCCTGAAAGAAGTCCCGGTGAAAAGATCAATTTGTTTGCTTTTCCAAGCGGATGGCTGGTTGCCGGTACTTCATCCAATACCATTTTGGATGTGAGCGCTCGGCCTCCTATGCCTGTGTAAGCTGCTGGTACTTCTTCAAACCCAAAGGTTTTTTCTTTGGTATTTACTCTTAAAAATTTTCCCATTTTTTCCTCCTTGGCAAGGGTTAATAAAAAGGCATTATCTGTTTTTTTTTCGTCGTTTTCTTCTGCCGGGAGGCGCCATTTTTACCAGTTTGGGTTCAAATTTTGCCACAATATCAACAAGACCCTTTTGTTGATCCATGACATCTTCAATATTCTTATATGCCATGGGTATTTCATCAATTCCAGCAGAAATTAATATTATTCTTTTTTTTTGCAAAATGCACTGTAAATCTTTAAAATTATATTGCTTCATGGCAGCACTCCTGCTCATTTGTCGCCCGGCCCCGTGGGCAGCGGATTTTAAAGACGCATCATTTCCCAGTCCCCGGACGATGAATCCCGGATCTGCCATAGATCCCGGGATAATGCCTAAGACCCCTATGCCCGCAGGGGTAGCCCCTTTGCGATGAACAATTACCGGCTGCAATCCGATTTTTTCTTTCCAGGCAAAATTATGGTGATTTTCTATTGTTGCAATGGCCTCTTCGCCAATAAAGTCCAATATGGCATCATGAATTATTTCATGATTGGCAGAGGCATATCTTCCCATAAGTTCCATGGCCTTGAAGTACTCAATGCCGTCGCCTCTTTTCATGTCCAGCCATGCAAGATTGTTCAGCGGCTTGCCAAGTTCAGGGTGCAGCCGTTTTGCAAGGGTTGAGTAATGGTCTGCAATTTTGGCACCGGTTCCCCTGCTGCCCGAGTGGGTTAAAAATGCGATATAGTCTCCGGCCGGCAAACCGATATCATCCCGGGCAAGGTTGAGTTTTCCAAATTCTGCAAAATGATTTCCTGATCCGCTGGTCCCCAGTTGTTTGTGGGCCTTGTCTTTTAATGATTTAACCACATGGCTGAATGTCCAGTCTTCATCCATGACGCGATGCTGCCTGGGGCAGGAAAATGCTTCCCCCACGCCAAATTTTGTCTGGGTTTCAAGGGCTTGCTTGAAGATCTGTTGATGGGTTTCATACGCATTAAAAGGTATGGGAAGCACAGATAATTTCATGCGGCAGGCAATGTCAACCCCCACGGCATAGGGAATGACAGCATCCTTAACCGCCAAAACCCCGCCGATGGGAAGTCCGTATCCCACATGGGCATCCGGCATTAATGCGCCCTTTACCGAAACCGGCAGACGAATGGCATCGTCCATTTGCAATACGGCAGCAGGATCAAGGTTTTCTCCAAAAATGGTATACGTTGCCTTATTTGTCATATTGTTTGTGCTTTTTTAACTTAAGAAAGACTGCCTGATTCTGACAGCTCAAGAAGTCCTTCAAGGTCTTTAATTAAAATGGTTTTGGTCTGTACTTCAATATAAGAAGATTCCATCATTTTTTTTAATATTCTGGAAATGGTTTCAGGTGTGGTACCGATCAGGTTGGACAATTGTGCCTTTGAGATGGGAAGGATCACCTGTTTTTTGTTTTTTTGTTCTTTGGAAAGTGTGAGAATATAGGCTGCAAGCCTTGCTGGAACTTCTTTTAAACTCAGGTTTTCAATCTGCATGGTAAAGTCCCGAAGTCGCCTGGACAAATCTGCCAGCAGGATCATCCCAAGTCCTGGTGTTGTGGTAATCAAATCTACAAACTTACCTCTGGGAAGGAAAATAATGACAGATTTTTCAAGGGCCATGGAAGAGGCGGGAAAATTTTTTCCTTCAAAAACCGGAACCTCGCCAAAGGTGTTGCCAGGGCCGTAAATATGAAGGATCTGCTCTTTGCCTTCAAAGGAAAGTTTGAAAACTTTAATCTTTCCTTTTTCAACCATATAAAACCCGTCTCCCTTATCTCCTTCATGAAAGATCATCTCTCCCCTGTCAAACTTGAGAGTTGTGGCTATGGAGGCTATTTTTTCCAGGTGTTCATCAGAAAGACCTGAAAAAAGAGGAATTGTTTTTAAGTTTTTAATAATATATAATTCTCCGATTAATGGTAGAAACTAATTAAAAAATCTCAAAATCTAAAAAAAAATCAAAAAAAGTAAGATTACTTGATCCAGGTCAAGGAATTATATTCTTTTTTATAATAAGTTCACATCAGGATGTAAAGATTAATTGTTTGTCAACCATAATATAAAGGAGAACCAACATGTTTTGTTTTCAATGTCAGGAGACAGCTAAAAACCAGGGATGCACCATTAAAGGTGTTTGTGGAAAAGAAAATGACACAGCCAATCTTCAGGATCTGTTGATCTATAACCTCAAAGGAATAAGTGTTATTGCAGCTGCGGCCAAGGCCCAGGGAGCAGCAACCCCAAAAGAGACGGGACTGTTTGTTGCCCAGGCGCTTTTTACCACCATAACAAATACAAATTATAACGATGAAAATTTGAACGAGTGGATTTTGCAGGCCCAGAAAGTCAAAAAAGAACTATTTGAAAGCGCGAAAGATAAATTGGGAACCAACCTTCACGAAAGTGCCACATGGTATTCCGATGATGTGGCCTCATTTAGCGCCAAGGCGCAAACAGTGGGAGTCCTTGCAACGGAAAACGAGGATGTCAGATCCCTTCGTGAACTTCTTGTCATCGGTTTAAAAGGGATTGCAGCTTATGCAGACCATGCATCAGTCCTGGGTGTTGAAAAAGATGAAATTTATGATTTCATTTTTGAAGCCCTTGCATCCACCACAAAGGATTTGTCCGTAGATGAAATGGTGGGCATGGTACTTAAGGCAGGTGAGGTGGCAGTCACCACCATGGCAGCCCTTGATGAAGCCAACACAACTGCCTATGGTCACCCGGAACTGACCGAAGTGAATCTCGGCGTTGGATCAAACCCGGGAATACTGATTTCAGGTCATGATCTTAAAGATATGGAAGAACTTTTAAAACAGACACAAGGAACGGGAGTGGATGTATACACCCATGGTGAAATGCTTCCTGCCAATTATTATCCTGCTTTCAAAAAGTTTGCCCATCTTAAAGGCAATTACGGCGGTTCATGGTGGCATCAAAATGAAGAATTTCAATCCTTTAATGGTCCGATTCTCATGACCACTAATTGCATTGTTCCCATGAAAAGTAAAAACACTTACCAGGACAGGGTCTTTACCACTGGTGTGGTTTCCTATCCTGGTACACAGCATATTGCGGACAGGGTGAAGGGCGGGGCCAAGGATTTTTCAAAAATTGTCGAACTTGCCAAAACCTGCGAGGCACCAGTAGAGCTTGAAACCGGCAAAATTGTCGGCGGGTTTGCCCGCAACCAGGTACTGGCCCTGGCTGACAAAGTAGTTGATGCCGTAAAATCAGGCGCAATCAAACGTTTTGTTGTCATGGCTGGCTGTGATGGCCGTCAAAAAGGAAGAAATTATTTTACTGAGGTCGCTGAGAAGCTGCCAAAAGATGCAGTAATTCTGACTGCCGGATGTGCAAAATACAGGTACAATAAACTGGACCTGGGCGATATCGGCGGTATCCCAAGAGTGCTTGATGCAGGGCAGTGCAATGACTGCTATTCTCTGGCTGTGATCGCCCTTAAACTTAAAGAGGTTTTTGAGCTTGAGGATATTAACGACCTGCCGATTTCCTTTGATATTGGATGGTATGAGCAAAAAGCAGTTGCTGTTCTTCTGGCCCTTCTGCATCTGGGTGTAAAAGGTATCCGTCTTGGGCCAACACTGCCGGCATTTGTATCGCCGACTGTCCTGAATGTACTTGTTGAAAATTTTGATATTAAATTGATTACAGAAGCTGATGCAGATGTAGAAGCCATCATGCAAGGTAAATAGTGGAATATGAGATTTGAGTAGTGGGAAGTAGTTTTCCTCACTACTCAGTCCTCATCACTCATCTCTTTATACGAGGAGGCTTAAAATGAAATGCCCGGGACAAGATACCCAATACTGGAATAAAGATGCCATCTTTGAAACTAAATGCCCGGAATGTGGTCATCCCATGGAATTTTTCAAGGATGATGCCACTCGAAGATGTGCAAACTGCAAGAAAAAAATTGTTAATCCCAAGATGGATTTTGGCTGCGCTTCCTATTGCAAGTTTGCCGAACAATGTCTTGGCTCCCTGCCGGAAGAGTTTGTTGCCAAAAGAGACGATCTCTTAAAAGACCGGGTGGCTGTGGAAATGAAAAGATATCTTGGAACAGATTTTAAAAACATCGGGCATGCAGCAAAGGTTGCAAATTTTGCAGAAAAAATCGGGAAAAAAGAAAAAGCAAATCTTGCAGTGGTTCTTTGTTCGGCATATTTATATGATATCGGTGTAAAAAATGCCCTTGAAAAATATAATTCCATTGAGTCTGAATACATGGAACAAGAGAGCCCGAAAGTGGCCAGAGAACTCATGGAAAAACTGGGAGCAAAAGAAGAATTGATCACTGAAGTCATTGATATCGTGGGACACCATAATCGTCCGGCAGAAGATGACAGTTTGAACTATAAGGTTCTGTATGACGCGGACATGCTCACTCATATGGCAAGTTGCGAAAAGAAAAACAGCGTTGATGATGAAGAATTTCGCGCCAAACTTGATCGGCTTTTTTTAACAAAAGCCGGGAACGAGTTGGCAAAACAGGTGCTGATAGAAGCGAATTAAAAAATAATGTTGAATCATAGGCAAACCAAAAGAATGTTTATAATTCAAATCAATATAGAATGAGGGGGGACTATTATGAAAGTGATGAGAAAAATAATCAAAATAGATGAAGAATTGTGTGATGGCTGCGGAAATTGCGTGCTTGCCTGTGCAGAAGGTGCGATTCAAATTATAGATGGCAAGGCAAAAGTGATTGCAGATAAGTATTGTGATGGTTTAGGAGCATGTATTGGCGACTGCCCCCAGGATGCTTTAAAAATTATAGAAAGAGAGGCAGATGATTTTGATGAAGAGGCTGTCGAAGAGTTGTTGAAACAGCAGAAAGTAGAAAAAAAAATTGCAGAACCCGTTGCCTGTGGATGCCCTTCGACGGCAATCCATACATTTCCAACAGCAAAGGAAGGATCTTGTGACTGTGCCAATAAACCAATTATACAGGCATCCGGGCAGACATCCGGCGGCACATCATGTCTGGGCCACTGGCCGGTTCAGATCAAGCTGGTTCCGGCGGGCGCGCCTTTTCTCAAAGGCGCAGATCTGGTGATTGCAGCCGATTGTGTGCCTGTGGCCTATCCCACCTTTCATGCAGATTTCTTAAAAGGAAATGCTGTGATGATAGGATGCCCCAAATTTGATAATGCCGAAGAATATGTTGAAAAGCTCTCCCAGGTATTTAAAGTATCAGGGATAAAAAGTATCACATCTGTTGTCATGGAAGTGCCTTGCTGTTCTGCCATGCCGATAATTCTTAAGAAGGCCCTTGAACGAGCAGAGGTTGATATCCCGCTTAAAGAAGTTGTGATCAGTTCCCGTGGACAAATCCTTTCATGAAGTGGTCCAGGGATGCAGAAAATGCCATTTTAAAAGTTCCATTTTTTGTACGGAAAAAAGTTAAAAAAAAAGTTGAAGATTTTGTTGGGCAAAAGGGAAAGACATCTGTTGAATTGTTAGATGTGAATGAATTGAAACAAAGTTTCTTGTCCAAAGGCGGGATGGAAAAAGAAATCAAGGGATTTGAGGTCACCAACTGCTTTGGGGGTGCCGGATGCCCGAACACGGCAAATTCCGGTACCCTGCTTGCAAAAGATATTGAGAAAATTTTTGAAAAAGAAGATATCCTTTCCTTTTTAAAACAAAGTGTAAAAGGGGACCTAAAGTTCCATCACGAATTCAGGGTTGCACTTTCCGATTGCCCCAATGCCTGCTCAAGGCCCCAGATCGTGGATATCGGTATCATTGGAGCAGTTCTTCCCGGGATTTTTGATGAAGCCTGCACCTTTTGCCATGCCTGTGTGGAGATTTGTGGTGAAAACGCCATTACACTTGATGAAGAAAAAGAAAAGCCTTTGATTGATTATACTCAATGCCTTATGTGTGCTAAATGTATAAAGGCGTGTCCCACTGGAACCATTGGGGAAAAAGAAAAAGGCTTTCGGGTAATGCTGGGCGGAAGATTGGGACGTCATCCCAGGCTTGCCATGGAAGTTCCGGGAATCCATACCCAAAAGGAAGTCATGCGTATCGTTCAAAAATGCCTGAAATTTTATAAAGATAACTCTAAAAATGGTCAGAGATTTTCCCATATCCTCTCTTCAGTGGATCAGATTCTTCCTATATGAGTGTCATCAGGAATTTTGAAACCTGGAATCACAAAGAAATCAACTTCTCAAACAAAAGCTATTTGTAAGAAATTTACCTACACCAGAATCAGAAATCCTCTAATTGATTCATTGACCCCATATTTAGTAGTCTGTCAAATGGTAAAAATGGATTTTTATGTTGTTAACAACAAACACAGGAGGATCGTATGAAAAGTAAACATTTATTAATCATTGGGTTTATTGCTGTACTCACCATGGCATTTTGCCAGACCGCCTTTGCAAAAGACAGACTCGTATTTGGCGGCGGCCCTGCCGGTGGTACATTCCAGGTGGTTGCTAATGCAGTCCAGGTGTATAAACCTGTAAAAGAGTCTGCCACTTTTAAAGTGCAGGCACAGTCTTCAGCAGGTTCCGTGGAAAACATGAGAAAAACAGATGCCGGTAAACAACAATTTAGTGTTGTTTATTCCGGGCATGTTTATCTGGGTCGAAACGGCATGATGAAAAATGATACCAAAAAGTATGAAAATGTCCTGGCTGTTGCATGGCTATATGGTGCACCAGGCCAATTGATTACCCGTGCAGGTTCTGGAATTAAAAGCGTAAAAGATCTTGTGGGTAAAAAAGTGGGCGTGGGTAATGCCGGTTCCGGGGCATTTGCAAACTGTGAGCTTTTTTTCAGTCACATGGGTGTCTGGGATAAAATTGAAAGAAATGCAATGGGTTACAATGATGCAGCCCAGGCATTTGGTAACAACCAATTGGATGCTTTCTGGCTGTTTACAGCTTTTCCCAGCGGTGCTGTCATCATGGCGGCCCAGACAAATGACATTGCCCTTGTAAACCTTGATGCAGATGCTCAAGCAAGCGGATTTTATAAGAAATATCCGTATTTTGCAAAACTGTCTGTTCCTGCAGGGACCTATAAGGGTGTAGATTATGAATCTCCTTCCTTTCAGGATTCAGCCCTCTGGGTAGCCAATTCAAAAGTGTCTGCAGACGCTGTTTATGAAATACTTTCCCTTATTTATACAGATAAGGGGTTGGCCCATATGCATGCTGCGAAAAAGACATTTAAGAAGATGGCCCTTGCAACAGGCGCTGACGGCGTTGTAACTCCTTTCCATCCAGGTGCTGAAAAATTCTGGAAAGAAAAAGGTATTTTAAAATAGACATAAGTTAGTATAACGGGTATATCTTATTAAAGGTATGAGTTGTTAAATAAAGAAAATTCGTATCCTTTAGCCGGTAACTGAATCACTGGGAACAGATTTGAAATCTTTTCCCAGTGACTTCAAACAATAGGAAGGCAAGCCGTGTACGAAAAGTTAAATAGATTTGAGCAAATCGTATTTGATGCATGCTCAGTGATCCTGGTCGTTTTTTACTCCTATGCAGCGTTGATCCATCCCATGGCAACCCAGTATCACAGGGGCGTTTACATCATTATAACCTATCTTCTTGTCTTTCTGTTGTATAAGTCCAAATCTAAGATTATGAGAGTTGTGGACTATACCCTCATCCTCCTTTCCTTTGTCTCCATCGGATACTGGATATTGATGTTTGAAACTATTAATTACCGTACCGGTGCAGAAACACAAACGGATATGGTATTTGCCGTCATTGGCGTATTAATTGGTATTGAACTGGCCAGACGGGTGGTGGGTAAAGTGTTTGTTTTTCTGGGCATCATCATGCTGACCTATGGTGTTTACGGCTATCTGGCACCGGACCTGGTTTCCCATGCAGGCGCTCCTTTTACTGAATTGTGTGTCAGTATATTTTATAAAAGTGACGGTGTGTTTGGAATTATGGCCAATGTTCTGGCCACCTATGTGATTTTGTTTGTTCTTTTTGGTGCTTATTTAGAAAAATGCGGGGCCCAGAAATTTTTTATTGACTGGCCCCTTGCTGCGGTGGGTCATACAATTGGCGGGCCTGCCAAGGTCTCGGTTATAGCCTCTGGACTTTTCGGTTCCATTTCAGGATCAGCCATTGCCAACACGGTTTCCACAGGCATGTTTACCATTCCCATGATGAAAAAAGCAGGATTTAAACCCCATATCGCAGGAGGTATAGAACCGGCGGCTTCCATTGGCGGAATGTTCATGCCCCCGATTATGGGTGCCGGCGGATTTATCATGGCAGAGCTCACAGGGGTACCCTATTCTAAAATCATGCTGGTGGCCATATTTCCCGCCTTGATGTATTTTTTCAGTGTTTTCTGTATGGTCCATTATTATGCCAAGATGCATAATATTGTGGGCGAAAAATCAGAAGTTTCAGCCACGGAAATTTTTAAAAAAGAATGGTTCTATATGATTCCCCTGGTTGTCATTACCATTTTTATGCTCTATGGGTTTTCGCCCGGGTACTCAGCCATGATAGGGCTTGTGTCCTGTATTGTTATCAGTTATGCCAGAAAAGAGACACGGATCGGTCCCAAAAGATTTGTTATAGCTGCAAGAGAAGGGACTGAAAATAGTCTCAAGATTGGTGCAACAGTGGGTATTATCGGTATTATCATCGGTGTTTTGACATTTTCCGGTCTGGTGCTGACCTTTGCCGATATCATGATAGAGCTGGCAGGCGGTTCTTTATTGTTGACCATTTTTCTGATAGCCCTGGCATCCCTTGTGCTGGGAATGGGGGTACCAGTGACGGCAGCCTATCTGATTACTGCAGTTGTCGCTGTTCCAGCACTGACCCATCTGGGAGTAAATCAACTTGCAGCCCATATGATCGTTTACTGGCTGTCCCAGGATTCCAATATAACACCGCCTGTCTGCATTGCCGCATTTGCCGGTGCAACCATTGCAAAAGCCAATATGTGGAAAACAGCTTTTACATCATTCAAGTTTGCAAAATTTTTATACCTGGGTCCCATTCTTTTTGGTTATGTGCCCGGATTTTCTCTTGATGGCAGTTCAACCGACATTATTAAAGCCTTTGTTTTAATTTTGTTTGGCACCTGGCTTTATTCATGGTTACTCAGCGGTATCTGGATTAGCCCCATAAAAGGGTTTTTTAAGAAAACTTCAGCATAAAAGATTTTTTTAAAAAATTGAATCACCCCTGACATTTTGTTTTTGTCAGGGGTGATTTTTTTTATTTTCATGAATAATAAATTTTTTATTGAAAAAATTAGTTGCATCATCAACGATTTTGTACAATATTAAATAGAAGAAAGCTTAGAAAGCCGGAATAAAAATAATCGGGATGGTACAGACGTATTGATTTGATAA
>CAYWGN010000100.1:0-16196 GCA_964457495.1 uncultured Desulfobacula sp.
CCTTTTAAAATTTAAAAATTGCCTATCCTTCAATAAAAAGATTCAGGGAATCAATTTGTTCTTTGTCATCGGTCTCCATGATCCTGATAATGTCCTTGTGCATTCTTTTTTTCAGTTCGCCGAAAATGCCTCTTTTTTTGATGAATGTTCTGGCAAATGCTAAAGCATCCTCCATAAGTTCTTCCTTGTTTTCGCAGGCTTTAAAGATCACATGGTTATCTTCCAGTTCCTGGGCACCAAGACGCTTTCCTGAAAGAATCATTTCATTGAATTTATATTCAGGAATTGCCTTTCTGACAAAGGCAATCATACCTGGAAGAAAGGGGATGCTGATATCCACTTCCGGAAAACAAAAGAATCCCCTGTCTTTTTTCATAAATCTGAAATCACAGGTACAGGCCAACATAGCCCCATTTCCAAAGGCGTGGCCGTTAATGGCGGCAATCACGGGGACAGGCATGAATAAAATTCTTTTAAAGATTGTGTTCATGCCATACATAAATGATTTTATGCTGTCAAAATCCTTTTCATTCATTTTCTGGCCCAGCCATTCAACATCAATCCCCTGGGAAAAATTCTTTTCATCCGTGGAGGTTAAAACAATTGAAAAAATCTCTTTATTTTCCAGTATTTCATCAATGCATTGATTCATCTGCCTCACAAACTCAAGGTTCTGTTTGTTCGGACCATTACACATATTGATGATTGCCACAGATTCATTTTTTTCCCATTCTATGATTGCCATTGATCACCCCTTGCAAAATCGGATTCATTCTTCAAAGTAAACAGGGATATTAATAAATTAAATAATTTAATAATTCAAGTTTAAAACCAGTTTTTAAAAACATATATCAGATGGATTTCAAAAGAAAATCTGATTGACAAGCCTTTTGTTTTCTGACAAGCTCCGCTATGGTAAAAATAACATAATTTGGTCTGTAATATATTAAAAATCAGGAATACTCCATGATTATTGGAATTGATGTTGGTGGCACACACACGGATGCTGTTCTTTTAAGCAGCAAAGGTATTGAAAAAAAAATTAAAGTACCCACAGACTCTGCAGATCTTTTTAATACAATTCTCTCAGGCTTTACACAGCTTCTGGATAATATCGATCCAAAAAATATTAAAAGAGTTGTCATCTCAACAACACTGACAACCAATGCCATTGTCCAGCAAAATATGAACCCGGTCGGGATGATTGTTTCAGCTGGGCCCGGGATTGATCCTATTGCTTTTAGCACGGGGGAACACTACTATTGTGTCTCCGGATCAATCAATCACAGGGGAAGAGAAAAAGCTTCGGTAAACAATATGGAGATCGAAGATATTGCCAAAAAGCTTAAAAAGGCCGGCATTGAATATATTGGCGTTGTCAGCAAATTCTGCGTTCGAAATCCCAGTCATGAAATTCTCATCAAACGAATTTTAAATAAATATTTTAAAAAAGTATTTTTGGGCCACCATGTCTCAGGAAATCTTAATTTCCCCCGGAGGATTGCAACCACCCATTTAAATGCTGCTGTATTTTCCCTTCATAAATCATTTTTTGAGGCAGTGAAACTTTCCCTTGAAAAAAAGGGTCTTGTGGTTCCCATTCAAATCCTGAAAGCAGACGGGGGTACCATGTCCCTTGAATCTTCCATGGCTTTTCCAGGTCAAACAGTGCTGTCAGGACCTGCTGCAAGTATTATGGGAGCCATCCCCTATGCCCCTAAAAACCAGGATGCAATTGTGCTTGATATCGGCGGCACCACAACGGATATTGCCTTTCTAATTGACAAAGCACCTTTATTAGAGCCTTTGGGAATCCAAAGAGGGAAGTATAAAAGCCTTATCAGATCTTTGCAAACCGATTCAAAAGGAATTGGGGGAGACAGCGCTGTCAGAGTAAAAGACAAAGAATTGGTCATCGGACCTGACCGCAAAGGACCTGCCATGGCCTTTGGCGGGCCTGAACCCACGCCGACGGATGCCTTGTTTGTACTGGGACTGATGACGGATGGAGATCAAGAAAATGCCTGGAAAGGGATTCACAAAATTGCCATGGAACTGGGCCTCACCGATATTGAGGCAGCGGATAAAATATTTAAAAAATGCTGTTCCATCATTTTGAAAAAAACCTTTGAAATGATTGATAAACTTAATTCCAAACCTGTTTATACAGTGCATGAATTTCTTGAAGGGTATAAAATCAGCCCAAGAAAAATACTGCTGCTGGGAGGGCCTGCTCCATATTTTGCTAAAAAAATAGAAGAACTTTATCATATAAAAACCTTTGCAGTGCCTGAGTCTTCCGTGGCAAATGCCATTGGCGCAGCTCTTGCCAGAACCACCTGTGAAGTTACTCTAAATGCTGATACAGAACAAGGTATTGTAACGGCCCATGAAGAAGGTTTTGCAGAGCCCATTTCCAAAACATATTCCAAAGATGATTTAATTGAAACCGCAATCACGCTTTTAAAAGAAAAAGCAATTAATTTTGGTGCTGATCCAGACAATATAGATGAAGTGGAAGTGGTTGAATTTCAACAATTCAATATTGTCCGAAATTTTTCACCCAGGGGTAAAATATTAAGAACAAAAATACAGATCAAACCAGGTATGATCAAAGGATTTGAGAAAATTTTGCTATAATTCAAAGAGGTATAAATGTTAAAAGCATTGCATAAAACAGGTCTTGTATTCTTCCCTGCGTTTGACTGGGCCATTGATCCCACTCATCCTGAAAGAGAAGAACGGCTCTTGTATACCCAGGATCAGGTTACAGAGGAAGGCATTTTTGATATCAACGGGATTATTGAGTATAAACCTGATCTTGTTACCTACCAGGATATCCAGCGGGCCCATTTTTGCGTTCCTGATGAAAAAACCATTACCACCCAATCCCATCTGATCAGTGCGGGAGGTGCCAAAGCGATTGCCGATGCAGTTTTAAATAAAGAGGTAAAAAACGGATTTGCCCTGGTCCGTCCTCCCGGTCATCATTCCATGAGGGTTTCCCATGGTGGCAGGGGATTTTGCCACATCAACATGGAAGCCATCATGGTGGAATATATAAGATCCCAATACGGCATTAAAAAAATAGCGATTATTGATACTGATTGTCATCATGGGGATGGTACCAATAACATTTTCTGGCATGATCCTGATGTATTGTTCATTTCCCTGCACCAGGATGGAAGAACCCTGTATCCCGGTTCAGGCTTTCCAGAAGAATTAGGAGGCCCCAATGCCAAAGGGTCTAATCTTAACATACCTCTTCCGCCTGGCACATCCACGGAAGGATATCTTTATGTCATCAGAAATTGTGTATTGCCTGCTTTGGAAGAATTCAAACCAGATATTATTGTCAACTCTGCAGGACAGGATAACCATTATACTGATCCATTAACCAATATGAATTTTTCAGCCCAGGGGTATGCAGAACTGACCACCCTTCTTAAGCCCGATATTGCTGTTCTTGAAGGTGGGTATTCCATTGAGGGCGCCCTTCCCTATGTGAACCTGGGCATAATCCTTGCCTTGGCAGGGCTTGATTACTCCGGGGTTGTTGAACCGGATTTTAATCCTGAGCGTCTTAAACAATCCGTTAGTATCACCGACAAAATCAAAAAAACCACTGATCTTGTTAATTCCTATTGGCACCAGAAAGATGAGTTAAGACAAAAGTCGGGAAAGTCAGGAGATCTTGTGGTCAGACACCGGGAAATATTTTATGATACAGCCAATATCTTTGAACGACAAAAAGAAAAAGTGAGAATCTGCCGGGATTGTGGCGGTTGCTTTGAAATAGATTCCAGCGCCAGGCCTGGGAACCATATCCTTGCCATACATATCCCTATCAATGCCTGTAAAGCCTGTATTGAAACCGGATATCAATTCTTTGATCAAGCAGATAAAAACAAATTCGATATTGTTTTCCTGCAGGACAGGCCAAAAGACCTCTACGAAATAAAGTGACTTTGGATACAAAAAAATACAGACATCTGGAAATAAGGTCCCTTGTGGTTCAAGCCATAAGGGATTTTTTTACCGGCAACCTTTATCTTGAAGTAGAAACTCCCATCCTATGCCCCTGTATTATTCCAGAATCTCAAATTGATCCTGTAACTTCTGAAGACCAATATCTGCAGGCTTCTCCTGAACTATGCATGAAAAGGCTTCTATCAAAAGGCTTTAATAAAATTTTTCAAATCTGTAAATGTTTCAGGAAAAATGAAAGAGGGTCACGCCATTTGTCGGAATTGACTATGCTGGAATGGTATGCCAAAGATGATACCTATCTTGATTTAATGAATCAATGCCAGGGGCTGATAAAATTTATAGCAGCAAGGCTCAACCTTGAAAACCAGATAAAATACCAGGATAAAATCATCAGCTTAAACGGACCTTGGCAAAAGCTTACCGTTCAGAAGGCCTTTGACCTGTATGCAGACAAATCCTTAAGTGACGCGCTGGCAGATGGCAGTTTTGATGAAATCATAAGCTTCCAGATAGAGCCCCTTCTTGGCAATACAAGCCCTTGTTTTCTATATGATTATCCGGCAAGCATGGCATCCCTGGCTAAACTTTTACCTGGCAATCCTCAGTATGCCCAGAGATTTGAATTTTATATGGCCAGCATTGAGCTTGCCAATGGATTTACTGAACTGACTGATCCTGTTGAGCAAAAAATAAGGTTTGAAAAAGAAAACAAGATCCGGAAATCTCAAAAAAAAGCTGTGTCCCCCCTGCCCGTCAAATTTTTGGCAGATCTTGAAAAAATGCCAAATGCTGCCGGGATTGCACTGGGAATTGACCGGCTTGTCATGATTTTCTGTAATACCTTGCTCATTGATGATGTGGTGACGTTTACAAGGGAAAGCCTATAATTCTTTCCCGACAAAAAAGGACATGATGATGCACCCGATAATAAAAAACACCAGGGGAAATAATAATTGGCTTCCCATGTGAGGAATTTCATTTATATTGGTATAAATCCGCATATTTTCCACAACACATATCACGCCATCTTTTTTTATATATTGCTGTGCCATGATAATGCTTTTTTTAAACGGCCACAATGCATATAAAGAACCCACCATCAATCCCATAAGAAATGCCATGGTGGCGTTATAATATCTTTTCAAAACAGCAGTAATAAGTTTTGCAAATAAAAGACCACCCACAATAATGCCGATGACAAAACACCCTAAAAAAACCAGGTTATCCCAATTAAATGTACTTAATTCTGAGATGGCTGAAATAACTTCAAAATACGCTCCCATCAGGATCAGAACCAAAGATCCACTTATCCCGGGAAGAACCATTGCTGAAATTGCAACTGCCCCGCAAATCAAAGCATAACCATATTCATCAAGGGTATATTTTCCTGTGAATAAAAATGCTGTAGTCTCTTGCTTTTCTTTTTCAAAATTCTGGTTTTTCAAAAACTGGTCTTCATAAATTTCTGATTTCTTTTTTATTTTTTCGTAAGGATTAACTGCATAAGTCACATATATTGTACAAACAGCTCCTAAAATAACAAATAAAATCAGATAAGTTTTTTTCCCCTTCAGCATTTTCACAGGTATGATGATCGACATCAGAATCAATCCGAAAAACAATGCATAGGTAACGCTGAAATGATAAATAATTAGATACTTCATCACACTTGAAAGAGAAATAATGGCAACAACTGCGCCTACAATTAATTTAAAAAGAAAAATAAAATCATTATTTCTTAAAAACTCAATAAAAATATTCAATGAGTCTGCTTTCTCTGCTTTAAAAATAATTTTAATGATACATGTTGAAAAATATATAATACTTGCTTTATTAATTTTGTTAAGAATAGAGAAGACACGCTCATAAATTTTAAAAATAAGAAGGAATGTACCGCCGGAAACCCCAGGGATAATGTTTGCCGTTCCCAGACAAAACCCCATAAGAAGCTCTTTGATTAATGAAGACTGCTTGATATCTTTTTTCATCTGTTTTCTGGAGATTTATTCATTCCAACCATGTTGACCAACCAATTTTACAAATCTGCAAGCGCCGAGGTTTGTTGTTTTTATATTGTCTTCGGTCTTTTCAAGCAGTATCAACTCCTGGGAAAAATTATCCCCTACGGGCATGACAAGCCGTCCTCCTGTTGAAAGCTGTTCAATCAAAGGCACGGGAATCTGCTGCCCACCGGCAGTGACGATGATGGCATCAAAAGGGCCTTCCTCTTTCCACCCTTGCGTCCCGTCTGAATACCTGGTGACAATATTATGGTATTTAAGCTTATCAAAAAGCTTTCGCGTCTGTAAAAACAGGGTGTTATTCCGTTCTATAGTATATACTTTATAGACAATCTGAGCCAGGACAGCTGCCTGATATCCTGATCCAGTACCAATCTCAAGCACTCTTTCGTGACCTTTTAGCGCAAGGCTTTGAGTCATTTCTGCAATAATATAGGGTTGGGAAATGGTCTGGCCCTCTCCAATGGGTAAAGGGAAATCTCCATGAGCACTGTCGGCAAGGGCTTCACTGACAAATAAATGCCGGGGCACGGTACTCATTGCCGCAATAACCAAAAGATCCGTTACCCCCCTTGAAGCAATCTGTTTTTCAACCATTTCACGACGTCGGCTGGCATATTTTTTGAGTTCATTTTTCATGTCCACCTTAATACCAGCAACCACTGCCCTCGTCAAGAAGATACAGTCCTTTTGTCTCTGGTATTCTCACCTTGATTTTTATCTCTAATATCAGTAATAGTATCCCATGAACAGACTTCAACAAATCATCAGAGCGATTATCATTTCCTGGATTATTTTTGGATTGGGTGTGATTGGATATATGTTGATTGAAAAATGGAGTTTCCTTGATGCAGTATATATGACTGCCATTACAGTTACTACTGCAGGGTTCATGGAGGTGCATGAATTAAGCTCAGCCGGAAGAATATTTACCAGCATCGTCCTGGTTGCAGGTGTTGGCTATTTCTTTTACATAGCTGGGCTTATCGTACAATCCATAGTTGAAGGAGAAATAAAAGCAATTTTGGGGAGGAAAAGATTGGATAAAAAAATCCGTAAATTGAAAAACCATTATATTGTCTGTGGATACGGCCGTATCGGAAAAGTATTGTCTCAGCTGATAAAAGAAGAGGCGCTTGATATTGTTATAGTTGAACTAGATGAAAGTCTTGTTGGTTTGTTGGAAAAGGATAAAATGCATTATATTCAGGGGGATTCCTCCGACGAGGAAATTCTTGAAAAAGCCGGCATTAAAAATGCGTCCTTTCTGATTGCTGCACTTGGAACAGATACTGCCAATGTTTTCCTTGTCTTAACCGCAAGACAATTAAATCCTGATATTTATATTATGGCCCGGGCCAGCAGTCCTAATGTTAAAAATAAACTTATGATTGCCGGGGCCAATTTTGTTGAGTCCCCATATGATATTGGAGCCATATCCATGGGATTAAAGCTGTTAAGACCCAGTGTCAGCCGCTTTCTTTCAGTTGCGCTATCCAGAAAAAAAGAAGGTATTCAGATTGACGAAATTTTTATACCAAAAAGCTCCAAGTATACCAATGTTGTACTTAAAGATTCCGGAATCCGACAGGATTTCAATCTCATTATTATATCCATAAAAAAAACTTCCGGAGAAATGCTTTTTAATCCCCATTTTGAAACCTTGATTGAACCAGGGGATACTGTCATTGTTATGGGGAAAACACCAGACTTAAAGAAATTCGCAAAAGCCATCAATCCAGAGGAAAATTAAAAGGACTATATTTTATAAATTATCCGCTTATCCGTAATAATAATATCAACTGTAAATTTTCTTGATTCCATCTGGATCTGATCAACAACCTGTTCTTCATAGGCAAGGGATACTTTTCTGCATGTTTCAGGCAGTTTTGTTATCAGCTTACTATAAAAATTATTACCAAACCCTATTCTTCCACCTTTATCATCAAATGCAAGCCCTGGAATAATGGCAATGTCAATATCTTCCAATGGTATCTTTTTGCATTTTTCAATATCCGGTTCAAGGATATCATTGGCGCTCGTGACAAGATCTTTGTCATAATTATTAATTTTATAAAGGTTAATGGCATTTTTTGCATAGGTAAAGACGGGCAGAGCAATTCCCTTTTCTATCTGCAATGCTTTTTTAATAATTCTTTCTGTGGGAATTTCATTACTGATTGGCGAATACAAAAAAACCAGCTGTGCTTCCATGAAGTTTGCAAACGCAAAAAGCTTATCTTCAATCTTTTTATATTTCTCAAAAAGCTCTTCTTTTGCAAAATTCTCCAATCGATTTGCCACCAATGTCAAATTATTTATTTTCCCATTCTTTATTTCATCCATCTATTTTGTCCTTTTTATTACAAAAAAAGTTTTTAGAAAATATTATACACCTTTGCCAGATTGTCAACCTGCAATAATCCTGCAATAATCATTGACTGTTTACACACCTCGTGGTATCTGGTTACAATTGTCGAAGAATCTTTTAAAATAGGAACTTAAAGCGTTGTGGAAGGGGTAAAATAACAAACAAATGTTGGATTTAAAATATATAAAAAGCAACCTGGAAGCTGTTAAAAATGGTATGGAAAAAAGAAGGGCTAAAATAGACTTTACCTTGCTTTTAAAGAATGATGATAAAAGAAAAACCTTGCTTTTGGAAATAGAAACACTCAGACATAAAAGAAATGTCGTTTCCGATGATATCGCAAAAATGAAAAAAACAGGGGAGAAAGCCACCTCTTTTATTGAACAAATGAGGGCCGTTTCTGAAACAATAAAAAAAATGGATAAAGAGCTTTCAATGCTGGAAAAAACCATACATGATTTTCTCATTTCCCTGCCGAATATTCCCCATGAAGATGTCCCTGTTGGTAAAGATGATACTGAAAACAGGCTTGAGAAAACCCATGGCAAACCAAAGAAATTTGATTTCAAAGTAAAACCCCATTGGGAAATTGGTGAAGACTTGGGTATTCTTGATTTTACAAGGGCGGCAAAACTGGCAGGGGCCAGATTTCCCCTCTATCTTGGAAATGGCGCCAGGCTTGAAAGAGCACTCATAAATTTTATGCTGGACACCCATATTTCTCACCATGGCTATACTGAGACCTTGCCTCCCTTTATTGTGAACAAAACCACCATGACTGGAACGGGCCAATTGCCCAAGTTTGAAGAAGATCTTTTTAAACTTGAAGGGTTGGATTACTACTTGATACCCACGTCTGAAGTCCCCATGACCAATATTTACGCCAATGAAATTATTGATGAATCAATTCTTCCCTGCAAGTTTACAGCTTATACTCCCTGTTTCAGGTCCGAAGCCGGCTCATACGGAAGGGACACCAAAGGTTTAATTCGCCAGCATCAATTTAACAAGGTGGAACTGGTTAAATTGACAACACCGGAAACCTCATTTGATGAGCTTGCATCCCTGCTTTCCAATGCTGAAAAGATCCTTCAGCTTCTTGAGCTGCCCTACCGTGTTGTCACGCTTTGCACCGGAGATTTGGGTTTTTCAGCAACAAAAACCTATGATATTGAAGTATGGATGCCGGGCCAGGATGATGATGGTCTATACAGAGAAATCTCCTCCTGCAGTAATTGTCTGGATTTCCAGGCCCGGCGGGCAGGCATACGATTTCGAAGAAAGGATACAAAAAAACCTGAGTATGTGCATACCTTAAATGGTTCAGGGCTGGCTGTAGGAAGGACATTTGCAGCCATACTGGAAAACTATCAGCAGGATGACGGATCCATTGTTATCCCTGATGTACTGGTGTCCTACATGGGTGGCCAAAAGGTGATTCATCATGATGCTTGATTTCTTTCCAGAGGATATAAAACCTTATATCATACCAAAAACTCGAAGCGGTCAGTATTATAAATGCCTGGGATGTTCTGCTGAATATTCAATAGAAAAACTGTTATATGTATGTCCTGCGTGCAATCAGGTCCTGCTCATTGAGGACCGAAATGCCGAGTTGTTACAAAAAATTCCAGGCAAGATCTGGCAGAAAATATTTGATTTCAGAAAAATGTTGAAAATACCTGCTCTAAAGGGGATATACCGGTATCACGAATTTATTGGGCCCAGCATTCCTTTGGAATCTATCATTTATCTTGGTGAAGGCCACACCCCTGTTATTGAAGCCAGTGAAAACCTGAAATCAAAAATTGGGCTTTCATTTTTCTATAAAAATGACGGACAAAACCCCAGCGCATCTTTTAAAGATCGTGGTATGGCAAGTGCCATGTCCAGCATCAAGTATCTCATCGATAAACACCTTGTATCAGATGTCATCGCAATCTGTGCCTCCACTGGTGATACGTCTGCTGCAGCAGCTCTCTATGCATCTTATCTGGGGCCTGCAATCAAATCTGCTGTTCTTTTGCCCCATAAAAAGGTAACCAGTCAACAACTTTCGCAACCCCTGGGAAGCGGTGCACAGGTCTTTGAAATTCCCGGTGTTTTTGACGATTGCATGAAAATCGTAGAGCACTTGTCAACAAAATATTCAGTTGTGCTCTTAAATTCAAAAAATGCCTGGCGAATTCTTGGTCAGGAATCCTATTCCTATGAAATTGCCCAGGATTTTGACTGGGATATGAAAGACAAAGTTGTTGTTGTCCCCATTGGAAATGCCGGGAATATTTCAGCCATTATGAATGGATTTATTAAATTTTATGAAGCCAATATCATTAATTGTCTGCCAAAAATAATTGGTATTCAGTCAGAACATGCTGACCCTGTCTATCAATACTATCTTGAGCCCGACGAAGCCAAAAGAAAGTTTGTACCTGTTGACACAAAACCAAGCGTGGCCCAGGCTGCAATGATAGGCAATCCAGTTTCAATGCCCAGGGTGGTACAGATTACAAAAAAATATAATGCCCTTGCCGGCCAACGACAGGTATTCTTTATCCGGGTAACAGAGCAGTCCATCATGGATTGCCAGCTTCTGGCCAATAAAAATGGTCATATTGCATGTACCCAGGGAGGAGAATGCCTTGCAGGGCTTGTGGAGGCATTTAAAAAAAATATCGTTACAAACAAAGAGACTGCCATACTTGATGCAACGGCACATGCCATTAAATTTTCAGAATTTCAAGACCTCTATTTCAAATCAGAAATACCGGAAGACTATAAGATAAACCCTGATCCAGGCAATATCAATCTGCCCTCTTTAATACTGCCAGATGATCATAGTATGATTCCATCACAAAAAAAACGACTGATAGAAAAAGATTTTCAAAGGTTTGTAAAAAATATTTCCGATAAAATTGCTGAAAGGTTGAATTTAAAAGAGTCTTGATAATTTATGAAAAAACAAATTTTTTTTAAAATATTCATTTTCACCGTTTTATCCATCTATATTGTTGCTGTGTCCCCCTTTTTGTCCCATACTGAAGCCAAAACCAAGAGGGTTAAGACTTCTTATAAACGATATTCAATTTTTAAATATAAAAATAAGGATATCCTCTGTGAACCTTATATTATCAAGAAAAATGACTGGTTATATAAAATCTTCAAGAAAAAAGGGGAACTCTCAAAAAAAGATTTTCCCAATTTCCTAATCCTCTTTAAAGAAATCAATCCAAAAATCAGCAACATTGATGCAATCAAGCCGGGTATCCGCATTCTTATTCCGTTAAACAAGGTAGGAAAAGGAGAATATGATCAGAGGACACCGGGTAATATTGATGTCCCTGTCATTGAATTTTCAACCATGCAGGAAGACCTGAATCTGGCGCCATTCATAAAAAAACATAAGATTATAAAAGGGGAAACTGTTTCTGGCCTGATGTATAAGGATTTTTTAAAAAAAGGGGGTGGCATATCAAAGGAAGGACTAAAGGCTTTACAACTGGTCAACCCCAATATAAAAAATATCCATATTATTTATGAAGGCGCTGATATTTACCTGCCTGACCCTTCTATAAAATCACAGCCATGGTTTAAACGTCTTGTCTCAGGAGAACCGGCAAAACATGAAATAAACAAAAAGAAAAAAAAAGAAAAACAATTCAAATTAGAAGCTGACAAACTCATACAATTAAAAAAATATGCTTCACTTATTGAGGGAACCCTGTTGAGTCGCGGCAAAATGTATTTTCCTGAAAAAAATAATTCAAGCGTGGTTCTTGATTTATCATCGACCCCAATTATTGATACCAAAGATGGTTCCAAAATACTTATCCTATCGGGTGATATTGTGAGTGATGCCCTGTTAAAAAATATACAGGCCCATTGGAAGAACCTGAAAACTCAATTAATATCAGGAATTATTGATAAATTAAAAAATGTTGATGAAAATAAATCACAGCAAAAAATCAATACCATCCCTGACTATAAAAAAATTATTGAAACACTTCTTTTGCAAACAAATTATGACTACATCCCGAATGTAAAAATACCTTTCAGCCTTAAAAATATAAACCTTGAGGCATCCTTTGGTCGGGTTACACGGAAAGATAAAAAAGACTTGTTGATTAATTTTGGAACAGTTTATGGATCTGCTTTAGAAGTGCTTGCAAAACGAAAGTTTGAAATTTTTTCCATATCTCCCAAATTAACCCCACTTGAATTGATTGAAAAATTATTCTCACATCTTGGATATGCAACATGGAAGAACCCATCTTTACCTAGTGAAAAAACGATTAAAAGCATAAATGGGCTTTATGTCACTAAAGGACAGGATAAATTATTTATTCCTGTTAAACCATTAAACCTATATGCTTTAGATTATTTCAAAAAAGAGGGTATAAAAATTTTATCCATAAAAAAAAATACCTCAGCTCAATAAAGGGAATATCCATATGAAAAATCTATTTTGCCTATTATTTGTCTTTTTTTTTCTGATCTCCTGTGCGTCTAAAAATATAGATATGGAAAACAAAAAAGAGACTGCCATTGCAATCCAACGGGTTGGTGAAGAATACTATAATGCTGGGAAATATACTGCTGCTTTAAAGAATCTTCTTGATGCTTATAAAACCATACCTAATGATCCTTATCTCCATAATAGTCTTGGACTGGTTTATATGGCAAAAGACAGATACAACCTTGCCGAAAATCATTTTAAAAAGGCATTAGACCTTAAATCAGACTATATTCAAGCCAAAAACGGTCTTGGGGCGGTATATCTGAAGCAGGAAAAATGGGATCTTGCAATTGATTGTTTCAACTCGGTTTCCGAGAATCTTTTATATGCCACTCCGGAAATACCCTTATCAAATCTTGGATGGGTATATTTTCACCAGAAAATGTATAAAAAGTCCAAAGTATATTTTAAAAAATCTTTGGAAATCAGACCTGATTTTTTATTTTCCATTCATGGGCTTGCATCCATTTACATTGAGACCGGATACCACAACCAGGCCATTGATTTTCTCCATCAAGCCCTTAAAAAAAATCCCAATGCTGCCATTCTTCATTCTGACCTGGCAAAAGTGTATGAAGCAATAAAAGAGTTTGATAAAGCCAGAAAATCCTGGGATATCGTACTCACATTAGAACCTTCCACATCACCCCTTGCAAGGGAAGCACAAAAAAGGCTTTTTAATTTGAATTAATCTGTTGTTGTAAATGTATTTCTTTTTTGTTCAAGCTGAACAATGGATGGGGTTATAAATATTAAGAGCTCATTTCTTTTATTTGAATCAGAATCCGTCCTGAAAAGCCTTCCCAAATACGGAATCCCTGAAAGGAATGGCGTTCCTGCGCTGCTGTCAGTCTCGCTTGTTTTTACAATTCCGCCAATAACAATGGTATCATTATTATTTATTAAAAGCTCAGTTTCTGCTTCATTGGTTGAAAGAGACGGAATACCATCTGTAACAGAGTCAATATCATTTTTTGTCAAATAAACATTCATAGAAATTCTTTTATCCGGTGTAACATGGGGCGTTACTTCCAGCAGCAAATCAATATTTTTAAATTTAACAGATGATCCCCCCGCATCATCCCGTTCAAGGTATGCATATTCAAGGCCTTGTTTTATTTTTGCGCTTTTGTTATCCAGTGTGAGAATTCGGGGCGAAGAAACAACTTTAACATCACCCTTTGTTTCAGATGCTGCTATTTGTGCATTCATACTTAAAAAATTGGATCCCAAAATTCTATAGAAATTAAATGAGCCTGCGTTAGCGGCTGCCGCAACTGGACTATTTAAAGCGACCGTGAAGTCCTGTGATCTCCCAGTGTATTCAGTCTGACTATTTTCAAAGCTTAAACCAAGTCCAAGATCTCTTGAAAAATTCTTTGAAACCTCCACTACCTTTGCCTCAATCATGATTTGCGGGGTAACTTTATCCAATCGAAAAATAATTTCCCGGACCTGATCAACTTTTGCCTGAGTATCAGTGATAATGATCATATTGGTACGTTTATCAACACTTATTCTACCCCTGTCTTTTGTTAGAATTTGGTCTATATGGGGTTTAATATCTGCTGATGCATCGGAATAATTTACCGGGATATATTCTGTCACCAATAACTCTAAACTCTTTTTCTGTTCCAGAGATTTCTGCCTGGCAACAATAGTTTCCTGCATCATTTTTTCTTCTTTGTTCAATGTCTCTATGGTTGCAATCCGTATAACATTTCCTTCTTTTTTCATTCCAAGGTTATTCATCCTTAAAACAAGGTCCAGCACCTGATCCCATGGAACCGGATTTTCAAGGGTTAAGGTCACTTTCCCTTGAACATCCCTGTCGATTGCGAAATTAAGCTTTCCAACACTTCGAAGGATCCTGAATACATTCTTAATATCAGTTTCATAAAAATCCAGCTTAATTTTTTCACCTGTATATTTTTTTTGCGATCCAAAGATTGCTTCTTCCATAGTTTGCTTTTTAGTGGTTTGTTTTTTATCTGCGATTAATAAGGATTCTTCAGGCAGGCCTGTCTTCTGTCTTCCGGCCTCAATTATTTGGGTTTGAGGTCCTTTGAGTACTTTTTTATTTGCTTTACTAAATACAGGATAGGCTATTGCAGATGCCTCAAAAAACAATGAAATAATATTTTTAGTCTGAACAACTCGATAAGGGACCTGATCCCTTATTTTTATTTCAATTTTTGAATTCTTTTTTTCCCCGGGAATCTGAATCGGCATTAACCCTTCAACTGCTGATTTAAAATATTGCGTTAAAAGCGGCCGTTTATGATACTCTGGGATTATTGTATTATAAAGATTTAAAAACAGTTTATTATTGCTGCTTTCCTGGGTGATGTCATGTTTTACAGGGTGGCTTGTTTGAACAACTATGCTGGATTTCCCATTTGCCTCAGTATTAAATTCAATATGGGTCATTGTTGCTGTTCTATCGGGGATAATAATGGTTTCTTCAGATACTGGGTCTTCCTGTGAATTCTTATTGACCACCATGTCTGCCGACTCTGGCACCTTATTGACACCGGCCTGATTTTCCATCACATTGCCAGAAAGTGCTATCGTTAAAATATGATCATTTTCAATCACTTCATAGTGAAGGTCCTGTTTTAACAAAATTTCAACTTTTGCAGTTTTCATCTCTTCATCAACATAGGTTACAATTAAATCACCAATGCTGTCGTTTTCAGGGACAATTATCTTAAAATCTTCAGCAATTTCGGTTTCAGGAAAATAAATGACAATTCCAAAAGGAAAGGATTGTTTTATGGAGGTATAGAGTAATTTTTGATTCCCTTGAATTTTAATCTCAATGGGTTGTTTCGCTAGATCAACACTGACAACATTTATCTGCCTATATTCCGAAAGAATTGCACTTTTATCTAATATTACTGAACTGGTTTGTATTTGTTCAGCTTTTTTAATTGTTTCAGTTTTGGGGGCAATACACCCGGCAACAATGAACACTGCCAAAAAAAAGCCAAGTATTTTATTCATCGTATTCATTGTTGTTTTCATCTGTGGAAAAGGCATATTAATCCTCATTATCAATTTTATGAAGTTTTATTTCCTGAACACGCTCTTTGAGCTTTCCTTTATAATCTTTAACCGACTCCTTGATCACAATGCTGCTATCTTTAATTTCAGATACTCTTCCCTGATTTTTTCCAATATAAGTACCAATACCCACCTCATATCCTTTACCACTGGCTTCCTCTACCATTGCAACCTGTCTGTTTTTCATAATAATGACGGCCACCAGACGAATTTGACTTAACTCAATTTTTTC
>CAYWGN010000101.1:0-16137 GCA_964457495.1 uncultured Desulfobacula sp.
GCGATCCTTACAATGGAAAAACGGATGCTGGAGCGTTTGGGGTATCAGGTTACTTCACGTACCAGCAGTCTTGAAGCTCTTGAAGCTTTCCGCACAAATCCTGATAGATTTGATCTGGTCATAACTGATATGGCAATGCCTAATATGCCTGGAGACAAATTATCAGCTGAACTGACTAAAATACGCCCTGATATTCCTATATTGCTTTGCACAGGGTTCAGTGAAACCATGTCTGAAGAAAAAGCAACATCTCTTGGTATTAAGGGTTTTTTATTAAAGCCGATTGTAGTGAAGGATCTTGCGCAAAAGATACGTGAAGTGCTGGAGGAAAATAAAAATTAAAACTGTAGAACAATGGTTATATGACTAACTCTTCAAGGCTTGGTCAGGCCCACTTTACCCGAAGTGCCATTTCGTGTATTATCCTGATGTTGTTTGAAGTTTTAAGAAATTTTTTACTGATTTCAAGTCAGGAGTATACATGGTGAACCACGTCCTTATCCTGCTGATATATGAGGATGAATCATCATTTTCCGAAGGAGGCGTTTATGCAGTTGGAAACAGAAAGAAAAGCGGTAGTGCGGTTTGGCCTTAAAATGGTTGAATCCGGTCTGACCACCGGCACTGGCGGCAATCTCAGCATAATTGACCGGAATTCCGGATGGGTGGCTATTAGCCCCAGCGGCATTGAATATGCCGCTTTACAGCCTGAAGATGTAGTACTTACGGATTTGGACGGAAAGATTCTGGATGGAGATTACAAACCATCAAGTGAGTTGGGATTCCACCTGTCGGTATACAGTCAGCGGCAGGATGTCCAGGCCATGGTTCACACCCATTCTCCTTATGCTACCACGATGGCCTGCCTGGGATGGGAAATCCCGGCGGTTCATTACCTTGTGGGTTTTGCAGGGAAAAAAGTGCCGATAGCGCCTTATGCTACTTTCGGAAGCCCGGAACTGGCCAGGAATGTGGCTGAAAACATCGGGGAGTACAATGCCCTGCTTCTTGCCAACCATGGCCTGCTGGCTGTGGGCAGAAACATGGACGCTGCCTTTTCCGCCGCCGAAGAGATCGAATTTGTCGCCCGGATTTATTACCAGACCCGAAGCATCGGCAAACCCATGATTCTGCCGGAGGAAGAGATGGAAACGGTGCTTGAAAAATTCAAGGCCTACGGGCAGAAAAAAATGAGCTGAGTTTATCACTCTACTCTGATTTTCCTTTATCAAATACCCGTTCTGAGAATATCTCAGCCATCATGCATCGGGCAGAACCGCCTCCCACAGATTCGATGGTGGTCAGATCCACATCAATAAGGGTGCCGTAATTCCCCAGTCTGGAAAGCTGCTGTTTTGAAAATCCTTGAAAGGCTCTTTTTGACATAATAATTTTCGGTTCACCCAGCAGGGAATTGACTTGTAAAATATTACCGCAGAAATGATTTTCCATCTGGTCCATGGAGATTTCAATGACGTCAAATGATTTTTTAAGGGTATTGAGTACATGGGTTCGCTGCGCCTGATCCGGAATGCACTCCAGGCATACCACGGCATACTTGTCTCCAATACTCATCATGACATTGGTGTGGTAGATAGGGTTTCCTTTGGAGCTTTGGGTATCAAATAAAATTCCTTCGACGTAAAACCGAAGGCGGATGAAATTATCAAATTGCTGGGCATCACACCGGCTGGATCTGGCTGCATAGACAATTTCCGCCCGGTGATCGATGATCATGCTGCCCGTGCCTTCTAAAAATCGTTCGGTCTCGTCAATACACCCGACATTGATTACATTCCTTACTCTATACCCGTTTTTGTTCAATAATTTTTCAACATCCAGAACCCGTCTTTCCCGCCGTCTGTTCTGGGCGGTCATGGGATAGGTGATCAGGGTGCCGTCATGTTCGGTTGAAAACCAGTTGTTCGGGAATAGGGCATCCGGTATTTTGGCGGTGGCTTTTTCCGGTTTTTCAAGGATCAGTACATTTATACCGCAGTCCCTAAGCCGATCAACCATGGCCTGGAATTCTTGGTTTGCCTTTTGATTGACCCGGGTTTCAGATTCCGTGGGTTTTACCTGAAATTCATTATCCAGACCTGTTTCCTCATTAAATCCAAAATCATAGGGTCGAACCATCAGGATGGTGTGGGTGGTTCTGGAAACATCCAGCATAATCAGGTCTCCTTATCGCAGGGCCCTGATCCCGTGTCATGCGGCATCAGGGCCGGTGATTTTAATCTTTTTTATTGTTCAAAGACAGATCGGATCCGGTCAAGACAAAAATCGACTTGGTCTTTTGTTATCACCAGCGGCGGGGCAAAACGGATGGTGTACGTATGGGTCTCTTTGCACAAAATACCCTTAATCATAAGCTGTTCACACATCTGGCGGGCAGAAAAGGGTGAGTCTGTATTTAGTTCTATTGCAATCATCAGCCCCCGGCCTCTGATTTCTTTGATGAAGTTGGACTTGATCTTTTTTAACTGGGATAAAAAGTAATCCCCCATTTTTGCCGAATTTTCAACCATATTTTCCTTGACCAGAACTTCCAGGGCTTTTCTAGCCACTGCACAGGCCAGCGGGTTACCCCCGAAGGTACTGCCATGCTGACCGGGTTTGAGAAGTCCCAGTACCGCCTGGTTGGATAATACGGCGGATACCGGATAATACCCGCCGGAAAGCGCTTTTCCGATCAGAGTTAAATCTGCTTCAATGCCGTCATGCTCTTCAGCCAGCAGTTTTCCGGTCCGGCCAAGGCCGGTCTGAATTTCATCCAATATCAGGATCACGTTATTGGTCGTACAGGTTTCTCTGACCTGTTTTAGATATCCTTCCGGTGGAATAATGACGCCGGCCTCTCCTTGGATCGGTTCCACCATGAAGGCAACTGTGTTGGGCGTAATGGCTTCTTCCAGGGCCTTGGCATCCCCGAAGGGAATGATTCTGAACCCGGGAACAAAAGGGCCAAAATTTTTTCGGGCATTGTCATCAGTACTGAATCCGATGATGGCAAGGGTCCGGCCGTGAAAGTTATTTTCACACACAATGATTTCAGCTTTTCCCTGTTCAACGCCTTTGTGTTCATATCCCCATTTCCGGACGGATTTGATGGCGGTTTCAACGGCTTCTGCCCCGCTGTTCATGGGCAGAACCTTGTGAGAGTGAGTCAGTTCACACAACTCTTTATACAAAAAGGCCAGCTGGTCATTTCTAAATGCCCGGGATGTCAGAGTCAGCCGGGATGCCTGTTCCGTCATGACTTTGGCTATTTCCGGATGGCAATGTCCCTGGTTTACGGCTGAATAGGCAGACAGACAATCCATGTATCTATTGCCATCGATATCCCATACCCATACACCTTTTCCTTTGCTTAATACAACATCCAGAGGTTTGTAATTGTGTGCTCCGTACTGGTTTTCTATTTCGATATAATTTTTAGTTTTCATATGCATCCCTGTTTTTTTATCCAGGATCTGAAACCTGGATGGTATTATCGTTTTTTTCATGAGAAAATTTCTTTTATAATAATATATTGTGTTATATAATAATGGTCAAACGATAGAATTGCAACTTTTAGATGAGATAAACTCATACAAAAGTTTTTCAGGGAGATTCCAAAAGATTATCTGCAGTGGTTATCCGAACAGGAAGATTTGGATGAAGATATTAGGTTTACTGTTGGACATTATTTGAAGTAGATAGAATCAATCTTAAAGGTCCTTTAAAACAGGATTATTCCATTTCAAAATAGTACAGGTTTCAGATTCCTGGTCAAACACAATAACGGCCTTTCCGGATTTAAGTTGGCTGAGCACCTGGGCTATTTTTGTTTCCAGGGAGACTTCGACTTCTCCATAGTCTGTGCCATCCCGGGTAACAAATTCTTCAATAACACCGTGCAGTGCTTCGGGGCTTAATTGATCGTATTGGATTTTATGGGCTGTCATTATTCAAGATTCCAATTATGTAATCATAGTTTTGATTTTAGGAATGTGGCCTGACACCTTTAAAGCGTTTTCCAAGGTAATCGCAGATCAGTATAGGGTCATCAATAAATGTTTTGCCAGTGGACAAGCTTTTTTTTGCACCATCCCGTATCTGGTTTGAATCATCTAAAACCAGGACAGGGCTGCCCTGATTTTCTTCACCTAAATATTCAATGATTTTGGGACGTGGTCGTTTAAACTCAATAGATATGATCTCAAGCTGTTCTCTGATATCTGGATTGTAGGCTAAAAAACCTTCAATAATACCGCAGTCCGGGCAGTAAAAAGGGCCGATATCACCATCATCAAACCATGAATTGAGCATTAAAAGAATAGGTTTTCTCATTATTATTTCTCCTGTTTTAAAACAGTTAAATTTTATTGGCATATTTACTTTTGCTGGTGTGGTTTGTCAAGGAACAGGTTGGCGCATGGCCATGGAATTACCCGTTTGATTTGTCTAAACCGTTTTTGGCGAACAGAGGGCTTGCTAAATATTGTTTCATTGGATTGTGTCTTAAAAATAGTCGGGAAGGTTTATTGTCCCATCGAAAAATGGATACCAGATAATGATAAGACTTAAAACATGCTGGACAAGTGCTGGAAAAATTAGGATAGAAATAAAAAAGGCTTTTTGTGAAAATCGCTGAAAGCCTTTCTGGTTGAGGTGCCCATTTTTTTAAAAAACTAATTGCAGTTGGTTAGAAATAATTATAATACCAGTCATAGAAAACTGTTATACTGGGCTATAGAATAGCATTAGGTTAAAATTTGGCTATTTAATATCTTGTAATCGTGCTCGGGTGAATGTATGTTTCACTTTTTTTAATATTTTTTGATATTTGATTTGTCAAAAAGCAAATTTCTATCCAAAAAATAATGATAAAAACCTTGTTTAGCGGAACATAAAAATATTGGGAAAAGGATTTTTTAAACTTCAATTGGCTGTGTTTGCATTAGTATCAGCCTCTTTTACAAATATTTATATTACACAGCCCATTTTACCCATACTTCAGGATGAATTTGGAGTAAACCCGGTTCAAGTATCCATGACCGTCTCAATTGTGATATTGGGCATCGTTTTTTCAAACCTGTTCTTTGGATATTTAGTGGATCGGATTTCTATTAAACCGATCATCTTTGTAGGCGGAATATGTGTGGCCACAGGCGGGATTATTTGTGCAATTACCCACAATTTTGGGATACTAATCTTTGCACGGCTCTTCCAGGGCATTTTTATTCCGGCACTGACAACAAGTCTGGCCGCCTGGCTGGCACGAACACTTCCCATGAATCGTTTGGGTGTCGTTATGGGGTCCTATGTGTCTGCAACAGTTCTGGGAGGGCTTGGCGGACGTCTTCTGGGCGGATGGATACATCCTCCGCTTCATTGGCGCTATGCCTTTTTGTCGGCTTCTGTATTGATTGTAATAACAACCATTCTGGCATTGACAGCACTACCTGGCCAACAAGTTAAAATTACAGATACTAAAGATCAACAGGAAGGTTTCTTGTCTTTGCTCATGCGAAAAGATCTGATATTGGTCTATGCTTGCGGAGCCGGAGGGCTGTTGATGTTTTCACCGGTATTTAATTTTTTGCCATATAGATTGGCCGGGGCACCTTTTAATTTTTCAACTGAATTGATTACATTGACGTATCTTGTCTATGTACTTGGTATCTTTTTAGGCCCCATTGCAGGGCGGATGAGCAATTATTTTGGTGAAGGCAACACTTTGATTGGCGGAACCTGTATTTTGGGATTCTCATTCATCCTGCTCTTGATCCCTTCAGCGATCGCTGTGGTTATTGGACTTCTGGGCGTTTGTGCCGGGTTTTTTACAATTCACTCGGTTGCTGTAGGATTGCTCAACAGGAAACTAACCAGGAGTCATGGGAAAGCCAACGCGCTTTATACCCTTTTTTATTATATTGGCGGATGGATAGGCATAACAGGCGCTGGCTTTGCTTTTCAAAAGGCTGGTTGGAAAGGGGTTATTTTTTTTGTTTTGTGTTTTCTTGTGATTCCATTAATTACCGGTTTGTCTGAAAAAAAAGCAAATAAATTTATCAAATAGGTAAATTAAACTGCCAACTTAATATTGGCACATGCTGTTGGGCACCTTATATGTGTTAATGGAAAGCTTTATTTTAAGTGCACAGGTTAACATAACATTAACAATGCATATAATACAATTGAAGACAGAATATTAAAATATATTTAAATTTTATTTTGATTTCAACGACTTATAAAATCAATCATTTAAAGCTGAAGTATTGGCACTCTCTTTGCTATCCTCTATATGGCCGAATTATACTGTTAACAATAAAAAAAGGACAATATCATGAAAAAAATTTTAATTTTAATTTCGCTGGGCATTTTACTCGCAGCACTTGTCACCCCAGCATATTCTTCCGATCATAAAGAAAAGCTTACTTACGATGGTCATTTAGGAGATATTGATACTGATGGTGATGATGAATTAAACTGGAAAGAATTTAAAAAATACTTTTCTCATGCAAAAGAAGATGCATTTAAAAAAATTGATGCTAATAATGATGGATTAATTGACCATGATGAGTGGCACGAGTTTAAGGAAACTCAGGGTTATGCTCATGTGGAGAAAGAATAATTTCAAATAATAACTTAAGGAAACGAAACATGAAACGCAAACAGTTGATGCTGATTATCCTTTTATATGTTTTTGCAACAACCATTCTGTCGCCTGGGATATCACATTCATCTGAAGACAGAGTGTCCGGGTTCATTCGGGATGGATACCGCATATTGGATGTTCAATCCAGCACGGATGCTCAACAGTTCACTGCATACAGAGGAGATTATATCAAATTTAGGATGCCAAGGAATATCAGCGATTCTATTGCTGTATTTCCTACGCTGAATGAAAGCAAGTCCCTTACCTATGATCTTGAAACGACCGCATACTTCAAGATGAAGCAGGCAGGGGTTTATCCATTCATTATCGGCTCTATACAGGGACAGATTAGTGTTGTTGAATACCACCAGGTAAAATATAAGGAACTATCAGCACAGGAAGCTGATAAATATATTGAGACACACAAAACCATCGTTCTTGACGTCAGAACCCTGAGGGAATATAAAATGGGGCATCTTAAAAATTCTGTTTTGATTCCCATCCAAGATCTTCAGAAGCGTATAGGAGAGCTGAGTGGTCATAAGAGTGATACGATTCTGATCTACTGTGCAACCGGCAACAGGAGCACAGTGGCCTCGAAAATTCTTATAGATGCAGGATTCACTGAAATTCTCAACCTCAGAAGAGGTATTGTGGATTGGGTTAAAAATCATTATTCAGTTGAACAATAATCATCATCATGTGCTCCTTTATTAATTTTTCAACAAAAAGCACACCTGAATATCAGGTTAATTTGGTATTTACAATAAATTTTGAAAAACCTGTATCGTGTTGATATTGTTGCGTGACCATATTTTGGGAAACCACAACTCTAATTAGTTGATTTTTGAAGAGCGCCTCTTATGTGTTATCCATTGTGGTACAAATATCAATTGTTTTAATACGTTTTATTTAAACTCAAATCCTCTTTTCTCTAGGAATGCTTTCATATGAGGACGTGCTGGTTTACTCATCATGACTGATATCTGGCTTGTCCATGTGTCCTCTCTGGAAGAGCTGGAACGGCTTTGGTAATAGTCACGACAGATTTCATTGTACTTTTTCAGATCCGTTTTATCCTCTTGGTAATAATCTTCCTTAAGGACCACATTGACCGGTAATCTTGGTTTCTGTTCCTGTTTTTCATCCGGGTAACCAAGACACAGGCCGAAAACCGGGTAAACATGATCAGGAATCTTCAAAAGCTTACAGATTCTTTCGGGATCATTCCTGATACCACCAATAAAAACACCGCCAAGACCCAGCGATTCTGCAGCAATCATAGCATTTTGAGCTGCAAGGGACACATCCACCGTGGCAATGATAAACTGCTCAGTAAAGCCTGATACCATCTCTTTGTTTTCATAAATACAGGCACCTTGAGATCTCTTTAAGTCAGCACAGAACACAAGGAACAGCGGACTTGTTTCTATCCAGGACTGGGGGCCTGCAAGTTCAGCAATCTGTTTTCGTGTTTTCTTATTTTTCACACGGATAACAGTATAGGCTTGAATGAAATTTGATGTGGAAGCCCAGCCAGCCGATTCAATTATGGCATACACCTTTTCATTGCTGACGGGGTCCGGTTTAAACTTCCGAATTGAACGATGATTTTTCAACAGATTAATAACCTGATTCATATTATTTATGCTCCTTCATTGATTTTAACCCATCTGATAATTCTTTCATCAATGCATTTTGGACATATTTTATCCATTTTGTTTTCCTATTCTCAGTTATCTTGGCAAAAATTCAGAACACACAAACATTGCCATTGGCAATTTAACAAAAACCGTTCATGATACATGTTATGCTTTCCCACAATTGGAGATATTACACAATATTTTTTTCAATCTCCCTGACTTGCGAAAACGAGAACTGGGATATCATCGGAAACCTCATTAACCAGTAAAAGAATATTTAAGGATTACAGGGATAGTCCGGGATCTATTCTTAATTTGGTACGCCCAACCCTGCACCAGTATGGCACGCTTCAATTTTTTATATTGGTACGTTGAAAGAAATAGATATCGTGAGTGTGTGGGATAATGGCCGAAGAGGAGGTCTTTGGCTTATATAATTGAATTAAAAATTAAAAACTGAAAAAGTGCCATGTACCATATATTGGGGTTTCCAAATTTTATCTGGACTGAGTTTTTAAAATGCCAGTGAACGCTATTGATTTTCAGCCGAAACCCCATAATAATAGACATAGGACTCGCCCAATTCCTAATTTAAGAATCTAAAAAATAAGAAATATTGGACTATTGATTTTGAATAACCAAGCAACGCCCTTGGATTCTGTATCACACTAAGAACTGGAAAAATAAGTCAACGCCTTTACTGATAAACCTCTCGGAAACACTTGATAGAAAACAGAATGCTCGCTTTTTTAAATCTCTAAAACTCTTTCAAAAGTTGCTTAACCTTGTGTCCGATTTTCTGGGGGAGGATCACTACCTGGTTTCCAAAGTTTTCAACACATCATTCACCATCGCGGTTTTTTCAAGGATTATACCTTCCCGGTTAAGCAGAAAAAGGGTGGGAACACCCAGGACTCCATAGTTTTTAAAATTCATTCCGCCCATACCGGTGAAGTCGCAATAGTTATCCGACCATTGGTGATAAGCCAGTTTTTTTTCAAATCCCTGTTCGGTTGTATCCCCGCTGACAGCTATTACCCGCGCATTATGTTCGGTCAGCCACTTGTATTTATTTGCCAGGTCGATCAGGGCATCTTCACAAAGGGGGCACTCTCCCTGGTAAAATAGCAGCAGTGTGTAATCGGCATCCAGCTGGTCGGTTTCCAGGAGGATGTCCTGTTGAACCAATCCGGTTTTGGTGTGTACCGGTGCTGGAAATATTAGATCTGGCCCCTTTTTGCCTGTCAGTATTTTAAAGGATGCCAGCATGCGTTTCACTGTGGCCGACAATCCTGCTTTGGCACCAGGGTGTTTATCAAGGTGGGTTTTAATCTGCGGCAGCAGGTCATCCTTGCCTTTCTGCACCAGCAACGGCACGGTTTTTTCAGCAAAGCCTGCCAGAATATCATCTTCTACCATGCGCTTGATGGCAACATCCAGTGGGTCTTTAAATTCAGCATCCCCTGTTGCTGAACCGATATTCATCATCAGCCATTGGTGCAATACCTGGTCCCAGTGGCCACTTGTATAAAGGTCTTTAAATTTGAGGGTATGGGTCACAAAATCATTAAAATACCCGGTGTGATCTGCTGGATTCACATACACCTTGTCTGCCACCCCTTTGGTAAAATCTACAATCTCACCAAACCGGGCTGCATACAATGGACTGTCTGCCCGGTCCGCCTGGACCTGCTCAAATTGTTGTCGCATGTGGACCTGTTCTTTGGATATTGTCTGGTAAAGGTCTTCTGTGTGAGTATACACCTGCAAAAAATGGTTTACTGCCCCCAACTTGTCCAAAATGGTCTGCTGGCGGTGATGCTGATCCTTTAAATAGTCATTTTCCGGGTTGCCCGTGTAAATAATATTTTTATCGTTGGGGTGTTCTGACAGGCATTCCACAGAAAAACCCTTACCCACATAAATCATATCCAGGCCGCCCCCGGTTTTCAGCATCCACCGGGTCATGCCCCGATAGTCCTGGTAGGCTTCGGGCATGACCAGGGTCACGCGGCCGTCAGAGGCAATTTCCCCTGATCTGACCGTAATCTGCTTTTTACCCTGAAAAATTTTCCAGTCATACTGATGCGCAGCAAAATGCGGGAAATGAAGCTGGATGCCCTGGGCATGGACCCCGGAACAAGACAGCAGGAAGATGACAATTAATGCAAAAGCAAATATAATTTGTTTCATGATCAGCAATATCTTTTGAAAACCCCCTGCTTGTACAGGTATATTCGTTGCCCGGTCTCCCGGTCCAGTTTTTCTTGAAGTGTCAATTGATTCTCATTTTTTAAAAAAAATCCGGCCGCTCCGCGGCAAAGGCATCCATCCCGAGCCTGATGGCCACGGGATGGATGAATAATCAAATAATCAAGTTATTCTGCGACACAGCGCACCGACAAACCGGGCAAGCGGTTGGTGTTGTCCGTGTAGGCGTAGCTGGTGTTGCTGTAGAAGTCCAGGTACCACGCGTAGCTACTCGCGTACTGGGTACTGCTCCAGTAGCGGCCGCGGTAACCACGGGAGTACAACGAGCCGCTGGAGTAGTTCCGGTAGCCGGCGGCCGGCAACATCAGGTAATCGCCAAAAAAATAGGCGCTGCTGTAGTTAGTCGCACTGTTTGACCATGACCCCACGGTACTTTGGGTGTTGTTGTCTAAAACGCCATTCCACTGGCTTTCGGTGGGCACCCGGTATCCGACAGGGCACGGGTCATTGGCGGTTTTAGAAGTATCAGACCAGGAATCATCGGGAGCATAGTTGCCATCCCAGCTGCTGATGGTCCCGTCGTTGGCATCTCCCGAGTCCGGGCTAGTAGGACCATAGGCAAAGTTCGCCGTATTGGTATCATACCACTGGCTGGAATCAGGGCCTTTCTGGCCCCATTGCCAGTAACCGCCGATCAGCCCCCAGGACGGAGTAAAGGGATCATCATTGGTGGTCTTGTCTTGCCGATAGCTGCCAAATTGTAACAGTCAAATTCCTTCCAGACTCCAAGGGCTACGTATGCACCGCAAGTTGAATCTGGTTCAGATGATAAATCAAAATATTCAATATTAGAATATTCAATACTTCCTGAATTATTATAAGCTGTAACCGCCACGTAAAATGCAGCCCCTTCCCAGAGATCGAGTGAAAAGCTTGTTTCGGTTCCCATATCAATATCGCCGATGTAACTGATATCCGGAGGTGCATAAAATAGAGTATAGCCATCTGCGTTGGACACTGAGGTCCATGAAAGTGTAACAGTTATTTTGCTAATTGTTACGGTTAGAACTGGTGATGTTAGCTCACTATTTATGGCATATTTGAGGTCTTTGTTGGTGGAATCACAATAGCTGATATGTACCTTGTTGTCTGAATCTATGGCTATGGAGCTATACTTTCCCATATCTTCTTCACTATCAATGGTAGATGTCACCCACGAACCAGAGGCATTTGTGGCACAAACTGCTATTATACAAAAGCCCAATGAGATAATACTTAACATTGTTGAAACTGTTTTCATTTGACCATTCCTCCTAATCGTAAGAAACTGTCTCATTTTTTACCCCCTTTTTTATAAGGCTTGGTTCGATTGTTATATGAACTGAGCTGGAAACCTTGATTGAACACAAGAGAGGTGCAGGTCGAGATAATCTTCAATATTTTGAAAATGAATTCTTCTAAAATATCAAAAACATTTAAATTGTCAATGCTGTATTCCTGGGTATTTTTTGTGTATAAAAAATACCCAGTTGTTTATTTAGGAACGTAATTTGTTATAGATAGGAACTTGCTTTTTGTCAAGAGAAGTAAAAATATATGCAAGAGTTGAAATATGCACCCAGCCGTGAACGGGCACAACATGTTCAGTGTTTGAATTACAATATATGAGCCAGAAACTGTATCAGAAAACATTCTCCCGCATTATAGTTGGAGATAAAAAACCTTGTAGCCCTCACCCTTTTTTCGGAAAACTCAACGGTCATTTGCTCTGGACATTAAATAGAATATTTTTAGCAAAGGACAAACGATTAAAAACAACGTGTTCAGTACAGAGATATTTGATATAAAGCCATATTCAATTTAGCCCATTGAATCAGCTTATAGATTGTCTCTGATGCATAGTGTGTCAGGGGTGGTCTTTTTTATCCTATCTCATTCATAAGGACATCATGGACCTCTTTGCTTTCGATCCCCAGGTACCCCATTGTTATTGATGGTGACGAATGCTATCATGTATCCACAGTAGGAAGAGATGAAGAGGCAATACGCAGATATATCAAGAAACACGAGGAAGTTGATAAGAGGCTTGATCAGCAAATGAATTTGTTTGATTAAGAGAGGTCAATAACCGCTTTGAGCGGTTCACATTACAAGCCCCCACCTCTGGTGGTGGTTTATGACTTTTTCAATCATAGGTCTTCCTTCTTTTCCTGTTCTTCTATCTCGCCCCTTTTATTAGCCACAGTGAATATATTAAATCTTTTTAAAAAAAATCAAAAAAAATCCAACGTCTGGCCTTACTTTTTATGCGATAGGAGGGTCTATAAAAAGTAAGCCAGAAGCCGAAGGTTTTTTCATGCTGCTTTCTTTAACTCCTGTTTTATAAAATATATTTCATCCGGTGTTTTGTGCTCAGTCGTTTTATGGAACCGCTACCGGTTATAAGACTGGAATCATTCCTTCAGTCCGGCATGGAAAATAATTAGGGGGTAAAAGTTCCCTGTAATGTTGCCGAACCTATAATATAAGAAGCATAAGCGTTTGAAAACTGACTTCTGGTCATTGGCACACCTGGCCCGATGGTGGGCATACCAGAGCCCAATGCGTAAATCGTAAATTTGTAAGTGTGCTGGTTGGGTGGACATGGCCCGGCATACCCGATATTACCTTCCCAGTTCTCTCCTTCGGTTAGACCGCTGATTGAAGCAATATCCTGGTTGGCTTGAAAACTATTTACAGAGCTGGGTATATTAAAGACGCCCCAGTGCTTACATGCATTATCCCCGGTTCCACAAGGACTGTCTTCGTCATCCATGATTAAAGCAAAACTTGCAGTGCCCTGGGGAGGATTATTCCAGGATAGCTGTGGAGAAATATTTGATCCCCCAGTAGAAGTGCAAGCATGAAGCAACGGTATAATACCGCTGTTTGTAAAATCCTGGCTTGATAATGAGAATGTTGTGTTAGTCTTTGGTGTTGCACTTCCCAAAGCCCAATAAAGTCCAGTCGAATCCAAAGCGTTAGGATAATAATTCAATATCACACTATATTTTGAACCATACACGTCAACAGTGGGTAAGGTAATAATTAAGTTATTGTCTACACTGGAGCAATCCCCATCATCACTTGCTGGCAACACATTGTTGGAAAGTTGCCAATAGCATCCTGTTGAATCAGCTGAATTGTCATACTTCAATAAATCGCATTGAAAAAAATTGCTGCTAACATTCACGCACGGTATGCTTATCGTCAGGTTTGAATCCAGAGTTGCTTCAGCATTTACATCTATTATCCCTAAAAATAAGCTTAGTACAACCAACATTAACGTTGCTAAAAATTTTTTTGACATTTTTTCTCTCCCTTGAAAGTTCTTTTATTTCAGCATGTTTGGCTTTGCCTTGAAATATTCTCGCTTAAGATCGCATACTAAACTTGAAGTTGTTTGTCAAACAGTATCAAAAATTCACCCCTTATCATATTTGACTAATTTCAAAGTAGGAATCTGCATGGTTTCTATATATTCCCCAGTCTGATAATCTGAAACAGCCATTTCCTTCCCTTTAAATTTTACAACAAGAGTTTTATTCTTCTGTGAGATTTTTCCCCGGTTCGCTTGGTAGTATGCTTTTTTTCTTCTAATCTTTTCTGCTTCAGTTAAACTTTGGCGTGGTTTGATTGTCAATTTGAAGTGGGAGTATGTAGACAACAATACAGCTATGATTGAATTACCGGCCGAGGTGACAAAAGAGGGACGGAAAAAAAGAATACCAATCAATCACCACGTTCAAAGCGTATTGAATCAGTCCATAAAATGCCTTCATCATGATTATGTCATCACATATAAGGGGGATAGCTTAAAAGAGGGATCAAGTATCAGAAAGTCATTTACACAGGCTTGTAAACAGGTTGGTATCCCTTATGGAACAACAGTAAAAGGGGGAATTACCCCCCGTGATATCCGGACGACGGTAAAAACCAATATGCTCAAGGCTGAAGTTGGAAAAACATTTAGAGATATAATTTTGGGTCATAGTCTCAAGGGAATGGATGCATATTATATCAAGCCGGATGATGATTCATTGAAAAAAGCCATGGAAAAATATACCAAATGGATTGATTCCCAATTGAATGAATTAAACAACCTGAAAAAGGTGGGTGAGACACCGGGGGAATAGGCATGATATTATACACGGCTCAATATCGTTATACTGGTAAAGACAGGCTCGATATAACGGTAAAGGGTAAAGACCCTATAGGCAAAGTATTCGCACCCTCCTGGAAAATGGTCATGGGGAGTAAGGATGGAAAAATTACCTGGGATGAATATTCCACCATGTATAATGAGCTCATGAGGGAGTCTTACACTGTCCATCGAAAAACCTGGGATGAAGTGCTCAACCGAGAAGAAGTAAGCCTTGTTTGTTTTTGTAAAGAGGGCAGTCAATGCCATAGGTATCTACTTGCAGACTATTTGGGAAAACTCGGTGCCAGTTAATGCCACCCCCTCCCAACAGAACGGTACGTACCGGCCAGGTATACCGCTCTTCGATCAGCAACCGAACGGTAGTTCAAGAGTTTTCTGTTTCTTAACATGAGAAAAATACAGCCCCTGCTTTTTAAACCAGGATAGGTTCATTACAAACCGAGCCTCTTTCCTGTTCACTGATTGCCATTTGTTCATCTTCATCCAGACCCTTTGAGCTTCATGAGATTTATATCCAGCTCTGATCATCATTCTTTGAAATTTTCGGGGATTTTTCCATTTCTTCAATTGCATGGATCGGAGTCTGCTCCTTATCCATCCATCAAGTATTGCAAAAGCCGATACCGCCCTGTACAGGGCTAAAGAAAATGGGCGTAATCAATTGGCGTTTGCAGATTAAACAATTCTGAATGATATAATTTTAATTGTTAGGAATCAAATTATCAAAAGGAGTATCCAATGAAATTACAAAAAATGTTGTTCATGGTTTTGGTTGTGTTTTTACTTGTTTCATCAGCGGTAGTAGTGGTAGCAGGCTATTTTGACTGGATAAGAGATCTTAACATCAGAGCTGAAGCTGATCCGTCAGGTTTCAGTGCAAGACTCGCTGCTCGGTTTAAGGTAGGCGATGCACAGATTAATGCCGTACTCAGCAATGTTAAAAAGCCCGCAGATGCCTATATGGTATTCCGTCTTGGAGAAATGTCGGCAAGACCAACACATTACGTTATTGAGAAATACAAATCTAAAGGGGACAAAGGCTGGGGTGCGCTTGCGAAGAGCCTCGGTATCAAACCAGGATCAAAAGAATTCCATGCCCTGAAGGGTGGCAACGATATTGACGATGGCAAAGATAAAGGAAAAGGTAAAAGGAAAAATAAGGACAAAAACAAAAAGAAAGGTTAAGAGAAAGATTGAAGAAGATAGGGTCTATTTAAATTACCAGAAGAAAATCAACCCCTTTTTTTAATTACTTTTTTAGGCCATACTCAACCTCTCCGATTATTATCTGTCTTTAAAATTTGCAGAAGAGCAGGAGTATACTTCTGCTCTTTTGAATTAAAACTGGACACAATACAAATACCTTGTGGTTGGATAAATATAATTGAATAGCTCTTTACAAAAATTTGAAACATTGATATTGATTTACAGTA
>CAYWGN010000102.1:0-3103 GCA_964457495.1 uncultured Desulfobacula sp.
CTCTTTCAGACAAAATCTTTCAATTGATACGCTTTGGGAATCGTTTGATATATGAAGGCAAATAAACCGGCAAAATCCACCAACATACTGATTCTGGGACTTGGAGGCGTAGGCTATTATCTGGCCAAGCGTCTTGTTCATGAAGGTTATGCAATCACCGCCATTGAGCAGGATAGCAAATTGCTTCGCCATGCAGACGGCAATATAGATGCCCGCCTGATTCAGGGCAATGCCATGAGCATTGAATGCTGGAGGGAAGCCCGTGCCAAAAAGATGGATTACCTTATCTCCGTTACCAATAATGATGCTGTGAATATGATGAGCTGTCAGATTGGAGATCGTTTTGGTATTCCACGCAAAATAGCCCGGGTGCGCTCCACTGAATTCGGGGGTGAAAATTCTCTCCTAAATGCCAGGGATCTTAAAATCGATCTGATCATCCATCCGGAAGAGCTGGTTGCCCAGGAAATTTTCAGACTGATTAAGCTTCGGGCTGGAAATGATATAATTGCTGTAGCCAAGGGGCAAATGCAGGCCATGGCCACCCGCATTCATGAGGAATCGCCACTGGCCTACAAAAAGCTGAAAGATATTTCTCAAGAGTATAATGATTTCCCGTTCCGGATAGTTGCCATTGCCCGGGGGATCACTACGCTGATTCCCAGCGGCGAGGATGAATTATTACCACAGGATCAAGCCTATTTTATGGCCCACAACAAACACATGCCCAAACTGATGAGCCTGGCAGGTGTTGAACAGCAAAACCGCCACCGTGTGATGATTATAGGAGGGGGGCTTGTGGGATGCCGCCTGGCTGAGCTGTTAGACAAAACAGTGGAGGTCAGACTGATCGAAAAAGATGAATCTGTGGCTCAAGAGCTTTCCTTTGAACTGAAAAACTCAGAAGTGCTACACGGTGACGGATCAGATTCAAATGTACTGATTTCAGCAGGGCTCCTGGAAATGGATACTTTTATCACGGCCACGGGTGAAAACGAAACCAATATCATGAGCTGCGTTTTGGCCAAACACCTCATGACTTCACACGGTACCCGAAACAGCAGTCAACAAAAAAACAACCAGAGCAAATGTATTGCCCTGGTTAACAAAGAAGATTATATGGTATTGGCAACAACAATGGGATCGGATCTGGCTTTGAATAAAAAAATACTGGCTGGCAATAGAATTTTAAAATTCATTCGCCGGGGTGAGCTTCTTTCCGTGGCACACCTGCATGGTTTTGATGCTGAAATGGTGGAAATCATTGCCGCCCCTAACTCACCAATTACTGGTAAGCCCCTTTCCAAACTGGGGTCTTACTATAATGGAAAAATAATGATTGGGGGCATTCATAGAGATGGGGTGTGGCAGGTTGCAGTAGGGGACACACACATTCAAAGTAATGAACGGGTGATAGTGGTCTGCATGTCACAGCACTTAAAAGATGTCCAAAAATTATTCCTGACCTAAACCCAATTTATCTTCTCCAGAAAGACGGATAAAATATCACCAGAGCTGAAAACATTTCAAGCCTTCCTACGAGCATGTTCCAGGATAAGAACCATTTACCTGCATCTGAAATAAATGCGTAATTTTTAGACGGTCCAACCCCGCCGAATCCCGGACCAATATTCATCAGAGTTGCGATCACCGAACTCATGGCAGTGGTAAAGTCCATTTCATCTGAAAGTGTCATGAAACAACCTCCCCCCAGCACCAGGAAAATGTTAACGATAAAATAACAAAACGCCAGATGAATGATTTGTGAATCCACTGGCCGTTGATTTAATCGGACCGACACCACTGCCATAGGCCTGAAGAAAATATGCTTTATGACCGCCACTCCGAATTTCCATATCAAGACATAATGGACAACTTTAACCCCGCTGGTGGTGGATCCGGCACAGGCACCGATAAAGCACACTGCATAGAGAAACATCTGTGCCGCCTGGGGCCATTGTTCATAATCGGCAGTTGTAAATCCCGTGGTTGTAAGAAGAGAGACAACCTGAAAAGTGCCATAACGGATCGAATCCATCAAGGCATATGTATTTTCCTTCCACAAAATCCATGACACCATTCCACAAAAAAAGAGCATGAATCCCACATACCAACGAAGTTCCGTATTGATTTTTACAATGTGCCAGTTTCCCTGGGCCATGTGGTAAAAAAGCATGAACGTCATGCCACCCAGGAACATGAAAATAATGATGACCCAGTCAAAATAGGCATTGTTGTAATGCCCGATGCTGGCATTCCATGGCGAGTATCCCGATGTTGACACTGTTCCAAAGGAATGGCACAGGGAATCGAAAATTGACATGCCGCCAAAGCACAGCAGAATGGTTTCCAGTAGGTTCAGACCTATATAGATTCCCCAGAGCCAGATCATGGTATCCCGGTTTCGTGGGATGAATTTTTCTCCGGTAATGACTTGACCTGGACTTGATTCAGCCCGGAATATACGCAACCCCCCCATTCCATGGGGCAAAAAGATTATGGTCAACGTTAAAAAACCCATCCCCCCGAGTAAATGGGTCTGGCTGCGCCAGAATAACAGTCCATGCGGAACCACTTCGATATCCGTCAATATGGTTGCGCCACTGGTTGTATAGCCGGACATCATCTCAAAAAAAGCATCAGTGAAAGAGGGAATCGATCCATGGATCATAAAAGGCAGGCCTGAAACTGCAGAAATCAAAAACCATCCAAAAACAGCAATAAAAAACCCGTCCTTAATGTTTAAATCGTTATACCTGCGAAAGAACCACCACAAAGGAACGCCTATACCAATGATGATGATCCCAGTAATGGTAATGGCATATAGGTCGTTTTCCTGGTAATACAGCGAGCAGATCAATGGAAACACCATAGAACTGCCCGTAATGATCAATAATTTTCCCAGGACATTTGTGATAGTTTTATAATTCATTGGTATCCAAATCTAATATAAGGGCAAACCAATCCTCAGCTTTAATTAAAACAATGCCCTAAAACCTCAGCTCTTCTTTACCCTAAAACCCACTGCCGGATCAACCCAATTCATGACCTCCACTCAAAAATCTTTTTTCACATTTATCCTGATAAACGCAGAGAAATTTGT
>CAYWGN010000102.1:3203-11633 GCA_964457495.1 uncultured Desulfobacula sp.
ACTGGCGCAGGATAACCTTCCACTGTTTTATCAGGATCATTGGGATCAAGAAAATCTTTCAGGCTTTCCGTTTGTATCCACCTTGTTTTTCTCTGCTCTTCAGAGGATGTTTTGGTAATATCCACACATCTGATATTTGTAAACCCTGCCCTCAAAAGCCAGGATTCCATTACCAGAAGATCAGGGATGAAAAAAACATTTCGCATTTTTGCATAACGGTCTTTTGGAAAAAGACAATAATTTTCTTTTGAATTAATGATGAGATTTTCAAGGACCAGTTCCCCACCTGATCTCATGGAATCACAAATATCCTTAAGCATTTGAACGGGTGATTTTCGATGGTACAAAACCCCCATGCAAAACACTGTATCAAAATATTTATCCGTTTTCGGCAACTGGTCATGGGGGACAGGAAGACAGAACACGTTTTCCTGTTTTAAAAATTTCTGCAGAGCAAGATATTGAAAATAAAATGAACTTTGGGGTTCTAACCCCAATACCATCAATGGATTACAGGCCGCTATCTTAAACATGTAGTACCCGTTACTGGACCCAATATCAAGGACACGGCGCCCCTTAAGGTTAGTGATATGATGGAGCAGCCGTTCCCATTTCATCCAGGATTGCCACTCGGAATCAATTAAAACCCCGAAAAGATTAAAAGGCCCTTTTCGCCAGGGGCAAAGCTGTCCCAGTTTATCGGTCAGCAAGCCCTGCCCTTCCAAAGTCAGATCCGATGCATCGCCAATGGTGATGGTGCGGCTTTCAAGATCGATAAAAGAAGGCATGACAGTCGGCATGGTTTCAAGAACGGTTTTAAACTTTAAAGAATTACCTTTGGCATGATCCAGAAAGGTCCTCTGGTCTTTTATAAGTGCTTTAAATTCATTGTACCAATGGTCTATTTTCAGGCGGTGCCGGTGTTGAAGAAGTCTTTCCATTTTTACTTGTGACCCTTGTGGTTACCTCTTTATCGCCATCATTGAGGCAAAATTAAACCATTTAAGCCAGATATCAAATTGATCAAACCCGGCTTTTAAAATCCTTTTTTCATGGGTTTCAATGGTATCTGGAACAAGAACTTTTTCCAGGGCATCTCTTTTTTGACTGATCTCAAGTTCTGAATAACCATTTTCAAGCTTAAATGCTTTATAAAATTTTGTTTGAAGATCATTCAATTCCTTTGATGCATGAATAGTTTTTTCCGTTAAAACAAGGATGCCGTTTGAATTCATTCCCTGATAAATTTTTTTGATGAGATCATCGCGTTTTTCCTTATCAAGAAACTGCAGAGTCAAATTAATTAAAACCACTGACGCGTTCTTAATTTGCATATCTTCTAAAAAACCACAGACAAGATCAACTCGTGGGCCAGTATCATATTGTTCAAGCCGTTTTGAATACTTTTCAATCATGGGCTTGGAACTATCCACTGCAACCATTTTAAATAGCTTTTCTTTAAATTGCTCAATGACCATGATTCCAAGATTTCCATGGGAACAGCCAAGATCATAAATACGACTGCATGGTTGATAAAATTGCGCGGCAAGCTCTGATTGCCGTCTAATACTTTCTTTATAAAAAGGCACGGATCGATTCAGCATATCATCAAACACCCGGGCCACCTCTTTATTAAATTTAAAGGATTGAATCTTACGCTTTTTTCCTGCAAATACCTGGTCTTTTTCCATTTGTCTTCCTGTAAAATAATTATTTTGTAAACTTTTATAATATTCCGCAAAGAAGTGCAAGAAGGCGCCCAATCCATTTCATTATCTCTTGACTCATTTGGTTTGATAATGATATTTTAAATTTATGAACCAGGAAAATTTAAAAAATATTTTAAACCAGGTGGCCAAAGGGTCATTATCTATTGAGAACGCGCAAAACCAACTTGCTCATATCTCTTTTGAAAATATTGATTTTGCCCAGATAGACCATCACCGGTCTTTAAGAAAGGGATTTCCTGAAGTAATTTTCGGACAGGGGAAAACAAGTGAACAAATCATTGGTATCATGGAAAAAATGATCATCCATGAGGATATCATTCTTGTGACCCGTCTTGAACAGGAAAAAGCACAAAAAATAATTTCAGTATTTCAAGGGGCGGATTATTTTGAAGATGCAAAATTTTTATGGCTTAAAAAAAATGAGCCTAAAATCACAGGCACAGGAAAAATCCTTGTGATTTCTGCTGGAACATCTGATATCCCGGTGGCAAAAGAAGCTTTTTTAACTGCCCAGGCCATGGGAAATGAAATTGAATCCATCTTTGATGTCGGGGTAGCCGGTATTCACCGTCTTTTTGCCCACCAAAAGCAAATTATAAACGCTGCCGTCATCATTGTTGTTGCCGGTATGGAAGGTGCTTTGCCCAGTGTGGTTGCAGGAATGGTCAAAGCTCCTGTCATAGCTGTTCCTACGAGCATTGGATATGGTACGAGTTTTGGAGGGATGACAGCACTTTTAGGAATGCTCAATTCCTGCAGCTCAAATATTGCTGTAGTAAATATTGACAATGGATTTGGAGCAGGGTTTATGGCTTCTTCCATTAATCATGTGTCAGCAGCTGGATAATAAAATCAGATGTCTTGTTTAAATGTACTGGTTTTTTCTTTTTAGAAAATAAAATATTGCTTGTGTGAATTTTTTTTCTTGACTCTTGACTTAAATAAAATTTATATATATTAAAACTTATTTAACTAAAGTAAAAATTATGAATATAAATATTATTAACATACTACTAGTCCTTATTATCGTGGAGGTGATTATTATCACCTCCAGGCGAAGGGGCTCTTAGTGGCATAAACTTTAAATCAACTTTAAAAGCCGTTATCAGCCCCAAGGGGGCAGATAACGGCTTTTTCATTTTGGAGACAAACAACATGAGAAGCCACATTGCAACAAAAGGTATCGCAAGAGCCCCCCATCGAAGCCTGTTCAAGGCCATGGGGTATACAGACAGAGAAATCAACCAGCCCCTTATAGGCATTGCCAACTCTGCCAATGAATTGATCCCCGGCCACATGCATCTGGACAATATTGTCAAAGCAGTTAAATCCGGCATCAGCATGGCTGGCGGAACCCCCATGGAATTTTCAACCATTGGTATCTGTGACGGGATCGCCATGAACCATAAAGGCATGCACTACTCTCTTGCATCCCGGGAACTCATTGCAGACTCCATAGAAGTAACAGCTATGGCCCATCCCTTTGATGCCATTGTCATGGTTCCCAATTGCGACAAAATTGTTCCGGGCATGCTCATGGCAGCAGCACGGTTGAATATTCCAGCCATATTTATCAGCGGAGGTCCAATGCTTTCCGGGAAACATCCTGGGGACAAAAATAAAAAAATCGATCTTATTACTGTATTTGAAGCCGTGGGCGCGGTCAAGTCCGGCAGAATGACCCAAAGCCAGCTTCTTGACATAGAAAATGCCGCCTGCCCCACCTGCGGATCATGTGCCGGCATGTTTACTGCAAACTCAATGAATTGCCTGACGGAAGCCATTGGGATGGCTCTTCCGGGAAATGGGACCATTCCCGAACCCATGTCGGAAAGAATTCGCCTGGCCAAACAGACTGGCATACAAATCATGGAACTCTTAAATAAAGATATTTGCCCTGATAAAATTATAACCAAAGATGCCTTTATGAATGCCCTGGTGGTTGATATGGCCCTTGGATGTTCCACCAATACAGTGCTTCATTTAAAAGCTATTGCCAATGAAGCCCATGTTGATATTGATCTGAATCTGATTAATGAGGTCAGCCAAAAAACCCCCCATTTATGTTCTCTAAGCCCGGGAGGTGAAGACCGCATTGAAGATTTAAATTTTGCCGGTGGTATCCCTGCTGTAATGAAAGAACTTTCTGACCATGACATGATTAATATTGATTGTTTGACGGCCACAGGAAAAACAATGGGTCAAAACCTTGAGACGGTTATTAAAAAAGACCAGCAGGTGATACGGCCCGTTGAGAATCCCTATCATAGACAAGGAGGATTGGCAGTCCTCTTTGGCAACCTTGCCAAAGAAGGTTGTGTTGTCAAACAATCTGCCGTTCTTGATAAGATGCTCCGGCATCAAGGTCCTGCCAGGGTATTTGACTCTGAAGAAGAAGCAACCAGGGCGATTCTTGAAAATCAAATCAACAAAGGAGATGTAATTGTCATCCGGTATGAAGGACCTGCAGGTGGCCCTGGCATGCGTGAGATGCTCACCCCAACATCTGCCATAGCAGGCATGGGGCTTGATGAAACAGTTGCCCTTATAACTGATGGCAGATTTTCAGGTGGGTCCAAGGGGGCTTCCATTGGCCACATATCCCCGGAGGCAGCAGAGGGAGGGCTTATCGCGATTGTTAAAGAAAATGATCAGATCAAAATAGATATTCCAGCTAAAACCATTGAACTTCTGGTGGTTGAAAAACAAATTGCAACCAGGTTTGCCCAATGGAAAAAACCTGAACCCAAAATTAAAACAGGATATATGGCCCGGTATGCCAGGATGGTGAGTTCGGCTGGCAACGGTGCCATATTTACGTGTGACCCTTGTGGTTAAAGATACATTTTAGGAGATAAAAAATGAAACTTAACGGTGCCCAGATTCTTATCAAAATGATTAAGGCAGAAGGTATTGACACCATTTTCGGATATCCGGGCGGTGCTGTCATTGATATTTATGATGCCCTTGCAAAACAGGAAGGCCTTCGCCATATCCTTGTCCGACATGAACAGGGTGCTGTCCATGCGGCTGATGGCTTTGCCCGGGCCAACAAATCCGTTGGTGTTGCCCTGGTTACTTCAGGCCCAGGCGCTACCAATGCAGTGACTGGAATTGCTTCTGCACATTGTGACTCCATCCCCATTGTTGTATTTACAGGCCAGGTACCAACGGCGCTGATCGGAAACGATGCATTCCAGGAAGTGGATATAGTGGGTATCACAAGGCCCTGCACCAAACACAATTACCTTGTAAAAAGTGTAGACAAACTGGCTTCAACCATTAAAGAAGCCTTTTATCTGGCAAGGTCGGGAAGACCAGGCCCTGTTCTCATTGATCTTCCAAAAAATGTTATGCAGGCCCGGATTGATTTTGTAGAACCAGGCGAGATCTCTTTGAAATCCTACAAACCCAATTATAAGCCCAACAAAAAACAACTCAACAAAGTGGTCAATATGATCCAACAGGCTAAAAGGCCGGTCATTTTTGCCGGTGGCGGAGTTATTCTCTCCCAGGCTTCCGGAGAAATCACCCGTCTTGCAAAAATGGCAGACATCCCCGTTACTGCATCTTTGATGGGTCTGGGAGCCTTTCCAGGATCAGATCCTCTATGGCTTGGAATGCTGGGCATGCACGGCACCTATCGGGCCAACATGAGCATCGGTCATTGTGATCTCATGATTGCCGCAGGTGTTCGATTTGATGACAGGGTTACTGGAAATATTGAAAAATTTGCACCCAATGCCAAAATTGTTCAGATTGATATTGATCCCACGTCTATTCACAAAAATATTGAAGTCCAATGCCCCATTGTGGGGGATTGTAAAACTGCCCTTAAAGGTATCCTTCGATTAATGGAAGACCAGAAAATGGATGACCTTAAAAAAGATCGGCTCCAATGGCTGGATCAGATCCAGGAATGGAAGAGTACCACTCCCTTGAAATATGAACAGAGTTCTGACGTGATCAAACCCCAGTTTGTTGTTGAAAAACTGTATGAACTCACAAAGGGCGATGCCATTATTACTACGGAGGTTGGGCAAAACCAGATGTGGGCTGCCCAGTATTATAACTTTAACAAACCCAATCACTTTATTACATCTGCCGGTCTTGGAACCATGGGATTTGGATTGCCGGCTGCCATTGGTGCCAAGGCAGCCTGTCCGGATAAGATGGTTATTGATATTGCCGGAGATGGCTCCATCCAGATGAATATCCAGGAATTAATGACTGCCATTGAATCAAAAATAGATGTTAAAATTATAATTTTAAACAATCAAAACCTTGGCATGGTAAGGCAATGGCAGGAGCTGTTTTATGAAAAAGTTTATTCTTTTACTAATATGGAAAATGCCCCTGATTTTGTGAAACTTGCCGAAGCTTATGGCGCAAAAGGCTTAAGATGCACCCGACCCGATGAAGTGGAATCTGTTTTATCCCAAGGTCTTAACTATAAGGGAACGGTTATCATGGACTTTGCCGTGGACAAAGAAGAATCTGTCTACCCAATGGTTCCGGCTGGTGGTGCTATAACGGAAATGCTACTGGTTTAATTTTAAATTTACAAAGGATGTTTTATATGAAAACAAACAGCTACTTACTTTCTATCCTTGTAGATGATGAACCAGGGGTTCTTTCAAGGATTGCAGGTCTTTTTTCAGGCCGGGGGTTTAATATTGATAGCTTGAGTGTGGCAAGCACGGCCGAGCCTGATGTATCAAGAATCACCATGGTGACCAAGTGCGAGCCCCAGATCATTGACCAGATAAAAAAACAGCTGCATAAGCTGATCAATGTCATTACAGTAAATGATCTTACAGATAAAAAATATGTTCAACGGCAGTTGGCATTAATAAAAGTCAATGCTCAACCTGAAAAAAAAGCAGACATATTAAGAATTGTCGATATTTTTAGATGCAAGATTGTTGATGTGGGACTTTCCCACTACACAATAGAAGTATCTGGAGACAATGAAAAGCACGATGCCATCATCTCTTTATTAAAGCCCATGGGGATCATTGAAATAGCCTCCACAGGTTCCATTGCCCTGGCAAGGGAAAACGGCAAAAAATAAGCAAACAGGATAAATAATGGAAAAAGCACTAATATACGATACCACTCTAAGGGATGGCATGCAGGGAGAAAACATCTTCTTCTCCCCTGAAGATAAGGTAAAAATAGCAAAACGCATAGATGACGCAGGCATCCACTATATTGAAGGCGGTTGGCCCGGATCAAACCCAGGGGCCCGGCATTTTTTCGAAATGGCAAAAGATATAAAATTCAAAAACGCCAAAGTGGCTGCATTTGGATCAACCCGACGTCAGGGGAAAACCTGCGACCAGGACGTCAATATCCAGGCATTGATAAACAGCCAGGCGCCTGTGATTACCATATTTGGAAAGTCATGGGACCTGCATGTTGAATCCATCATGGAGAATACAAAGACAGAGAATCTTGCCATGATTAAAGAGAGTGTGGCTTACCTTATAACCCATAACCGGGAAGTTTTCTATGATGCAGAGCATTTCTTTGACGGTTATAAGGCTAAGCCCGACTATGCCTTAAAAACCCTTGAAGCAGCTGTTGAGGGCGGAACAAAATGCCTGGTCCTCTGCGACACCAATGGTGGATCCCTGCCCTGTGAGATTGAGAGCATAACAAAAACAGCGATTGAACATTTCAGGTCTGACCTTCAGGTTAAAGGAAAATCCAATCTTATTTTTGGCATACACACCCATAATGACTGCGCCATGGCAGTGGCCAATTCGATCACGGCGGTTCATGCAGGCGCGACCATGGTACAGGGAACCATAAATGGATATGGCGAGCGGTGTGGCAATGCTGACCTGACAGCCATTATCCCCATTCTGGCGCTTAAAATGAACCGGGATTGCATGAGCCTGGAAAATCTTGAAAAGCTACTGAATCTTTCCCGATTTATTTCCGAAACTGCCAATGTACCCCCTGTCAATTCAAGACCCTTTGTCGGCAAAAGTGCGTTTGCCCATAAAGGTGGGGTTCATGTCAGTGCTATCATGAAAAATCCCAGGGCCTATGAACATATTTCTCCTGAACTTGTGGGAAACAAACGCCGAGTTATTGTTTCAGAGCAGTCCGGTAAAAGCAATATCGAATATAAGGCCAAGGAGCTGGGAGTAGATATAGGTAAAAACGGTGTCACCGGGCACCAGATCGTATCAAGTATCAAGGAACTTGAAGATTACGGGTTTGAATTTGATGCAGCTGAAGGGTCATTAAAACTGATCATGGAAAAACTGACTGATCAGTTTGTCCCCTATTTTGAGCTTGAATCCTTCCGGGTGGTTGTTGAAAAAGACAAGGAACGGCCCTGTTATTCCCATGCCATGATTAAAATCAGGGTGGGCAATACAACGGAAATCACTTCAGCAGAAGGAGAAGGCCCTGTCAGTGCCCTGGATAATGCATTAAGGAAGGCGCTGACAACCATATACCCGCAGATTGACGATATGCACCTTGTGGACTTTAAAGTCCGTGTCATTGACGGCATGGATGGTACGGATGCAAAGGTCCGTGTTCTCATTGAATCAAGGGATGAAAATAATATTTTTTCAACCATCGGTGTTTCAGAAGATATCATAGAAGCAAGCTGGCAGGCGCTGGCCGACAGTTTTCAATATAAACTATCATTAGACAATAAAAACCCAATGTACAATAA
>CAYWGN010000102.1:11733-16088 GCA_964457495.1 uncultured Desulfobacula sp.
CTTATTATTTTTGATACCACTTTAAGAGATGGGGAACAATCCCCGGGAGCCAGCATGAACAAGGCTGAAAAACTGCGGATTGCCACCCAGCTTGAAAAACTGGGTGTCAACGTTATCGAAGCAGGATTTCCCGCCGCATCTGAAGGAGATTTTCAGGCTGTCAAGGCCATTGCCGAAACCCTTAAGATTTCCCAGGTTGCAGCACTTTGCAGGACCAATGAAGAAGATATCATCCGGGGATGGGAAGCCATTAAAAATGCAGTACACCCAAGAATTCACACCTTTATTGCCACATCTGACCTGCATATGACATATAAACTTGCCATGGAACCTTCCCAGGTACTGGAACAGGCAGTTAAATCTGTCAAGCTTGCCGCATCATACACAGATAATGTAGAATTTTCCGCAGAAGACGGTTCAAGATCTGATCCTGCATTTTTATGCAAGGTATTTGAAGCCGTTATTGATGCCGGCGCCACCACTATAAATCTTCCAGACACGGTGGGATACGCTATTCCTGAAGAATTTGCTGCGCTTGTAAAATATGTAATGAAGAATACCCCCAATATGAATAAGGCAGTATTGAGTGTTCATTGCCATAATGACCTTGGACTTGCCACGTCCAATACCCTTGCTGCCATAAAAGCCGGGGCCAGGCAGGTTGAAGTCACCATCAATGGTATTGGAGAAAGAGCCGGGAACACTTCCCTTGAGGAAGTGGTCATGTCGCTTCATACAAGACCCAATTTCTTTCCCCAGACCACATCCATTGACACCAGAAGGATTTATCCCACAAGCCGCCTGGTCAGTATGATCACGGGAATTCTTGTACAGCCGAACCGGGCCATTGTGGGTGCCAATGCCTTTGCCCATGAAGCCGGTATCCACCAGGACGGAGTATTGAAAAATCCCATGACCTATGAAATCATGAAGCCTGAGACCATTGGTCTTAACAAAAACAACCTGGTTTTAGGAAAACATTCAGGACGTCACGCCCTCAATTCCCACGTACAGGGAATGGGATACAATCTTTCAAAAGAAGAATTGGATATAGTTTTTGAAAAATTCAAAAACCTGGCAGACAAGAAAAAAAGCATCCAGGATGAAGACATCGAGGCACTGATTAATGAAGGGGTATTAAGAGGTTCAGAAATTTTCAAACTTGAATATATCCATGTATTATCCGGGAACACAGTATTCCCCACGGCCAGTGTCAAGCTGAACATCAATGGCCGCCCAGCCCAGGGAGCAACAGACGGAAACGGCCCCATTGATGCTGTATACAATATTATATCCAAACTTACCGGCACCAAATCCGAGCTTTTAAGATTTACCATCTCTGCTTTGACGGAGGGAACAGATGCCCAAGGCGAAGTAACGGTCAGGCTGCAGGAAGACGGAATCATAGCCCTTGGAAAAGGAGCTGATCCGGATATCATTACAGCAAGTGCCCTGGCCTATATTAATGGCTTAAACAGATTGGAATATCTAAAGGAACATCCCGTTGTAAAACCTGAAAACCTATAAATCGTTCTAATGATCCCAAAGAAAGGCAGGCCCAACATCATCCATGCCTGCCTTGCCTTATACTTTTTTCTTGACACCCAAAAAACATGAGGATAAGAACAATAACAGCGTTTATTTTATTAATAATAACCAATTGGAGATGGACTATGAAAAACATGCTTAAATTTTCTATTTTACCTGTTCTTTTTTACCTTTGCTTTATTAGTTTTGCTTTTGCTGATGACACTTCCATAGTAGGAAAATGGAAAACCATTGATGACAAAACAGGGGAGCCCAAATCCATTGTGCAGATTTATGAAAAAGACGGGAAATATTTCGGCCAGATAAAAGAATTGTTTCGAAAACCAGGGGAAGATCCTGATCCTGTCTGTGATAAATGCCCGGATGATGATCCCCGTAAAGACCAGCCCACAAAAGGGATGATCATTATTAAAGATATTGTTAAAACAAGCACTGGATACAGCGGTGGCACAATACTGGATCCAAAAAATGGAAAAATATACACTTGTAAGTTATGGATTGAAGATGGAAAACTTAAGCTTCGAGGCTATATTGCCTTTTTCTTCAGAACCCAGACCTGGCACAAAGTTGAATAAATCGACACTTGGGCATTCATCCTTGAACATCGTTTCAAATTATGTGGAGCAAGACCTGATCTGAACTTAAGATATTGTTTGATAACAACCCCTCTGTGGTATTGGAGGGGTTGTTCTTATTAACTGAAGCCCAAGCGCTTTGGGATGACCCCGATTTATTGGAGATTCCAGCAAGAACAACGGATGAACTCAGATTTTTAGTTATTGGAAAGATGGCAGAGAAGCACTGGTCAGTCGTTGTCACATATCGTTGTGTAAACATAAGAATTATCTCTGTGCGCCGGGCAAGAGATGAGGAGATTGAGATATATGAAAGCTAAAGACTTTGACAAGAACTTTGATGAAGGGAAGAGCGTTGTAAAGCACCTGGATCTTTCAAAAGCCAGACGACCTAAACAGGAACAAAAAAGAGTCAATGTTGATTTTCCACTCTGGATGATTCATTCTTTGGATAAAGAGGCTAAGCGGCTCGGTGTTCCTCGACAATCAATTATCAAAATCTGGCTTGCAGAGAGATTGCAGCAAGCCTCTACCTGATATCATTCCAACAATAGTACCCATTCCAATATGAGTTCCGTTGCGATTACTCAATCATATCTCCAAAATGGCTAAAACATATCGTCGAGGCAGATATTTATTTTTTTCCCATTTTTGACATGGGTTTTAGTTTCTGATAATATTCTTGCAGTTCGCTGACAAAAATTAAGATGCAAAGAGTCAATATTGTGCCCTTTTTAAATGAATTAAAACATACCCTTCCAAATATAAAAGCATACAGACTCATGCAACAATTATTTAAAGAGAACCCAGGCCTTAAGGACATCATAGACACTTCCAATGCTATTAGCCAGGCAAAAAAGAAATTAAAGACATGGGCCTTAGATGTCCTTTCCGAAAACAAAGAAGCATATTTGTATTTTACCCGGGGGAAAACCGGAAAAAATCAGCTTGAGAAACTGAGATCCAAGGATTATGCTGCCATTCGCATCCTGGATTATATCAAGTATTCCGGCAGACAATTCAAGGATCTTAATCTCAAAGGCGAAATTGTGGAAACTGATCCCTTTGCCATTCTCATGCAATGTGCCCGCAAGGGTACCGGTGGAGGCACTCCTGATTACTTTTATGATATGATTCACCTTTTCAGGCAGTTTTCCGGGCATAAAAATTCAACACCGCATAAAATTGAAATTTCAATATGGATGGACAGGTATTCTTCAGGCCTTGATCCAGAAGTCCTAGGGCAAAGGGAAAAGAATAAACTTCGTATACTGAAAATCATCATAAAAATAATTGATGAAAGAAGAGTAAAAAGCAAGCGGTATAGATTTAAAAAGGGAACGTCCAGCCAAAAAAAGCTGGCCCTTGCCAAAACATGGTGGAATGATTATAAATTTCATCTCAAATTTGCAGTCAGAACACCTGAGGATCTGAATGAAATACTCGGATTTTCACTTGACAGGGAAGTAATGGATACAATGAAGCAGGCTCAAAAAGTCGGAATTCCCTTATTTGTCAATCCATATTACCTGTCGCTTCTGGACACACATGCCTCACCTGTTTCCCTGGGTGCTGATCTTGCCATCCGGCAGTATATGCTCTATTCAAAGGAACTGGTCCATGAATTCGGAAATATTAATGCATGGGAAAAAGAAGATATTGTGGAGCCCGGCAAACCCAATGCTGCCGGCTGGATCATTCCGGACATCTGTATCCACAGGCGATACCCCTATGTCGCTATTTTAATTCCCAAAAGCATGGGGCGTGCATGTGGCGGACTGTGCTCAATCTGCCAGAGAATGTATGGTTTTCAACATGGCGATTTGAGTTTTGACCTTGAAAAATTAAAACCCAGGGACTCATTTGATAACCACTTGGAAACGTCCCTCAACTATTTTGAAAATGACTCCCAGTTAAGGGACGTGCTCATCACTGGCGGTGATGCATTGATGAGCACCAATAAAACCCTTAGAAAAATTCTTCAAGCCGTTTATAAAATGGCCAAAAAAAAGCGTCAAGCCAATATAAACAGAAAAGACGGAGAAAAATACGCACAAATTTTAAGAGTAAGGCTGGGTACCAGGCTTCCGGTTTATCTTCCCATGAGAATCCAGGCAGGTCTTGTAAACATACTTGCTGAATTCAAAGAAAAAGCGTCAAAAATAGGCATTCAACAATTTGTTTTTCAGACTCATTTTGAATCTCCCATGGAAATAACCCCTGAAACAAAAT
>CAYWGN010000103.1:0-15978 GCA_964457495.1 uncultured Desulfobacula sp.
TTGTATATGGGCAACTTTTCGCCCAAACACGGGGTTTTCGGTCAGGCACTACTTACTATACATGAATACGGGTTTCAGGTAAAGCATGGGTTGGTGTTTTTGAAAAATATGTTGACATTATTTGGGTACATTGGTAACAATGCCTTGCTTTTGATTCAGCTTATTTTGGGAGTCTTGTTAATAATGATCAATCGAAATTTTTTTTATCTGCTTTCCGGTCAGTTTGTTTCACAAATAGGGGATAAATTCCATTATATTGCCCTGTCTTTCTGGGTATTGAAAACTACAGGGTCCTCGGCAAAGATGGGCGCGGTTTTGGCGGCTTCCTTAATTCCTTCTTTAATCCTTGGTTTTTTTTCAGGCGCTTTTGTGGACCGGTATAACCGCAAAATTATTATTGTAGGAACAGATCTGCTGCGGGGGTTGATTATCGCTTTGTTTGCCCTTCTTTTTTATCTTGAAATGATGAATTTTTATGTGATTTTACTGATGCAGGCTCTCTTGAGTGTTAATGCAGCCTTTTTTGATCCGGCCATACCGTCTGTGATTCCACAGATAGTCAATGAGAAAGACCTTGCCTCAGCAAATTCAAAACATCAGTTTGTAAATGGATTTTCCACCATTGCCGGGGCTTTTTTAGCAGGGATTTTTATTTCAGCTTATGGATATTTATGGGTATTTATCATTAATGCTGTTTCATTTATTTTGTCTGCCGGGTTTGAGTGTTTTATTCATATTCCCCCTAAACTTGAATGCGCACAAAAGGAATACCAGACAGGGATTTTAGAGGATATGAAACAGGGGTATCACTATATTTTTTCCAATAGGGTATTGGTGATCCTTTTGTTTATGGTGATGATCATCCATTTTTTTGTGGGTTCCATAGAAGTGTTTATGCCGGTGATTGCCGATGCGATTTGTCGGGATGGGGCAAGAACGTTTGGATTTTTCCAGACTGCGCTGGGGCTTGGAATCATTATAATGGCAATTGTTTTGAGTATTAAAAGTATTTCTGGAAAGGAAAAACCGGCACTTTTTACAAGTGTTTTTTTCATAGGGCTGCTCTATGTTGCAGCATCTTTTTTTAAAGGGAACCAAATAGTTTTGCTATCCCTTTTTCTTGCCATGATATTTTTATTTGGCTGCTGCATTATTTGTGCAGGCATTTCCTTTAAGACGCTTTTGCAAAAAAGCATTGATAACAAATTTGCAGGAAGAGTCTTTGCCGTGGCAGGTTCCGTGGGAAATGCCGCCATACCAGGGGCTATGATAATCTATGGGGTTTTATTGGAAAAATATGAGTACCCGACTTTGCTAATGGTTTCAGGTCTGGTACTAATGGCATTGAGTATTATTTCGTTTATGCTGTATAAGGAGAAAAAAGATGACCCAGGAACAAAAAAAGTCACAAAACCCGTCACGTAAGGTTGAAAGGGTTCAGACAGGCGTTCGAATTGAAAAAAGGCTGCTAAAGGTATTAAAGGGGTTTGCCGAATACCATGATATGTCCCTTGGCAACCTGATTGAAGGCATTGTGCTGCATGCATTTGACGGCAAAGCTCCTTTCAGCGAAAAAAACCTGAAAAAAATTAAGGAATTGAAAAGTATATATGAACTTGATCTGACCTGGCAGGACAGCCATAAGCTTGTGGAGTCCTAACCGGCGTGCACATGCCTTGCCCTCTGCGTGAAATTTGATACCATATTAAAGACTAAGAGTCCTGTGAGTATGGCAGCGGCAATGAGTTGGATACTCTCGGGGAAAAGTTCAGAAGCCTGCCCCACAACAGCACTTGCCTGCACATTTAATACCTCATACAAAAAATCAACAAAAAAGCCCATGGCAAGGGAACAAATGGCAATCATGGACAGATATATGACAAGTGCCCGTGTATTGAATATGTTTTTGACAATATTTATTGTTGCAGCATTGGTTGCAGGACCGGCCAGTAAAAATACCAGTGCTGCACCAGGGTTCAGACCCTTGAGTATCAGGGCAGCGGCAATGGGTGTGGAGGATGTGGCACAGACATACATGGGAATTCCGGCTGCCAGCATGACCAGCATGGATAAGAAACTATGGTCATTGGCCCAGAGCGTCAGGTCATCCGGGAAAAAGAAAGTGATCATACCGGCAATGAAGATTCCAATAATAAAGGGTTTTGCAATATCAATCAACAATTCTCCATAGGCATATTTAAGGCCTCTCATCAGTTTTTCAGGCAGGGTTTCATTATCTTTTGCTGCAAGTGCACAGCAGCTTCCTGAGCAGCCACAGCCACTGGCCTCGATTTTTATGGTCTGTTTATCAGGTCTATCAGGTTCATCATCTTTCCCGAAAAAGTTCTGGGCAATTCCCGTGGAAATCGCAGTAATAAATCCGGCAACGGGCCGAACCACAGTCATGATCGGGTCCAGCATGGCCCAGGACACGGCAATGGAATCCACACCAGACTCGGGTGTGGCAATCATAAAGGATAAGGCAGCCCCGCTATTGGCCCCCTGCTTTTTAAGGCTTGTGGCAACGGGGACAACACCGCAGGAACATAAGGGGATTGGGATGCCAAAGAGTGCAGCTAAAATGACGGGTTTTATTTTGCCGGTTCCAAGGTATTGTTTTATTTTATCGGCTTTGAAAAAAACATACAGGATGCCTGCAACAAAAAAACCAAACAGCATATAGATCGAAACATCAAGATAAATATGCCAGGATTCTTTTAAGATTTCATATATAATAGACATGGTGAAAGATACCTCAATTTCAGTGTCTGACGTGGTCAAGACTCATATTAATTAGTGAGATGACATGGTCATCATCAAGAGAGTAGTAAATGCTTTTACCTTCTCTGCGATTCTTTACAATTTTCATTGTTCTTAATATTCGAAGCTGGTGGGAAATGGCAGAATCAGTCTGATTGCAAAGAACGGCAATGTCACAGACACAATGCTCCTGATTTAAGAGTGCAAGAACTATTTTAAGCCGGGTCGGATCACCCAAAGCCTTAAATATATCGACCATCTGCTCTATTACTTCCTTTTGGGGGATAGTTTTTGCAGTCTTTCGTACCATTTTTTCGTTAATGCATTTTTCATCACATATATCCATTTATCACCTCTTCATTTGAACAATTGTTCATATGTTAATTCAATATTAATTCTTTGTCAACAATAAAAGCTGAATAAATAAAAAATGAATTTCAGGACCTCAGGATGATATCCAGGATTTTTTTTACAACTTTTTTTGTGATCAGGGTTCCAACATTTGACAGATTATAGTTGTCACAATCTGGATTTCAGTATATGTTTTAAACTCAAACAACCAGATAAAATTAAACAAGGAGTAATTAATGTTACAACCGCTGTTCATAAAAGCTACAAGCCTTTCAGATGCCTGGTTTCAAACCCTTTACAGGTGTGTCGAAGTGGGCAGGGCCTTTACCATTAATCGGGGATCTTTTGAAGGTCAGAAAAGACTGGAGTTTGATTTTATCACTATCCATATCACCCATCCGTCAAGTATTCCCTTGTTGCCAAAGGTAAACCCGGCACTGGGATTTCCTGATCCTGTGGAAGAGGGTTACCTGGATGATTATCTGCCCTATCTCATGACGGGTGAGGAAAAACAAGGAGAGTCATATACATATGGACAAAGGATTTGTAAATGTGATTTTCAATATCTGCCCGATGATTATAAAAATTTAACGGGAATCCTGGTACAGGAAAAAGAAATCTGGGAAGATAGAAACATTTTAATTGAGGAAAACGGCAGATACTTTGTAAACCAGATGGAAATGATGATCTGGACCTATAAAAATAAGGGGCACAGGAATAACCAGATGATTTTACAGGTGGGCCAGCCCACGGATATGATATTGCTTGATCCGCCCTGTCTTCGACACATTGACACTAGAATCCAGGATGGGAAACTTCATTTTTTCCCATATTTCAGATCCTGGGATTTATTTGGCGGATTCCCTGCAAACCTTGCAGCCATTGAAATGATGAAACAATATTGTGCTGAACAGATCGGCGTTGAAAACGGTGAAATTATCGCATCATCCAAAGGACTTCATATCTATGATTATGTATTTGAAATTGCTGAAGCCATCAGGGGTCGATCCATGGATGAATTCCGGGAAATGTCTTAAAAATCAATTTTAAGCACCATTATCTTTTACCCTTGGGGCTGCCTTTTTTAGACGATTGTTGGAAGTGCGTTCTTGCTCGGGACGTTTTCCCCCCGGTTTTTTCGGTTTTCCTGCCCGTTCGGGTTTTCAATGTCGTTTTTCCAGCAGGGGGTTTTGTCTGCTGCTTTTGGGCTTTTCTTTTTTCGACAAGCTCTTTTATGCCCTTGTCTGCCTTTTTTTCGCTGGACAGGTTGTTGGGCCGTAATAGAACAAAATCCGGAACTGTGCCGCCAGTGGTATAGCCGCTAACTTCTTCCTGTGGGATTTTTTGTTTCAGCAGTTTTTCAATGGCCTTAAGATGAGCCTTTTCTTCGGGACTTACCATGGAGATGGCAATACCGCTTACGCCCGCACGGCCAGTGCGACCGATGCGGTGAACATAATCCTCAGGCACTCCCGGCATATCATAATTGATTACATAGGGCAGATTGCTTATATCAAGACCCCTTGCAGCTACATCCGTTGCCACGAGGGTGCGGATTTCACCGTTCTTGAACTCTTTGAGGGTACGAGTTCTAATAGACTGACTTTTGTTGCCGTGCAGAGCAGCAGCACTGATCCCTTTTTCAACAAGTTTTTCCGCAAGCTTGTTAGCCCCGTGTTTTGTGCGGACAAAGACCAGTATCTGAGCCCAGCGTCCTTTCGTGATAAGGTGGATGAGAAGAGCTCGTTTATCATGCCGGCTCACCAGATGCACTTTCTGGACAATAGATTCTGCCGCTGTATTGCTGGGTGTCACCTCTATATATTCTGGTTCCTGAAGCATAATTTTGGCAAGATCCCGGATCTCCTGGGTGTAGGTGGCGGAAAACAGCATGGTCCTTCTTTCCATTGGAACAAGATCAAGGATTTCGGAGATCTCCTCACTGAATCCCAGGTCCAGCATTCTGTCTGCCTCGTCAAAAATCAGAAATTCTATCCGGGAAAGATCCAGGCCCTTATGATTGGCAAGATCCAGAAGGCGGCCCGGTGTGGCCACAAGAATATCAATGCCGCGCCTCAGTCGAGCGATCTGGGGTTTTATGGTAACCCCGCCATAAACCACGGTGCATCGCATGGACACCTTCCTTGCATAGGCTTTGATGCTGTCCCCCACCTGAAGCGCAAGTTCCCGCGTTGGTGCCAGGACAAGGGCCCTGGGATGTCGTTTATTGCTGTCCTGCCAGCTCAGGAGTTCAACCAGGGGGAGTGCAAATGCGTCTGTTTTTCCTGTTCCTGTCTGGGCACGGGCAAGAATGTCCCGTCCGCCGAGAATAGCCGGAATGACCCGGGTCTGAATGGGAGTGGGGGTAGTATAGCCCTTGGATTTAACGGCTTTAAGCAGTTCGACCCTAAGGCCAAGTTCATCAAATGACATAAAATATCCTTTTTAAAACTATGAATTAATGTTCGTCATTCACCCGGGCGACTAATTTTCCAAAATTTTGACCTTTTAACATACCGATAAACGCTTTTGGCGCATGTTCTAATTTTTCAACCAGATGCTCCCGGTATTTTATCTGTCCTGTGGCAAGCCATTGAGACATGTCTTTTGCAAATTCATCATACCGGTGGCCATAATCATCAAAAATAATGAACCCCTGAACCTTGATTCGTTTGACTAAAATTGTGCCCATAAGAAGGGAAAGGCGATCTGGTCCTTCAGGAAGATGTGTGGCATTGTACTGGGAAATAAGCCCGCACAAAGGAATTCTGGCTTTTGTATTAAGAAGCGGCAGGACAGCATCAAATACTTTGCCCCCTACGCTCTCGAAATAAATGTCAATCCCCTTGGAGCAAGCCTGCCGGAGTTGCCGGGCAAAATCAGAAGATTTGTGATCCAGGCACTCATCAAACCCGAGAACCTCTTTTGCATATTTGCATTTTTCACCACCGCCGGCAACACCGATAACCCGGCATCCTTTTAATTTGCCTATTTGTCCTACAGTAGCACCCACGGGTCCTGTGGCAGCAGCAACAACCAGGGTCTCTCCTGGTTTTGGTCGGCCAATATCCAATAACCCCATATAGGCAGTAAAACCCGGCATGCCCAATATTCCTAATGCGTAGGATGGGTTTTTGGGGTTTGTCCCTAAGCGGGTCAGGCCGGAGCCATCAGAAAGAGCATAGTCCTGCCAGCCGCTATAGGCAAGAACCCACTCTCCCTCTTTGTAATCAGGGTGTAGGGATGCTTCAATCCGGCAAATTGTTGCACCTAACATGACATCATTAATCTTTAAAGGTTCTGCATAGGATGGGGCATTGCTCATCCGTCCTCTCATATAAGGGTCCAGCGATAGAAAAATATTGCGTAACAGGACCTGCCCATTCTTAGGCAAAGGCATTGGGGAAGTTTCTAACCGAAAGTTTTCTTCGGTGGGAGCGCCGACAGGTCGTGATGCAAGCACGATACTGCGGTTTGTTTTTTCAATTTTTCCCATGATGTTTCCTCGTTTTGTTAAAGACTCAACTTTTGGTGTTCAAAAAGATCATGACGCAAAATATAACCCATAAATACAATTATTCAAGAAGGTAAATATCCTGTGCAGTCCGGTTTGCAGTCATTTTTTGTAAACTTAGCTCGAATATCTATTTCTTTTTTTAAGGTAATAATGCCAAAAATAATACGAGGCAAGAGAGCGTAATGGTCTCCATTTCTCAGCCAGCAAAATCAAATCTTCTTTTGTTTTAGCATTACATAACTCCTTTGCAGCATTAATGACAGCTACATCCCCAAACGGGAAAATATCTTTTGCTTTGAGGCAAAACATTAAATATATATCAGCAGTCCAAGGGCCTATGCCTTTTATGTTTGTAAGCTGCTTTTTTACTTCAAAATAGTCTATATCCTGTAATTGTTCTAAATTTATATGCTTTTTTATTATAGCAGATGATAAAATACGGAGATATTTAGACTTTTGCCGGCTTATCTGGCAATTTCTCATTTCTTCATCTGTAAGGTTTAAAATGTTTGTTGGAGTAAATTCCGGCAAATATTGATTTAATTTTAAAAAATGTGCATTTGCTGAAGCCAGGCTTACCTGTTGTCCCAGTATTATTTTTGAAAGTGAAATAAAACCTTGCGGTCTTGTCCAGTTAGGTGGGGAGCCATATTTATTATCTATGAAAGCGAATATGTCATCTGTAATTATCAGTTTATCAATATCTTTTTGGTTAACAATGTCATTCATTTGTCGGTCCAATCTGGCTATTATTGGTTGAAAGAAGAATTTGTTTATTATTTTTTTATATTTAGCATATTTGGTGTATGACGGAAAACCTTAATGGTTCAAATAATTGATTTAAAACTCACTGGATTTCTGATATGGAACAGGCTTGCCCTGTGACGGATTTTATAAACATGAGAATACCAGATAAAAAATTATACCCGGCAAAATACACCCACCAGACAATGCCGGGGTCCCATCTTTTTAACTAAAATACAATGATAGTGTTTACAGAAATTGAAAATTCAGGTTAAACTGATTTTTAATTTTAATCTTAAATTCAAAGGATATTATGGATGAAGCAGATATGGGGCAAATTTATTCATTGGCCATTATAGGTTGCGGCCTGACGGGCACGTCCATGCTGTGCCAATTTATTGGCATGCTTAAAAATAAGATCGCCAGGAATGATCAGGGCCTGAAAAACATTAAAATTATCATTTTTGAAAAAAATTCAGACATGGGTCCGGGTCTTCCGTATGAAGAAAAAAACATCTTTCCGTTTCATCTCAGCAATATGCCGGCCCAGGATATGAGTATTTTTGCAGACCGCCCCAATGATTTGATAGACTGGTTTTTCAATCAACAGGCCCAGCTTGAGGTTCAGTATCCAAAACTGATCCCTTTTTTACCGGTGGATCACTTTAACCATTCAAACAACTTGTATCTTCCTCGCATGGTGATGGGTGAATACCTACGCAGCCGGTTCGATGATGCCCTTGAAACGGCTGCACAGATAGGCATTCAGGTGGTTGTTCAAAACAGGTGCACCGTCATTGATATAAAGGAGAAGGAGGATCTATTCATCGTTATTACATCTGATCAATTCGGAAACGGCATAAAAAAAATCGTGTCGGAGCGGGTGTTGCTGGCAACGGGTCACTGGTTCGGCACCAACAAACAACCAGGGTATTTTCCGTCTCCGTGGCCGGCAAAAAAACTGTTGGCGAAGATACCCATGGGTGCAAATGTAGCTGTTATGGGAACCAGTTTAAGTGCCATTGATACTGTTTTGACACTGTTCTCAGAGGGGTGTTTTTCAAGGGATAATCAAGGCATCCTCACCTATTCACCAGCCAAAAACACCAGGCAGGTTACCCTGTTTTCCAGAAAGGGATTTCTGCCAAAAGTAAGGGGCGCCATGGGAACCCATCAAAATCATTTTTTTTCAGTTTCGAGGCTCACCCATTTGGTGGATCAACAAAAAGGCTGTCTGAGATTGGAAGACCTTTTTTATCTGTTGAAAAAGGAGATCGAGACGGCCTATAACACATCAATAGATTGGAAAGCGATTTTAAGTCCGCAAAATGACCCCATTTCAATTTTGAGAAAAGATATTCAACAGGCGCAAAAAGGGGATAACCCTGATGGCGATATATTGTGGCAGACCATATTGTTCCAGGCCATATCATTCATAAAACAGGCCTATCTAAATTTGAGACCATCACACCGGTACTGGTTTGAAACCGATTTTAAATCTGCTTTCATGGCCCATGCTGCCGGTATCCCCCTCATAAATGCAGAAAAGATTCTGGCATTTATGGAATCCGGGGTGCTGAAACTTAAGAAACTGGGGGATTCATATCAATTAAAGCACCTTTCCGAATCTTTTGGGTTTGAGATGTGTTTCCAGGATGACACTGGAAAACTGAACTGCGAAACATATTATTTTGTCGTGGATGCAAGGGGGCAATCGACTTCTTATCGAAGCAATCCGTCAAAACTGGCTAAAAATCTTCTTGCCTCAGGGCTGGTTCAAATCGAAACGCGCGCCCTGGATGAAAATGACATGGGGAAAAGTTCCTGGAAAAAGATGCCTCAGACAATTGAAACCGGCGGATTATGGATAGATCCGGACAGCTGCCGGGTGATAAAAAAAGGCATGGGAAAAGGGGTATCAATTTCAAAAAATATGTTTGCAATCGGAATTATGAACAGGGGACAGGTCATTAATGCGAGCATGGCCAAGGAGTGCGCGGTCTCTGCCAATACGGTTGCCTATTGTGTCCTCAACGATGTGATGAAAATCAATTGAGATACGGATAAAAAATGATAAATTAAACAATTAATCCAAATTCCATTGATCGGCTTTCTGAAAAAGGGTAGAAAGACATATGCCTGATACATGATAGCGCCTGGATTCTTTTGACTGTATCAGGTGTTTGGATTGTGGAGATCTTTGGACGACATCCTGCTTAAATCTGTCATCAGTTTTAACACTGCCAGCTCCTTGGCTTTTGCTTCGACTTCAATGGTAAGATCCATGGAAAGCCAGATATCCGGGAAATCCTTGATATTGATATAATCATGGTGAGCTCGGACCTCTTTATCTTTCCACCCGTTTCTCGGGGAGGATATGTGAAACAAGGGTTCCCGGTCCCATGTGCCAAGGCATTTGTGCGTTGCCGCTTCAACGGAAAAACGGTCTTTTAAACATCGATGATGGTGCACATCATAAACCAGCGGGATATGCATGACCGAACAGATGGGAAGAAGATCTTCAGGTGAATAGCTTTTATCATCATTTTCAAGCGTCAGGCGTTTCCTGACCGGTTCCGGAAGTATCTCAATAGTCTGTTTCAAGCGATTGATCGCACTGGCCTTGTCCCCATAAACACCGCCGGCATGAATATTGATCACATCCGCATTGACCCACTCTGCCACCTGGGCCTGATATTTAAGATCCGCGATGGAACGGATCACCACATCCGGATTTGGTGAGGACAGAATAATAAACTGATCTGGATGAAAGCTGGTGCGGATATTGTGTTCCCGGCAAAAGGTGCCGCATGCCTTGAATGTGTTGATGATGCTGTCTGAATCCGGCAGATCTGACATATCATAGCCCATACCCGGATGGGTTTTTAATGGCAGGATCTGGCTGTTGATCCGGAATGCCCCGATATTGTTTCGTTGACAAAATGCCAATGCCTCAATTAAACTTTGCGCATTGGCCAGACAGACCTCAGACAAACGCTTCCGTTGTTCCTGATGCGAAAACCGTGAAAGATAGGTCGCGGTTATTGTTCTGAATTTAATGGGTTGTTCCTTAAATATACAGCACAGGCCGAACCGGATCATTATTTACCCCAATTTTATTGATATGAGTTGATTTAATGGATAAAGACTATAAGGCATTTTGAAAATGTGTTGAAGTATTATAAAACGTGGCAATATTTAAAGGCATACCATGCGTGAAAACCATATTTGGGAATTGTTAATAATTTTTGCACTTCCAGCCAAGATCCAGAACCATTTTCACCGGATGTCAACCCTCACGACCATTTGGATGCACCTTGCTGAAAGCGTTTTTCTTGTTTTATTTAATCCTTCCCGCATAAATGTGTGATGCCGCAAATTGGCTTTTGACTTTAATCATTTTCTGTGTCAATTCTCGCTATCATCACCGACAAGAGGGCGTTCTTTGTCAAGTTCAAAAAACACAAGGAATCGGTCCCCGTTCACTTTCATTTCATTTTTTCTGCGCTGCAGTGATTCAATTTGCTCAACGTTTTTTTCTTCTCTTACCATGGACATATAAAGCCGTTTCCCTTTATAACCTGGACCATCTTCTATAAAAAGATACGCCGCATGTGGATTAGACAGAAGATTGCTGTGGGACAAACGGTCTCTCATAATAAATGCCAGTTTGCCTTCTTCAATAAAATGGGGCCGGGAATAAATGGCAGAGTTAACCTTGCCGTTACGATCGGCAGTCGAAAATACCCCTTTCCCTTTTGTGGTTTCAAAATAATCCTTTAGTTTCATTTTTATTTCCTTATTGTTTCGTATAGCATGCTTCAATTTAAAAAAGGCCCCGCAGGTTAATGTGCAGGGCCGAACAATAAATGGGCAAAATTTTTATTGTTGTAATAGGATACTCAACCGCCAACATTTCCAGGTTCAAGTTCTTTCCATGCCCGATCAACATTGCTCCCAATGGTTCCAAAAAGATCATCCAGTTCATTTTTCATGGGTGACCAGTCAGAAGGGCATTCATTCTCCAACTGGTCAACGCGCAACTGAGCTGTTGTTACTTCCTGGTCCAGTTGTCCTATTAACGGCAGGATTTTTTCTTTCTGAGCAGAACCATAAGTGTCAGCAACCTTTTTCATTGCCTCAAGTTTGACTTTCCAAGCGGTAACTTCTGCCAACATCGCTTTACAATAATCTTTTACTTCCATGAGATTTCTCCTTTTTTGAAGGTTATCATATCACTGGAAAATAAAGGGGTATTAAAATCCAGAGTTGTACTTGATGTAACAGACCTATTCGTGAAGGCATCAATAACTGAGGAAATCGAAATTGTAAGATCTTTATGGTACTATTTTTCAACCCGATTGATTAAACAACTTAAAAAGTTTATGTAAACTGGATCATATATTAAAAATATAAAAAATGCAAACAAGCGGGAATATGGTTTGAATGTTTAATTCTTATTGGCTTTTCCTTAACCCGTTTTCGGGCTGGCTGAATATGGGTTAACACCTTGCCACCTGGATTTCAATAACATTCTGGAACTGGTTGACCATAAAATACCGGTCCACGGTTACACATACCAGCGAGGTGGTCGGCGCGGACGAAAACACTTTTAGATGGGGATGTTTTTCTAAATAAAGTTCTAGAAGCGGCTCTTTTTTATGGCCTTCAACCGTTGCTGCGATGCCGGTGGCAGTAACCGATACGGCCTCATAAATGTCAGCTGGCTGATTCATGCTGTTGTTTACCAGAATGGCAACTTTGGGGTTGTGCTTGAGATTTTCATATTTTCGGGTGGTAGCGGGGGTTAAAAAAATGATCTGTTCAAGATCCGGGGTTGCGGCAAACGCAACCAGGCTGGCATAGGGTTGATCATTTGTCTGGGTAGACAAGACCGCAAAGGTTTGGATCTTGAACAGGGTCTTGACTTGATCGAACGCTTGTTTTTCTCGGGTGTTCATTTTTTTTCCTTAAATGATAAGATGATCTGTCAGGTTTATGAAATTTTCGGGGTAAATCTAACCGGGGACCCGGCAGGTTTCAAGCCGGCTGAGTTAACCATACCGCTGAGCATCCGGGCAAAGACATATTGATGAAAAGGATACAGAACATACCAGTATAGGATTCCGATCAGGCCTTTGGGTAAAAAACGGGATAACAGCACAAGCTCGCACTGATCTTTTCCAATGTCTGTGATGGAGATCTCCAGCAAGGCTTCCCCGGGTGTTTTCATCTCTGCCAGCAACAGCAGTTTTGAAGGAGTCTTAAGTTCCAGGACCCTCCAGAAATCAAGACTATCTCCCACATTCAGCCGTTCTTTTGATCGTCTGCCCCGGGCCAAGCCCACCCCACCAACTAAAATATCGAAAACACCGCGAATTTTCCATAACAGATCAGCTGCATAGTACCCGGTTTCTCCACCCAGTTTTACGACGGCTTTCCACAGATCCGGGGCCGTTCCTTGGACGGTTGCCCGGTATCCGCATTTCAGGACAGTACCGCCTGAATATTTAGAATCGCCCAACTGGGCCCATTCCGGATATTTGATTTCACCGGCATCGGTCCAGCAGGTATCCACCTGCTCTTGACGGATGCGGTCCAGCGCTCTTTGAATGGCTTCCCGGCAGGAGATCAATTCCTGTGGAATGATGTGGGTAATGTCATTTTCAGTGCAGATGGTCGGCAGGCTCAACCCCTCCGTCAACGGCTGGGCAATGCTTGCCGGAACCGGAGTCACCAGATGAATCCACAGAGATGACAATCTGGGTGTCAAAACAGGGACCTTGATCATTATGGGTGCCGGCAATCCGGCTTCTTTGGTAAAAATACGGAACAGGTCACTATATGCAACAACCTCTGGACCGCCGATATCAAATGTTTTGCCCCGGGTTTCCAGGTGTTCCAGGCACCCTTTCAGATATCCCAATACGTTGGTAATGGCAATGGGTTGAGTGGGCATGCGGACCCATTTTGGTGTCACCATAATAGGCAGCCGTTCTGCAAGATACCTTAAAATTTCAAAGCTGGCACTGCCCGATCCCAAGATCATGGCTGCCCGCAGAACAGTTGCAGGAACAGGCCCATTTAATAGGATCTGCCCCACTTCGTTTCTGGATAAAAGGTGTTTACTGATGTTTTTATGATGAATATCCCCAAGTCCCCCAAGATAGATCAGATGATCTGCATGGGCATCTGCTGCTACCTGAACCATGTTTTTCGCACCGATTCGATCGGCATGTCGGTATTTTCCTTTCTGTGAAATCATGGAATGAACCAGATAGTAAACCGTTCCGCATCCAGAGACGGCCTTCCGCAAAGACATTATATCCATAATATCGCCTTTGACCAGCTCAACATTCGGGTCATTACTCCAGAGACGGCCTGCCATTTTTTCGATGGATCTTCCCATGGTTCTTACCCGGTAACCAGATGCCAGCAGCAATGGAATCAGTCGGCCGGCAACATATCCCGTGGCACCGGTTACCAGAACGGGTTTTTGATCTGTTATGGTCATATCCTTTCCTTTTTAAAAGAAAAATCAGAACCCTACCGCATTAGCTGTAAATATGGTAATAAAAAAGATTGTGTATTAAAAAAAGGAATCTGATAATAACCATATATCTATATATGCAATGAGATGATGTCAATGTCATTTTTAAATGTCCTGATCGATTCAGCAACACTTTTTTTCGTAATCAATGCATGGCCAAGGCCCAGCGTCAGCATTGTACTCTAATTATTCTGGCCTTGTCATCAAGCCCTTCTCATACATGGTTCGAATAATTGATTTAAAATTTATTGGATTTCTGATAATGATATTCTTTGAAGGTGAGAATTTAAAATTTACAAACATTGGAGAAAGACATGCGTCGGAAATGGAACATCCTGTTTTGCGATGAGATGGAACAGGCTTGCCCTGTGACGGATTTTATAAACACCTGTACCCCCAGGAACCAGGTAAAGGTATTAAGATTGTTAACCCTGCTTGAAGAACAGGGACCCATACTTCCCAGACCCTACGCAGATGTTCTATATGATGGTATTCATGAACTCAGGTTTACACTATCCCAGGAAAAGGTCAGAGTTCTCTATTTTTTTTGTTATCAAAAGTTTATTGTCCTTTATTATGTATTTTTTAAAAATACCAGTAAGGTCCCAAAAAAGCATATAAACAAGGTGATAGCATACAGAAGCGATTTTTTGGATCGGGTGTCTGAAAAAAAACTGGAGGATGCCTGCCATGTTATTTTTTAAGGAAATTATTGATCAGAAACTTAAAGATCCTTCTTTCAGACAATTCTATGAAAAAGAATGCCACCTTTGTTCAACCACAATGAAGGTGATTGCCAATCTTGAAGAAAAAAAGCAGTTGATTCCTGATATTCTCGATAAACTCAATATTTCAAGACAGGAGTTTGAAAGGCTTAAGCAAGGGGAAAACTGCAACCCGGAAATGGTCCGGCAGCTTTGTGTTTACCTGGGCCTGATGGAACCGGGGCTGTTTGAAAACTGTTGGAAATTTAAGCAAAGCAAATAATGGCTTTAAAAAAAACGATTATATAATAATGATTTTGAATCTCAGGCTCGGCCTTGCCGATGAGGGTGCAAATTCCTGTCAAAACCGGAAACAATAGGGAGTAATCATGAAAATAAAAAAGATACTCTGGCCTACTGATTTTTCAGGCAATGCTGAAAAAGCGTTTCCCTATGTTAAATCTTTAACCCGGCAGTATGGCTGCGAAATACATGTGATCTATGTTATTCAGGATATTGCACATCATGGGCCATGGTATGGGGAATTTGGGGAAAGCCATATGAATGACCTTATGGACTGGGCTCACAAATCTGCAAAAAAAAGGCTGGATCAAATTTGCGACAGACACATGGATGGATGCTCTTTATATGTTCGGCACATTGCTGTGGGGGATCCTGCTGAAGAAATTTTAAAATTGATCGATCAGGAGCAAATAGATATAGTCATTATGGCCAGCAGCGGCGAAAAGGGAAAATTTCGTTTTGGGTCTGTAACTGAAAATGTTTTGAAGAATTCTCCAGTCCCTGTGACCGCAGTCCCGATTGTTCCGGATATTCCTGCCTGATAAATTGAATCGAAAATTTTGAATAAAAATTAAGCGGTTTTTTTCAAACCATTGTTAAAGACAAAGCCATACCCATTAAAAGAGGCGTTCCATTCTTTAATAAATTCACCATCTGTATAAGATGATACCACCTGCTTCCAGAACACCAGAGCTGATTTATTGTTTAAACTCACTGCAACTTCCCAATTACCGGGTAACTTTTCAAATAAATGCTCAGCCAATCTGCGACCATAACCTTTTTTTTCATAATTTTTTTGAATATAGAATTCTGCCACAGCAAAGCCTTTTGAATTGAACCGCAAATGCTTATTGACCATGGCAAAGCCGATAATAGTGTCTGATTTTTTTAAAATGTAAATATACCGGTCATCGGCAATAGAATAGAGTTGTAAATTTTTCAGTGCGCCTTTACACCAGGACTCAACATCATGAATTAAAAAAAACTGACTCATATAATCCAGATACTCTCTAAAGATGGGTTTGATTGGGTTAATTGTTTGAATTTGG
>CAYWGN010000104.1:0-15908 GCA_964457495.1 uncultured Desulfobacula sp.
AGTTCCCAGCCCTGGCGTAATATATCCATATTATCAACAAGGAGGTCCATATATGCTTCCTCCATCTCAATCATCTCCTTATCCTCTTGTCTCAACCACTCAGATAACCATGCAAAGCGTAATGCCAGTAGGTACTCTGGGAAAAATTGCCATCCCATTTCACTGAAAAGTTTTTGTTGCCGAATCTGTTGCAAAAAGGTCATGACCATGGGCATTCCGCAATCAAACTAAGGAATAAAACCAACTTATGAGAAATTTATCACAAATATGGTTTGAGGTACAGGAGGTTCAATTCTCTTTTATGTTTAGTTTTCTTTATATTTACAATTATAATTTCTCCTGATACAAGTTTGTCGATAAAAATTAATTAATAACGGCAGTAAGCTAAAATGCATAAGAACCTGTTTGGTAACATTTAGGAAAGAATGAAATCCTTCAAAAGGATAAAAGGGCATATAAAATGAAAAAAATCTGGAAAAAAGAATTTAAGATTGAAGAAATTAATGACTTTGCAAAAGAAACACTTGTTGAAAATGTGGGCATTGAATTTCTGGAAAAAGGGGATGATTTTATAAGCGCATCCATGCCCGTGGACAAAAGGACCAAACAGCCCCTTGGTATCCTGCACGGCGGGGCATCTGTGGTCCTGGCAGAAACCCTGGGCAGCACTGCATCCTATTTGGCACTTGATGACTCCCACTACAGTGTGGGCCTGGAAATAAAAGCCAACCACATAAAAAGTGTTACCAAAGGACGGGTAACAGGTGTGGTAAAACCGGTTCATCTGGGCAAAACAACCCAGGTATGGGATATTTCCATTAAAAACGAGAAAAACGAATTGATCTGTGTTTCACGCCTGACCATGCTGGTTTTAAAAACTGCAACAGATCAGAAGGAAAATCTTTTATAATTCCCCAAATATATTTAGTGTTCTTTTTTTGTTTCTTAAAAAGGTCCGGGGCCTTACGCCCCGGCCCCAGAATTGTTATCCGACTTTTAGGACAAGTGCGGCTGAGGTATCCCCGGCAGCACAACCTGTAAAAAGAACATATCCGCCGCCCAACATGGCAGCCTCCTCAATTCCTTCAATAATGGACCGGCCGGCTGTGGGGGCCTGGGGATGTCCAAATATCAATGAACTTCCATAATTATTAAAGGTATTTATATCAAGATTCATTTGCTTAGACATATAAATGTCATTGGCAGCAAAAGGGTTATGGGTTTTGATTACTTTAACGTCCTCAACAGCCAGCCCGGCTCTTTCCAGAGCCATCTGGGCAGATGGTACCGGCGCCATTGGCATGTGCGCCTTTTTAACCCTTGCATGGCCAAATGATATCACCTGTATTTCAATATCTGGATCAGCGCTCAATTCTTTTGCTTTTTCCCGGTCAGTGACGATGAGGGCACAATGACCGTCAGCCGGATGGGTCTGGGAGCCGAATGTCAGTTTGCCATCCGGCAGGACTGGCCTGAGTCCTTTAAGACCTTCTGCTGTGGTTTCCATGATACCTTGATCTGAATCAATCTGGATGGTTTTTTTCTTTGACACCCTGATTTCAATGGGAAACATGTATCGTTTTTGAAATTCTCTGTCATTGGCCAGGGAATCTTGATATTGTTCATACCTTCTCAGGGCGTTTGCATCACACTCTTCTCTGGTAATTCCAGCCATTTTTATGACATTTTCCGCAGTCTGGATCATTGCCCCGCCCGCCCATGGATCATTGCCAAAATGATCCATGACCCAGTTTTCTGAAACAACCTGTCCGCCTGGGCCTTTGGGATTTGGCCAGATTGTGTGGGGTCCGTTGGAACAGCGATCCGTATAAAGGTTATAAACCGTTTCATAGGCCCCATTTTCCACACCCATGGCAGATTGGAATATCCCGGTGGTTGAGGTTGAACAGGCCTGGCTTATGAGTAGGCCGGCTGTTTCTGTGGAACCTATCAGTGCTGATGCCCATGGACCCCCATAAAAAAGGCCGGGTTGTCCAATGGTAACCCCCAGCATCAGGTAATCAAAAATCTTTGGATCAAAATTCTTTGTTGCAAGCCACCTTTTTGAAGTTTGAGCCCCAAGTGTAATGGAGTTCTCATTGGCAAGACTGCCCTGCCACCTTATAAAAGGGGTGGAATAATATCCTTTGTAGGGAATAAATGCTTTTGTTAACATGGTGCCTCCTAATTATTTACCTATATAATAACGGCTTCCTTTGTTTTTACCCAGCCAACCTTGCCTTTTGAAAACAGTATTTTTAAATACCCCTCTTTTGTCTCTTCAACACTTACCTTGGTTCCGGCATGAAGATCAAATAATTTTGTAGAAGTGTCTGTCACACCTGAACGTACCGCAACCTGCTCCTGCACAATGATAGCAGTCTGCCTTGCAGATTGTTTATAATAATTCATGCATGTAATGGCTGTGAAAAGAACAAATATGGATATCAGTAGAATACCAGTACCTGAAAGAATTTTTTGTTTTTTCACGCTTCTAATGGCAGCCCAGCTGAAAAAAACAAAAGAAAAGAAAATAGCTGTAATCTGAATTGTTTTTAAGGCAATCAAATTGTCCCAGAAAAAAAGAACATCCATGATATTCATTGTATCTTCTTTTTTATCTTTCACAAGGGTGTTGGCATACTCAAGGTTAAATTTCAGGTCTGGATCACTGGGGGCCAGAATCTTTGCCCTTTCATACCATAAAATAGCCTGGCCTATATCATTGGCTTTTAAATAGGAATTTCCAATATTATAAAAAAGATAGGGGTTTTTAATATTGCTTTTTGCAAGAGCTTCAAACTTTATGGCTGCCTGTTTGAAATCACCTTTATTATATTTTTTTATCCCGTCCATGAATGTGGCGGCAGGATTTGCCATTGCCCTTTGCGGAACACCAGAAAAAATTCCCAGAAAGACCACTGCAAAACAAAGCAGTTTCATCATCTGCTTTATCTTTGACAAAAAAGCCTTTGCCTTATTTTTATCTATTGTCGCCTTGCCGAATCGAATAGATTCAATGGTTTCAAGAAGATGGGTGACCTGGTCTATCTGGGTGGCATCCACATTGGCATCTGTTAAAATCGTACGGGTTTCTGTTATTGTGATGGTCTCCCCTTTCTTTTTCCCTTTGGCAAAAATCAGCGCCACCAGGCTTGAATAAAGATGCCCTAAAAAACCTTTATCCTCAGGGTCCATTTTCCCAGCCTGTTTTAAATGATGTCTTGCCTTTTCTTCCATTACCTTTTCAATGGATAAATCCTTTTTTACAGCCAGGGTAACCAATTTAACCCCTGAAAATAAAATTGCCGGGATTGACAAAAATAAAAAAAAGAAAAAAGGATTTATTTCTGGCCAGTTATCCAATACCTCCAGCCCTTCTTTTATTTCCAGGATATCCTTATTGATTAGGGAAACCTCTTCTTTTACAATCGGCTTACTCGTTGTGTGGTTCAATGGGGTTGCGGCCAGGTGCATTTCTTCAGACGGGGTGACATCCAGAAAGATTTTTTTAGTTGAAATTTTTTGAAAATCCTTTTGATCCACGTCAAAATAAACCAGTGAAATCGGGTTGATGAAAAATTTACCGGGATTGACAGGAACAATGGCTTTCTTGAATACTTTAAAGCCCTGGTATCCCTTGTCCGTTAAATGAATGGTTTCAACGGGGTTGTCATCATAGACTTTAAACGCATCGTGATCCAGAGCCATTTCAGGAAGACTTGCATCCATGATATTTCCTGATCCTGAAATTTTTATGGTGAGTGTTGCAGACTCCCCGGCTTTAAGGCTTGTTTTGTCAATGTCTGCTTGAATATCAAAAAGGCCCACAAGCCCAGAAAATTTATCGTCACCCTGGTATTGGGGGACGGGGTTGACTTCAATTTTCAGGGGATTTGAAACCACCCTTACAGGCTTAAAACTATTAGAAGAAAAAAAGGAATCATTAAAAAAAGAATCAAACCGCGAATCCCGCTTTGATTCTACAAGCACCCTGGCAATCAAAACAGCAGGATCAATATTGAATATTCCAGGGTTTGCAGGGATAATGATATAATCAACCTGGGTCACTTGATAAAGGACCCCATTGATGTTCTGGGTATAACTTTTTTCCTTTTCAAATGGTTTTGATGAAAACCCTTTAAATTCAGGCGGCTTTTCAAACCCTAATCCTGACAATCTTTTTGAGGTAAAAAACTTTAAAGAGAAGACCGTCTGCTCACCCACAAAAAGGCGGGTCTTTACCACGCTCACTGTTGCAAATAATGCTTTGACATCATCGGGTTTCACAACCTGGTCTGATACATGGATGACAATTTGCCTTGTAAAAGCAGTCTGGCCATCCATAACAGCCTTTATGGCAGGAATTATTAAGGCCCCTTTTGTCAAAGGGATCAGAACATATTGATAAATTGCCTTTCTTTCGGATTTACCATTAATATAATTATAGCTTGAAGAGGAACCCCTGGATATAACTTTAAAATCCTTGATAATGGAAAGATCCAGGTCAGCTTTACCGCCTTTGACCACAACCTGTAAAAAAACAGAGTCTTCCCTGGAAATCTTGGTTTTGTCAACATTGGCAGTGACATCAAAGCAAACACCTGTGGCCGGCAAAATAGCCACCAACACCAATGCGGTAAAAAAAATGTTTTTTAAATTCATACCATTACCAATCTTTTTCAACATGTTGTTCCTGTAGCACAGGTATCATTGCACCTCCAGGTTTGTCTTCAAGTCGGTTGAGCATATTCTCCAGAATCTGACCTGCCTGTTCAGGCTGTTTATCTTCAGGGGATACCGATTTATCCTCCTGGGACTGGGATTGTGTTTTCTCGGGCTTATCTTCTTGTTTGTTTTCAGCACCTTGTTTATCCTGGGGCTGTTCTTTTGCCTGTTTTTTGTCCTGGCCGGAATCTTTGTTTTGCTCTTTTTTATCCTGATCCTTGTCTGGGTTCTGCCCTTGTTTTTTCTCCTGATCTGCTTTGTTTTCTTTCTTGTCTTGTTCTTTATTGTCTTGGTCTTTATCAGATTGGGAGTCAGGCTGTTGTTGCTCCTGCTGTTTTTGCTCTATTTGTTTTTGTATGGCAAATTCCAGGTTTTCTTTTGCCTGGATGTCATCGGGATATTTTTCTATAATATTTTCATACCCCTTGATGGCTTCATCCAGATTTCCCATGCGAAAGTAGGTGTTGGCAAGGTTATATTGGGCATCATGGGCAAGCTTGGTATCTTTTGTTTTAAGGGCCTGGATAAAATTTTTCTCAGCCTGGTCATATTCATTGTTCATATAGGCGGCCGCGCCAATATTATAATAGAGTTTTGCATTTTCCGGATCTTTCAGCTGGGCATCTATAAAATGGGTTTTAGCCTGTTCATAATGTTGTTCCTCAAATGCTTTTATTCCCTGATTTACGCTGGAAGAAACCGTTTTTGCAAACGCCTGTCCATTCTGGGAGGTAAAAATGCTCAAGCCAATTGCAAGAAAAATTAGGGCCACTCCTTTTAATTTCTTTTTTGAAGACAATATCAATTCTATCAGCAACAACACGATACAGGGAAAAAGAAACCATTGATATCTGTTTTCCCAGATCTTTTGTTTTCCTGATGTCAAGGTCTTACGTTCCATGGTTCCAAGGATTTTGTCTTTATAAATCAGGTCAAGGTCCATATCCCCGGCAACAGATCTGACATGGGTTCCGCCTGTCATGGCAGCCAGTTTTTCAAGAATCTTTGTATCCACCTTTGATAAAATAATATTGCCGGAGGTATCCTTTTTAAAACCACCTTTTTCATCGGGGATGGGTGCGCCCTGGATGTTTCCCACCCCGATACTAAAAATCTTGATTCCCTGTTTGGCCATTTCCCTGGCAATATCTTCTACATCACCTGAGGTATTTTCTCCATCCGTAATAAGAATGATGGCTTTTTGGGTATCAGACTCTTTTTCAAAACCATTATAACACTCTTGAATTGCGTAATCGAGATTTGTCCCACCCACGGGCAGAAACCCGGGTTCCAGAACCTTTAAAAAAATATTAAAGGCCTCATGGTCAAGGGTCAGGGGGCACTGGAGAATGGCTCTTCCGGAAAAAGCCACAAGCCCTGCCCGGTCGGATTTCATCATGCGCAAAAGATCAATGATTTCTCTTTTTGCCCGTTCAAGCCTGTTGGGCTTGATATCCTGTGCCAGCATGCTTTTTGAGCAGTCAAGGGCAATCATGATATCCACCCCTTTCTGGGTTGTCTTTTCCCATCTATATCCCCATTGCGGAACGGACAGAGCAAAAATGGCAAACCCGAAAGCCATGATGACAAGGATTGCCTTTACCCACCGTCTTTTGGGATCAAACCCCGGAACAATGGAAGAAATCATATTTAATCCGGCAAATCCTAAAAGTATTTTTTTCCGCTTCAGAATGCCGTACACCATGATACCGAACACGGGAATTAACCCCCATAATAAATTTAACAGATATGGATTGGCAAATTTCATTTATGGCACCCTTAAAAATCGTGTGTTCGTTAAAACAATGTACATCAGAAAAAGGATCAGGCCCAGGGCAAGCAATCCAGGATACAATTCCTTATACTCCACCCATTTTTCAACATCCACCTTTGTTTTTTCAAGGTTGTTGATCATATCATAAATCTGGCCCAAAGATGCTAGATCCCCGGCCTGGAAAAAACCGGCCTGGGTCTGTTTGGCAATTGTTTTCAAAGCATCAAGATCCACATCCACTTTCTGATACACATATTGTTTACCAAACAATCCATCCACAAGAAAAGGGGCTTCCCCTTTTGTACCCACGGCAATGGTATAAATTTTAACTTTTCTTTGAACGGCGATTTTTGTTGCATCCTGCCAGGAAAGTTCTCCTGAATTGCTTTTCCCATCTGTTATCAGAATAATAATATTGGATTTGCTTTTAATATCTTCCAGCCGTTTTAAGGAAATGCCGATTGCATCTCCAATTGCGGTCATAGGTCCTGCCGCCCCGATTTTCAAACGGTCCAGGATAAAGGCAATGGTATTATAATCCCGGGTTAAGGGAAGCTGGGTAAAGGCATTTGACCCAAAAACCACCATGCCGATGCGATCCCCTTCCCGTTTCATGATAAAGTCCCTGACCACAATTTTCACGGCTTCCAGGCGGGTTACAATTTCATTGTCCTTTTTAAAATCAAGTGCCCGCATGGATTCGGAAAGATCAAGGGCCAGGATAATATTAACCCCTTGTGTGGTCACGTTTATTTTCTTATCCCCCCATTGGGGCCTTGCAAGGGCCAGGATCAACAGGATCAGGGATATTATTTTTAAAACCGGGATAAATTTTGAAACCCGTAACATAAAAGAAAGAGAAAGCGTATCAAGGTCTTTTAACGAGGATACCTTGATTATACGGGTGCTTTTTTTTCTGAGCTTGAAAAAAATGACAAGGCAGACCACGACCAGCAATGATAAAAATAAAGGAGATGCAAATCGGAACATTATGGGTTCTCCCCTTGTTTTTCCTTCTGTTTCATCAGCTCTTTTTCTATTTGGGAAATTATCTTTTTGATAATGGAAAGGTCCTGCCTTGCCCCCTCTTTTTCAGGAATAATCCCGGCATATTTAAATGGATCACAATACTTTTGAAACTTTGCAATTTCTTTTTTTTGCAACTTATCAAAATCAAGAAGGTTGATGCCTCTGATAAATTCCTGGGAGGTCATCTCTATGGCATTGATACCAAAGGAACGGCCAATATATTTCCTTAAGACAGCTGTTAAATCAAAATAAAAAAACCTTGGATCATTCATTTGTCTTTGAAAAAGAAGATCAAGTTCTTTTAACGCGGCATCATATGGAGCCATGGGTTTGGGAAAATATCCGGGCTCTGTGATAAGTTTTCTTTTTTTCAAGTATTTTTTTATCAGAAAAAACACCAGGACAAAAAAAATGATCGCCCCTGATATAATCAAGATGATTTTAAGAAGCCCAGGATCAAACCCGAACTGGACAGGGGGTCTTATGCCATGAATATCCTGCATCTATCTCAATCGCCTTTCCCTGAATCTAAAGTATTGCAACAGGGTATCATATACAGATGCAGAGGTTTCAAGTTCGATCACATCACTTTTTGCCTTGGAAAAAAGGCCCAGAGTTTGATTGTGAGCAGTCTGTTTTATAGATGTAAATTCTTTTTGTGTTTTTTTATTGAATGCATCAAACATGATTTGTCGGCCCGTTTCAAGGTCAGACAGGGTAATAATGCCTTTTCCCGGCAGTTTAAACGCCCCTTTATCATATATCCTTACCCCGATAATTTCATGCTTTTGTCGAATTCTTCTCAGACTTTTCAGATAACCTTCATCCAGAAAGTCAGACAGGACAAACACAAAAGATCTTTTCCTGGATATTTTTGCCAGATAGTCCAAAGCTTCTGATATATTGGTGCCTTTGCCCTGGGGTGAAAAGGTGAATATCTCTTTTATCACACGCCAGATATGACTTGCGCCTTTTTTAGGTGGTATATATTTTTCAACCTGATCAGTAAAAAAAATCACACCCACTTTATCATTGTTTTTAATGGCATTAAAGGCAAGAACAGATGCCACTTCAGCAACTTTTTCAAGTTTCGGGCCTGAAAATGTACCGAACTTTAAAGATGAGCTCATATCAATCAGCAGCATGACAATGCTTTCACGCTCTTCCTTGTAAAGCTTGACAAAGGGCTTGCCAAGCCTTGCTGAAACCTTCCAGTCCAGAGTTTTGACATCATCTCCCGGAGCATATTCCCTGACTTCTTCAAACTCGATACCCGAGCCTCGGAACACGGATTTATACTGGCCAGCCATGATATTGTTTACAGAACGGCTGGATTTAATATGAATTCGTTTTATTTTTTTTATGACATGCGCGGGAATCATTTAAAGCTGCTCCCTTCAGGGCACCTCAACGGAGTCAAAAAGGGTCTGGATTATATCGTCCGGACAGATATCTTCTGCCTCTGCTTCAAAGCTTAAAATAATTCTGTGGCGCAATACATCAGGGCCCACAAGCTTGATATCCTGGGGCGTGATATAGGCCCTGCCTGACAAAAATGCATTCACCCGGGCAGCTTTTGCAAGAAAGATGCTGGCCCTGGGAGATGCACCATACTCGATATACTCGGCCACATCCATCCCATATTTCTCAGGATTTCGCGTGGCAAATATCAGGTCTACAATATACTCTTTGAGTTTTTCATCCACATAGATCTGATCAATCACTTCGCCCATGGCGGCTATCTGGTCACAATTGATGACGGGGTTAATGGTCTCGGGTTTTTGAAAGCTGTTCTTTTTAAGGATCTCAAGTTCCTGGGTCTTGTCTGGGTAGTCAACCCGAACTTTGAGCATAAACCTATCCACCTGGGCTTCAGGCAAAGGATAGGTCCCTTCCTGTTCAATGGGATTCTGGGTGGCAAGAACCAGAAAAGGAGTGGGTAATAGATATGTCTGATCTCCTATGGTCACCTGCTTTTCCTCCATGGCTTCAAGCAGGGCGGACTGTACCTTGGAAGGCGCCCTGTTAATCTCATCCGCCAGGATAATATTATTAAACAACGGCCCTTTTCTCGTTATAAAATCAGCTGTTTTGGGGCGATAGATTTCAGTACCCGTCAAATCTGCAGGAAGAAGATCCGGGGTAAACTGGATTCGCTTGAACTGGGCCTGCACAGCAGAAGCCAGTGCTTTTACAGCACTTGTCTTTGCAAGTCCTGGAACCCCTTCGATCAGGACATGCCCCCCCGTTAAAAGTCCCGTCAAAAGACTGTCCACCAGTTTTTCCTGGCCCACAAGTTCCTTTGCGATCTCATTTCTAATACTGCTGATTAACAGATGATTTTTCTCTATTGATTCTTTGATCTGCTCCATAATTCTTTATGCCCTTATCCTTTTAATTTTACCCATGACAAAAATAGAATCTTTTAAATAAATTTTAATAAGTATAATCTTTCAGAATAAAGTGTCAAGAAAGGAAATAAGGAAGGAATAAACCTTCACTACTTGTTTATCAGCTGATCAGCATAAAGGGAGGAAGTTATCTTTATCACTTTTATGATATGATCTCTAACGGCTTTTTTATCCTTTAGTGAATAATTGCGAAACGTCATTAAAATGCCTGTTATTGATGCAATAAATGAATGGGAATACAATCGGGCATTCCTATCTTTCACGCCATGTCTTTTCAAAAGCTGTTCAAAAAGATCAAAAAAAATCTTAGTGACGGAATCAAACTTGCCCATCACAGGATTTGCCAGGTTGTTTTTCAACATCAGATAGGTCATCATCTGGAAAGTTGATTCATTTTCAATCAGATGGTCAACAAACTTGATGCCAAAATCTTCAATGCTAGCGGGTATATCCTTTTGAACCATTGATTTAAACTCTTCGCTGGCAAAAGAAATATCCTGGAGAAAGGCTTCATGGAATAATTCTTCCTGACTGGGGAAATATCTATAAATGGTTGCGGGAGAAATGCCTGCCTCTTCGGCAACTTCCCGCATGCCCACCTCAAAAAACGATTTTCTGGCAAAAAGTGCCAGAGCAGATTCAATGACAATCTGTTTTCTTGCTTGTTTTTCTTTTTCTTTCAGCTCTGCAAATCTTGATTCACCCACTAATATTCGATCCTTTCCCCCGGTGCATATAATGTGGTGCATATGATTGATTAAATAGTCTTTTTGACTTATCATTTGTTCAACCTTCTGACAAGGACAAAATATCTGTGTCCACTATAATCAAAGGGCAGAATCTTGATGACTACAATTATGATCTCCAAAAACACAATGTTATTGTAACTTAATAATGGGAAATTTTTTCCTTTTATTGAGAACCATTTCAGGACAAAGCTGAACCATGCCACAGGTTCCAAAGATACCATTCAAAGCTGATCCTGTAACGATTGATCGAATTAAACAGCAAGCTTTTTATTCACCTGACATGTATCCATACAGGCGATAGAAAAAATGATTGAAATTGAGATTATCAAGATGATTTTTTACTCCAGATATTGATAGCTACACCTGATGATGAAGAAAAACAGGGCACTATATTATTGTGGTTGGTCATTATTGAATAAAAATGCAGACGAACAGAGGATAGCCCGGGATCCTTATTGAACCTTGAAAAACTTGGACTATTGCCAATAGTCCACCCCATCAGATCCGGCATTGGGGGAATTTCGTTATAGACATAGTCAACAGTGTGAAATATTCAAAATATCGATGCAAATCTAAACAATTTTTTCTTTTAAAATTCAAGATTGATTTTTATTCCAGCACGATTATAGAAATAATTCAGACACCCTTGAAATTGTATTTTTTTAAACTCAATCAGATTTCCAAAATTTACTTAGATGGCTTGTTTTAACAAATAATTGATGTCATATATAAGACATGAGGGATTAACAAAGGTGACTTTCGGATTGAAAATGACAAATATCAATCACAAAATATTATCTTGGGCACGTGAAACGGCTGAATTATCTATAGAAAAAGCAGCACGCAAACTGCAGATAAAAGATGGGAAAACAGCGACTGCCGAAGAGAAACTTATGGTGTATGAAAATGGGATTAAAGCACCATCCAGAAGCATGTTGCTCAAAATGTCCAAAACTTATCGACGACCGCTATTAACTTTTTACCTCGATAAACCACCTCGTATAGGGGATCGTGGAGAGGATTTTCGTACACTTCCCGACTATTTTGAAGAAGAAAACGCTTATGTCGATACACTCATACGGGATATAAAAGCCCGACAGAGTCTTGCAAGAGAGGCTTTAATAGATGAAGACGAAGGCTTTAAGGTTGAATTTATCGGCAAGTGCAAAGTTGATCAAGGCATTTACCATATTAGTCGATTACTGAAAAAAGTGCTAAAATTCAATATGGATGAATACCGCTCTCAACATACATATAGTGATGCATTTAAATACTTGAGAAATAAAGTTGAAGAAGTTGGAGTATTTGTCCTTTTACAAGGGAATTTAGGTTCTCATCATACAAATATAAGTGTGGCCGCTTTCAGGGGATTCGCTCTATCCGATAGTATTGCTCCATTTCTTATTATAAATGATCGAGATGCAAAATCTGCATGGTCCTTTACACTTTTACATGAAATGGTCCACCTCTCTTTAGGTCAAACTGGTGTTAGCGGTGCTTATGCTGAGAAACAAATTGAAAAATTTTGTAACGATGTGGCAAGTGAAATACTTCTGCCTTCTACCGAATTTACAAATTTTCGACCAACAAATTTGGATTTTGAAAATATTAAGGAAGAAATAAGCGAATATGCCTTATTAAAAAAAATTAGTAGCTCCCATATAGCTTATCGTCTTTATCGAGGAGGTATTATTGATAAGGGTTTATGGAGACAGTTAAACGAATTTTATCAGCAAAAATGGAGTGTTCGCCGGGATAAAGAAAAAGAAAAAAACAGACAAAGCAAGGGAGGCCCAAGTTATTATGTAGTAAAAAAATACAAGCTTGGTGCCTTAGTAAATTTGGCGCAAAGATTTGCCTATTCTGGTGCGCTAACCACTACAAAAGCAGGACTGTTGTTAAATATACGACCATTAAAAGTTCACAGGCTATTTGAGGTGAATCAGTCAATATAAAGGATCTGAATTGTTATATCTCCTTGATGCTAATACGTTAATTGATGCTAAGGACCACAAATTTTATAACTTGAACGCAATTGCTTGTCTTTTGCCCTATCTACTGCGTTGCACCAAAGGCCTAATACGTATAGTATTAAACATTTGATGCGCCTTGTAGATGAACCAAAATCCTTCGCTATTTCTGCTCAATTTATTTCATTTGAGGTCCTAAGCGAGATTATTACCCGATTGACCGTATACCTGAATTTTGGGAATGGCTAATATTTAAGGGAGAGCAAGAATATATTAAAATTCCCATAGAAGTCTATGAAGAATTTTCAGACACAAAAAGCAAAGACGGTACAAAAGATGAGTTGGCTATTTGGTCAGAACGACCAGAAGTAAAAAAAGCTTTGTTGTTAAATGAAGAAGCAGAACAAAATTTAGTTGCTAAAATAATATATGGTGGGTATGTACCCAATCCTACAGATGATGAACTTGTAAAAATTGGCCGTGACCCTTTTTTATTATCCTATGCTCTAAAAAACATAGAGAAACGTTGCATCGTATCAACGGAAGTATCAAAGCCTTCAAAGAAAGGGGCTAACCGAAAAGTACCTGATGTTTGCAGAGATTTTAATATACGCTGTATAAATAATTTTCAAATGTTCAGAGAGTTAAATTTTAGCACTAACTGGAGCAATTCTTGATATAATTAATTATCTTTATGGAAACTGCCATAAGACATCCAAAATATCAATAATACCATTTCTAATTTTGATAAAACTTTGAAGATTTGACAGATATTTGAAAACCCTAAAAGAGTTTACTTCTGGTTATAATCAAGACTTTTCAAGTATCAAAAAACACCTCAGGCTATCCCTGTAAACCTGATGGGTTGAAATCGGGGGCAGCGACACGAAATACTTTTATTGATTTCGTTTTCAGTGAAAGAGTCTGGAAAAAATATCCAATTCAACGACCGGGTGGTGGATAAAAAAGGGGGAAGGGGTTGAATTATCGGGCCTTGCCATGGTAACTTTTACTCTTTGGCGAAGCGTGGAAGATTTAAGCTGGCTGAAACCATTAAGAACTGAACGCCAGAATTACTTTTGGTGTTTTTTTAAAAGGCGACAGACAAATACAAAAACCATGCCATAGACCGGGTTGAGAATAGTATAGATCACTTAATCATTTAAGCAAAATCGAAATGACATGAAAAATCAAAACACAAGAACCATCAATACACTTTTAGACAGCCGAGATCCTGTTTTAATCTGGGAAAAGGAACAAAAGCACCCGATCAAACAAGGTATGGTGCTGGACATGTATGCATGCAATAATCCGGCATGCCGGTTCCTCCACGCCAATGCATTTGCTGTGGATGACCGATTTGAAAACCTGACCTTCGAGCCTGACGGCAGCCTGAGTTTTGATATAAAAAAAGGAAGCGATGTCGCCACGCCTCTTCCGGACCAAAAGATAACGGTTTCTATTGATATCGATTCCTATGAAGTCATACTGAGTGAATCCTCAGGAACCTCAGTCGTTGATCTGTTGGAATGGCTTTCTTTTGAGGTAAAAAACAATCTTTGTGAACATATCCAAAGCCGATGGCAGATGGACAAGCCGAAAGACAAAGATCAGTGGAAAAATAAAGATTGGAGTTGGTGGGAAACGGACATGATGGTCGGATGGGATGAAATATATCCCCATGACCCCAATTTACTGCTTCATACGCCTGATAAAAAGTATTGGGTGATTGACGCTTACTGTGTCAACCCCCAGTGTAATTGCAAAAATATGGGACTTTCATTCCTGGATGCAACTGAGAATAAAACCCTGGATGTCGGCGGAATGTTAGTTGACCTTAATAATTTTGTGCCGGATCAAATTATTCCACGAAGTAAATCCGCAGCGGAACTGACTGAGATGTGGAAGACGTTTTTAGCCCAGCCGGGAATAAAAAAAGAGCTGGGCCGGCGGCAAAAAAAAATGCAGAAAATCGGAAAGGAACTTGTAAAATTGAAAACCATAGCAGGGTCCAAGAAGGTTCCACCCGCTTCAAAATCGGGAGCAGTAAAGGTCGGCAGGAATGATCCCTGCCCGTGCGGGTCAGGGAAAAAATTCAAGAAGTGTTGTTATTGACGGTTGTCTACATTTCTCAGAGTCCCCGAAAAACGGCCAAAAGAAAGACAGCGAACCGAAATCAGATCAAACCAAAATGATTGAAGAGGGGACTACTTGCAAAACAGGGTCAGATTTTTAGCAGAATGAGCACCCAAGATTATCCCTGTAATTTATCTCCCTCAATACCGGAATTAAAACATTTAGACTATTCCGTGTAATTATCACAACAATAACTTAAAAAATCATTTTTATTTGGGTATCAAGTTTGCTCAAATTCAATTTCCTGGGAACTCAATCTCCAATAAAATTGAAAAATTATATTCAATTTTTTTTAATCAGACATTTTTCCCATAAAGTATAATTTTTGAAATGACTTTACAGGGTTCAGCGGTTTTGATATGGATTTCCAGATCAAGTATTGTGGAACAAGGAAACGGGTCTAACCATGCTAATTCAGCTGACGCAAAAAGCCACGCGGCTGATTAGCGGCGGTTATGCTTTAAACAATTTTCAAATAAATTGCCACTGAAAATAAGGGAGATAAGATGACTATTCAATATATCAATTTTTTTTCAATATTTATTGTCACCTTTTTTTTATCAGCATTTTTGGGTCGGAAAAATCCTATATTAACTGCAACAATCTGGACTCTTTTAATTGCAACAATCGGTTATTTTTTAAACGAATTTAGTTTATCTCTAATTTATTATATGGCATTAGGATTTATATCCTGTTTTTTATGGTCTTTCTTTTTTAGATGGCTCACTTTAAAAGATCGTATGGGCCAAAATGATAGAAAAAAAAAATTCCTTATAGGATTTGGCACAAAAAACACAGCAATTATTTCTAAAAAGAACAGTAGAACACGTTGACTAAGAATCGAATCATAACCAGTCATTGCAACGGACCGCTTGGGGCGGCTTCGCCTTCCCAAGTTCCCTCCCTACTGTCGGCGGCCCCGGAACTCCACCGTTCAACTATATTTCCTGACAAGCTGAATAAAATTCATCCTTTCTAATTCAGGTTACTAATATAAAAAATTGAAGCGAGTCCCACTGGCTACTGTATAAGCTTTTCAGAATTTAAAAAAGCCCCCGTACTATCCTCTGTGAAGGACATCTGGTTTTCCAATGATCAAGGTTCTTCTGAC
>CAYWGN010000105.1:0-15689 GCA_964457495.1 uncultured Desulfobacula sp.
TTCTGATAGCATATCTCCTGTCCTTTTTTTGTTGTGGACTGGGCAGGAGTTCCTTGATTATTTACAAGATAAAAGGGGGAGCTTCTGCCTTAAACCTCGTATATCTTGCAAATTTTCTTCAATTTTTCCATGATTTTTTGTGATCGTTCTCACACGGCTGCAATTAAAGAAAAAAAATGAAAAATCGTATAGAATCCGGGAAGAAATTTTATCATCAGTTCAAGGTTTATCATTCACTCAATATTTCAAAAAAATATAATTTAAAAATTTTTCTTAAAAAAGGCAACTATCTTCACAGTTTCTTCATAATAGCAGTGCTATTTTTTTGGTCAACATATAACAGATAGTATAGTTAATAAAATGACCACAAATGATATAAAACACTCATATTCTAATGAAATACCTAATCAATGGCAATCACGGGCGGGGTGGATTCCTTTCACCCGCCACATTTCTGAAGATGCTTTCCCTAGGAAACAAATCAAGTCCGAGGGGTATCAATCTTTGATGTTATTTTTTCCATTGTTCCTGCTTCTTATCGGAATAACCTTTGAATACAGCGGCTTTGATGTTTGGTGGGTCTCTCATTTTTATGATGATCTGAGCCAGTCCTGGCCATTTCGGGATCATTGGCTATTCGATACTGTCATCCATGACTGGGGAAGATATTTCAACATTGGTGTTGCAGTGTTGTGGCTGATATTTTTCTTTTTTACGTTTTTTTTTGACCCGTTAAAAAAGTACAAAAAAATTATGATCTACTTTTTGGTGGCAGCCGCTACAGGTCCACTGATAGTGGGTGCCGGAAAGCAAACTACACATATTTATACACCATGGGATCTGAAAATATTTTCGGGCACACTGCCTTACATCAGATTATTTGATCCTGTTCCCAAAGGCATGCCGATTGGTGAAGCATTCCCATCGGGTCATGCATCCGGCGGCTATGCCTTTTTCAGCCTGTACTTTTTTTTATTGCACATGGGTTCACCTTACAGAAAATATGGTTTCCTGTTCGGACTGGGGCTTGGCCTCTTGTTTGGAATAGGCCAACAGGTTCGAGGAGCACACTTCCCCAGCCATGACCTGTTTTCCCTGGTCATCTGCTGGTACGCGGCATTGATATTTTATTTTATTTTTTACCCAAAAGAATGGAGACGTTATCAATAATGATAAATAAAATTTTTAATACCCCCAAAACACGATTTGCCATGCTGTTTCAGCTGGCAGTAATTGTACTTGTAGGCTTTGCATCATTTAGAGCCGTCCTCTTTATCAGGGCGTGGACTGTTATTGATCATACCATATTTGAATGGGTCTATATTTTTGGCCAGGGTCTCATTTACGACATTGCCTTTATCAGCTATTTTTGTATTCCATTTGTTGTCTTTCTACTGATTTTGCCCAATAAGTGGATTGGCAGTATCATTTTCAGATTTCTGGCACAGGTGTCCGGGTTTTGCATATTGTATGGCCTTTTTTTTTGTACCATTTCTGAATGGTTCTTCTGGGATGAATTCGGGGTGCGATTTAATTTTATTTCTGTAGATTATCTTGTCTACCGTCGTGAAGTCACTGATAATATCATACAATCCTATCCCGTATTCTGGATATTGCCCATCCTATTCATCATAACGGCCTTTATCTTTTTTATAGTACGGCCCTCTTTTGCAAAAGCAATGCTTGTTAAGGAGAAATTTTCTCAAAGATTTGTCATTGCCATCTGTCTGCTATTGGTTCCAGGCTTCGCCTTCCTTTTATTGAATCAATCCCAACGGGGTTATTCCGACAATAATTATGTAAATGAACTGGCATCAAATGGCCCCTATCAGTTATTTGCCGCTTTCCGTAACAACACGCTCGATTACCGGCAATTCTACGAAACCGGAGATGATAAAACACTCACTAATATATTGAAAGAACAGGTCAATGAAAAAAATGCTCAATATTATAATGAAGACTTATACAATATTGCCAGACACATCGAAGAAAAAGAGCCTCCCAAAAAACTCAATGTTATTCTGATCACGGTTGAAAGTCTGAGTGCTAAGTTCCTGACCCGTTTTGGGGAACAAAAAAACATTACCCCCTTTATGGATGACTGGTTTAAAAAGGGAAAACTCTTTACAAATTTTTATGCCACGGGCACCAGAACCACCAGGGGTCTTGAAGCCGTCACCCTGTCCATACCACCGACACCAGGGCGATCAATTATAAAGAGGCCGGATAACGGCAATATGTATAGCCTGGGAAAAGTATTCAAAGATAAGGGATATGATACAGCCTTTCTATATGGGGGACGGGGATATTTTGAAAATATGAACGCCTTTTTTACAGGAAATGGGTACCGGATTGTTGATCAAACCGATTTAAGAGATAAAGAGGTCACTTTTAAAAACGCCTGGGGTGTTTGTGATGAAGACCTTTATGATCGTGCCATTTATGAAGCCAACCAGGTTCATGATTCAAAAACACCTTTTTTCTTCCATATTATGACAACCAGCAATCATAGGCCTTTCACTTACCCTGAAGGAAAAATTGATCTGCCCCCCGGTGATAGTAGAGCCGGCAGCGGCCGACATGGTGGCGTAAAATATACTGATTATGCTTTGGGGCAGTTGATCACAAAGGCAAAAGGACAACCCTGGTTTGATGACACCATCTTTGTGGTCCTGGCAGATCATTGTGCAGCCAGTGCCGGCAGGGTTGGACTATCAGTCGATAAATACCATATCCCTTTGTTTATCTATGCACCTGAACATATTGGGGCGGAAGAAATAAACACTTTGTCAAGTCAAATGGATTTAGCCCCGACACTACTTTCTTTACTTAATTTTTCCTATGATAGTTTCTTTTTTGGAAAAAATATCCTGGCTTCAGACTTCAAACCAAGGGCCTTGATAGCAAATTATCAGAAACTGGGAATATTAAAGGACAAAAAACTTTTAATTCTGTCACCGAGAAAAGAGATAAGCCTCATTGACACAAACTCAAAGGAGCTCTCTCTTAAAAAAATAAAATTTTCTTATCCCTTTGTTAAAGAGTTAATGTCATATTATCAGGGCGCTGATTATGTTTTTAAGAACAGGTTGAACCGATGGTCTGATAACTTAACAGATCTTGCAAAAAGATAGGATTTGCACAAGGAAAATCATATGACAGAGCAAAAACCCACCGGTCTGCCGCGAATCATGAAGGCTTTTGGGTACTCATGGGCTGGAATTAAGTCCGCCTGGAAGAATGAAGCTGCATTTAGACAAGAATGTTTTGCTTTGACTATTCTATTGCCTCTGGCATTTTTTATGGGGCAAACCGATATTGAAAAGGTAGTTTTGATATCATCATTGATGATTGTGATTCTCACAGAACTTTTAAATTCCGCAATAGAGGCGGTTGTTGACCGTATCGGGCTTGATTATCACCCAATGGCCGCGCGGGCAAAAGATATGGGATCTGCTGCTGTCTTTGTCAGTATAGCAATGGTGATCATCGTATGGGCAGTTATCCTTATTTAAGATTTGTTATTTAAAAGAAACCGCGATATTCTAATAATAGATATGGAATTAAAAACATGAAAATATTGGCATGAACATTCTCATTGTAGATGATGACTTAGGGCTGCTTGACCAACTCAGAACCTCCCTGGAAAGAAAACGATACCGGGTAGAAACTGCTGTTAATGGAGAACAGGCGCTGGATAAAGTATTTGCGGTCACCTATGATCTTATTTTGCTGGATATAATGCTGCCGCGCCTGGATGGTTTGAGTGTGCTCAAGGAGGTCCGACAGGCTGGGTTGAACATCCCTGTTTTGATGCTCACCGCCCGAAGCGATGTTGAAGACAGGGTAAAAGGACTTGATTATGGTGCGGATGATTATCTTTCCAAACCCTTTTCCATGGCAGAACTCATGGCAAGGATAAGGGCAATGTTGAGAAGGGATGGCAAACGGGACCCGGTTCTTTCAGCAGGGTCAATTAAATTGGATACCATCAGCCGGGAGGTTACCCGAAATGGTAAACAGCTTGATTTAACCGCCAAGGAATTTTCCATCCTTGAATTTTTATTGCACAATAAGGGGAGTGCTGTTTCAAGATTTAACTTGGCTGAACACGTATGGGGAGAAGATTTTGATCCTTTTTCCATGTCAAACTTTATTGATGTCCACATTAAAAATTTGCGAAAAAAAATCAAAACCCATAAGGATCTTGAAATTATCAGGACGATCCGTGGTATTGGGTTTATAATTGATGATGCGATATGAAAATACGAAAAAAAATTACCTTATGGATTTCCGGGACAACATTATTGTCGACCATTGCGTTTTCATCCATTATTTTTTTCGAACTTATGGAAGAGCCTTTCAAATTTATTGATAAAGAGATGCAACACATGACGCAGTCACTTGTGGAACAGATGGGAAGTCCAACCATACACAAAGGTCAATACGATCTGTCCCATATGCCCTATAATCCAAATCAATATTGGATTAAGGTTACCGATAATAGCGGCAGCATTTTATATCAATCTGAAATGACCCGCTATATGGATATCCCCTCTTCAGGAAATAAAAGCACATATATGATAGAAAAAGTTATCCCCCGATCTCAAATCTGGCTCGAGCAGGATGATGAGGATGATGTTCTCTTCAGAGTGATGGTGACAAAGACGAAAATTGATCAAGTTCCTGTTGAAATTCGAATTGCCAAGCCCATTGAAGACCTTGAGGAAGAAGTGCTTGAACTGTTTAGGAATGTTTTAATCAGCCTTGCCGGATGCATCTTGATCATCATTTTATTGAGCTATAAACTGGCTGGAAAGATCCTGACTCCCCTTGCCGATATCACCCGAATGGCAAAAGAAATCACTGAGAAATCTTTATACAAACGCATCCCCTTGAGCAGCAATCGCGACGAATTACAGGATCTCTCCATTTCATTGAATAAAATGTTTGACCGGCTTCAATATTCTTTTCAAAGGCAAAAAGAATTTATAGGCAATGCTTCCCATGAGCTAAAAAGTCCCATCACCCTTCTTATGTTGTCCCAGGAAGAAATGCTCATGAATGATAATTTACAGTCACCTGCAAACGAAGGCTTGATTAAACAGCTGGACACTACACGCCGGATGAGTCACCTGGTCAGGAACCTGTTGGATCTCTCCAGACTGGAGCAGCAGGAAACCCTTGACAAAAAATCGATAAACATAACAACTTTGACACATCGGGTTTTGAATGATTATGCGGATCTGTTCGCTGCCAAGAATATCAGCATAGAAAACCGAATGGCAAAAGATCTGTCTTTCAATGGTGATCCAGAAAAGTTTTTTCGTCTTTTAATCAATCTTATTGATAACAGTATCCGTTATAATTTTGAAAAAGACGGATTAGTTATCATAAAAAGCAGGGATACAAATGAAAGCATACTGTTGGAAATTTCCAATACCGGACGGCCGATTCCCGATAATGACCTTGACTTGATTTTCGAACAATTTTACCGGGTGGAAAAATCTCGTTCTACAACCCATGGTGGTTCAGGACTTGGACTGGCAATCGCTAAAAAGATAGTTGAACTCCATGATGGAATCATAGGTATCACTAATGAACCAAACGATTTTATAAAGGTATCTATTTTTTTGCCTTTGAAATCTTAATTGATTTGTAATATCTATCATACAATCAATTTTGATCTTCCCCAGGTATGGGGCATTATGCCCTGGGAAGTAAGAATACCCCATCTGGCTAAAACTTGAACCAAATAGCTCCAAGTGGATTTCTTATCCTTTTGTTTTGCCATATTGACAGAGTTTTCGGTACAGGGTTTTACGGTCGAGCCTTAAAATTTGGGCAGCTAAGGTCCTGTTTTCTTCAACTGTTTTTAAGACATGGAGAATATAACGGCGCTCGACCTCTTCCATTGAAAGAAGCTCGGAAGGGTTGTTGTCACCAAAGATAATATGGGAATTGCGGTAAGTTTGAATTTTTTCGGGTAAATCTTCAACAGTTATTTGTTCATAGCGTGCCAATACGGTTGCATGCTCAATAGCGTTCCTTAATTCGCGCACATTTCCAGGCCAATGATAGCTCAGAAGTTTTTGGGCTACTGAATGCGATATTTTTGCGACATGCTTACCCGATTGATCGGCAAAGTGCTCAAGAAAAAATTGTGCCAATAAAAGTATATCTGAACCACGGGAACGAAGCGGTGGCATCTCAAGCTGGATGACGTTAATACGAAAAAAAAGGTCCTCTCTAAACAGTCCCTCTTCAATAGCAGATTCAAGATCGGTGTTCGTTCCTGCGATAAGCCTGACGTTAAACAGCACTTCCTTATCAGAACCCACCGGACGGACACAATGCTCCTCCAAAGCCCGAAGGAGTTTTGGTTGCAGTATGAGTGGTAATGCACCCATCTCATCAAGGAACAAGGTCCCTTTATCAGCTTGCAAAAACAACCCTTTTCGTTCAGCTTTTGCATCTGTGAATGCCCCTTTGGTATGACCAAAAAGCTCACTTTCCAGGAGCATTTCAGGTAAAGCGGCACAATTAACAGTGACAAAAGGAGCAGCGTGCCTACGGCTTTTCTGGTGCAATGCGTGCGCAACCAGCTCTTTGCCGGTACCACTTTCACCCATAACTAAAACAGAAGATTCAGAATCGGCAACCCGTGCAATCAAATCAAATATTTTTTGCATTGGGGGGCTCTCACCAAGGAGTTTCTCAAAGCGTTTTGATTGCTCTACCAGCTTACTGAGTTTTTTCACCTTACCCTGTAGAGAGCGGTGGTTTAATGCGCGTTCCAACGTGAAAGTAAGCATATCTAATTCAAATGGTTTGGTGATAAAGTCATAGGCCCCTGCACGAAGGGCTGTCACTGCTGTTTCCATGCTGCCGAATGCTGTCATCACCACCACTGGTATGTCAGACCAGTTTTTTACAACTCTGTCACATAAATCAATACCATTCATCCCCGACATCTGCAGATCCGTTAATACAACGTCGACTTTTTCACGCTTTAGGACGGAAAAAGCCTCTTCCGCTACCGTATACCATGACGTTTCAAATCCCTTGTCTCGTAAGTAATTTTCAAGCATTTCACACATATTTTGATCATCATCGACGATCAAAATTCGTCCCACCATCATCACTTCTCCACAGGCAAATAGATAGAAAATCGGCTGCCCTTATTTTGTTCGCTCTTGACTTCAATCCAACCGTTGTTTTCACATATGATTCCGTAAACAATTGAAAGCCCTAATCCCGTACCCTCTCCTGTTTCCTTGGTGGTAAAAAAAGGTTCGAAAATACGGCTGATATTTTCTTCCGAAATGCCCTGCCCTTCGTCTTTAATGGTGATGCAATTATATTCACTGTCTGCAACCCCATTTTTTTCAGGTGGATGAGACTGCACGCGATGTATACCAAGTTCGATATTACCACCATTCGGCATGGCCTGTATGGCATTTGTGACCAAATTCATCATCACTTGTTGAAGTTGGTCGGCATCCGCATATCCCATGGCGGGAACAGTATCACCGGTAATAGAAATTTTTATTTTTTGCTTGTGCCCAAGCGGTGACATAAGATTCAAGCTTGTTTGAAGCATTTGCTGAAGATCCAAGGGACATTTTCGGGAGGGCCTTTGACGCGCAAAATCTAGAAGCTGCCGAAATATTGAAGTAATACGGTCGCTTTGCTCTTTAATGATAGTTGCATTCTCTCGGATTTGATTTGATACAGAATTCCTCTGGGCAATCATCACCGCCCGCCCGGAGATTACATTCAATGGCGTACCCAGTTCATGAGCAATTCCTGAGGCTAATCTGCCAACGGTTTTAAGACGATCTTGGTGACGTAATTGCTCCAAGGCAGAGATTCGTGTCTCTGTTTCAATGCGTAGCTTCTCCATTGTCTCCTTGATTTGCTCGCACATCGTGTTTATTCCGACAGCAAGCCTGCTGAGTTCATAGTGGCCTGGAAGCAAGAGTGGATTTGAATAGTCACCGGCTCCAATTCGCTGAATTTTATCAACCAATAGTTTCATCGGCCGCCCTAAGATCCTGACACCCATTAGGGTCGAGAAGAGTACGGCAATTATTAACAGTATTCCTGTTAATACAACGAGCCTGATAGCTGCGCTGTGGGCGTACTCATCCTTATACGACAGGCTTTCAGAAAGCTCGAGAGCCGCAGGCCTTATCTTGTCGACTAAAATGGGAAAGTAACAGTATATAATTTTTTTTTTCTTGCTCTTTAAATAATACGGAATGCTCTTGGATTACTAACTTAAGTTTTTCTTCCGATATCTTCGGACTATTGGTATCCCCGGAAGGCACATCCAGCCAGACGAAACGAATTTTTATATGAGATTCATTTGAGGTGAGGTCATTAATAATTTTAATGGCTTGCTGCTCGCCATTTTTTTGCCAAGTGTCTTCAATCACCGATTTCATTGTCAAGCCGATGATATCCATATCTTTTTTTATATTTGTTTCGAACAACTTAATCTGTCGTTGGAACGAGATATAACCATCTGCTATCAAAATAAAGAATAGTATTAAAACAAAACTGAAAATAAGTTTAGTGAATATTTTCATATAACCCCGTGGCCTTTTTGAATGGGTTTACGACCGGAACCATTTTTCTATTCTGTCCAGCCACAACAGCGTCTTGTAGAGGATTTTTCTTAAAAATGTTCTTCCGCGTTCCTTTGGATTTGTAATTATGATGCTATTTTCAAGGTCATCGAGTATTTTGTCCATATGAGTTCGAAATACGCCCATGTCCTACCTTCCTTTCGTTTTATGCAGTTATCCGGCGTGCCGGATTTTTCTTATCTGTTGTCTTCTGCCCGCAGCGCTTCTGCCGCTTTTTCAATGGCTTTTCTGATTTCCTTGATTTTAAAAGGCTTTGCAATAAAATCAAAGGCTCCCTTGGTCAAAGATTCCCTTGCCACCTCAAGGGTGGCATACCCTGTGATCATGATCACTTTGGTTCTCAAGCTCTGCTTCCTGACATGTTCAAGAATTTCAATCCCACTGATATCATCCATCCTGATGTCGGTAACAACAATATCAAATATTTTTTCCTTCAGGCTTTTCAGTGCTTCAACGGAACTGGTGAATGTTTGAAGATTATGGCCGTCTTTTTCCAGGGATGCTTTCAGTCTTTCCCCTACAATGGTTTCATCATCCAGAATTAGTATATCCATTGACATAATTTACTCCTTTTTTCTTTCCGTTAAAAATTATCCAGGGCGGGTTATTCAGCAGTCGATTTTACGACCCTGAGGGTTTTTTGAATGCCCCTTCGTTGCATATAGGCTCGGATAACATTGATCAGGATCAGCAGGCAGCCGGAAATTCCACTGAAAAAGAGAAAAAATTTGCTGGTCATGTTGAAATAAACATCATAGGCCGGATCAATGTCAATCAAACCAAGCTGGCGCAGATACATGGGAATGGCAATAGCCCTGCTGATGACGCAAAGAAGGATGATCAGGCTGGTCACCATGCGGATATATCTTTCATTCACCACTTTTACGCCATAAACACCCAGATATATCCCGATCAGGGACCCCAGGTACATGAGCATGGTCAACCGGATGTCAACAAATCCCTGAAAGGCATAACTCAGCGCACCATAGGCTCCCATGAACATGGCAAGATAGAGTTCGGTTCCAGCTGCAACAGCAGTGGGAACGCCAAGCACATAAATCATGGCCGGGACCCCGATGAATCCCCCGACACCAATGGTCCCTGCCAGATACCCTGTGGCAATACCGATGGGCATTAATACCCACAGGCTGACAGTTATATCTGCCACCTTGAAATAGATTACTGGCGGGAGTTTGATTTTTGCCATGGCATCTACAATTTTTCTGGAAGGTCCTGAATCCGTGCTTCCGGATTTTGAAGAGCCCAGAACATCCTTTAGCATGGAAACGGCAACGAACGACAGGATAATGGCAAAGACCAGGCTGATATACAGATTGGATCCGGCTCCCTTTGCCACGCCATGTCCTGAGGCGCCCTTGAAGAGAAAACTGTTGATGGCCACTGCGATTTGAATTCCGATGATGGCTGTTCCCAGTATGTAGGCTGCCAGCTTTTTGTCCACATTTCCTGCCTTGCCGTGTTTATGCGATCCCACCATTGCCTTGCCGAATTTGTGGGTAATGTTGCTGGCGACCGCCACAACACCATTAACGCCGAGGTTCATCATACCCGGGGTCATAAAAAAAGCACCGCCGCTGCCGATGAACCCGCTCAGCACCCCTCCGATAAAGCCCAGAAGAATTACCTGAAGCGCAGTGGAAAGATTGATTTGAATAAAATTTGCAATAATGTATTCCATATTATCCTCCGTTTGAGATAAATCAGTCGATGTCAATGAGTTTGAGAAGCAGTCCGGAAACAGTTCCGTAGATATAGGCAACAACGGGCACAAAAATAGCGAGCCCAAAGGCTGCAGCCCATTTCCACTGCTCATGAAGATTTCCGCCGATCACATTCAGGATGGGTTTTTGAAAATTAAAAACAAGACCGTAAATACACACGAGAATCAACGTAAACATGACCAGTTTGAAAGCCTGTGCCTTTCCAAAGAGAAACTCTGACTTAAGCTCTTTTATGTCGATAACAGGGGTTCTGAGTTTATCATGAAGGGTCAGGCCAAGTTCCCGGGTAAGCCGGGTACTGGCCTGTGGACCTTTAGAGAGAAACAGATTTCCCAGAATGACAAGGGAGTAGTTATTGTTTTCTTTTACAGCATTGATGATTTCCCTGCCAGCGCCAGCTACGGTATAACCGCCGGCAGACCGCCCCATGGCAACCAGTTCTTCAAGGGTCTCACTCAACCCACCATCATCTGTATTAATTTCCGGCCCATCATCTTCTACGCCCCCGGTATAGGTGCTGCCGTTCCTGCCATTTGCAGACAGTGGCTCTGCTCTGAGATCCTCTAAGGAGGACCCAGCCTCTTCTTCTTTGGGAACCAGGCGAATTAATTCAACTGCGGCCCCCCATCTTTTTGCCAATTGGGTAACCTGACCAAGATCATCTGTTTTTGGATTAAACTGTTCCTGAATATATAAAATATTGGTTTCTGCCATGGTACACAGGTTTTCCCTACAGCCCTCAAGGCTGTCCAATGCCTGTGAAATGGATGTGGCTGCCGATTCCTGGCGGGGCATATAGGTAACTGTAACCACTTTATCCCGGGCCCGAATGCCCAGGTTCAGGCCGGTGGTCTCCTTATTCCGCGCCAGGTGGAGCCTGGCACGGGCTGCCAGGTGCAGATCTTCCAGCAGGCTCAGGTTTTTATCTGACAGTTGGAAATCCGTGAGTTCAGCAGTTTTTTGTAACAATACAGATGCATTGGCAAGGCTTAGATTTTCTAAATTCAGAAAAAGATCATAATTGGATCTATCACTTGCCTGTTCCCTGTGAACATAATGGTTCCATTTTTCAATATCTTCATCAAGATATTTCAGGTAATCCTGGGTTTTTTCAAAAGGCATGCCCAGCTTTTTGGAAGCATTGTTAATCCGAATCTCTATGGGAACGCCCAGCCCAACCCGCAGGATGTTGCGTACGCCGGGAAAAAGAAGGTGTCCGGAGCGGCCGGAATAGATCAGGTTTTTGTTTTCAATTTCCCCACAAAGCATGTCCGTTACAAAAGACAAATAGAGCTCTTTTTCCCGGGCCAGTTGTTCAGAAATAACCGGGGATTTAATAATGGAGGTTTCCAGTCTGCTGAGCTTAATTCCATGGGCGTGGGCCTCTTCAACAAGCTGCCCCCTTGAGTACTGGGGCCATCCGGTATCGTCGGCCAGATTCTGGGCCAGTGCATGACCCATTTCATGGGGGGGAGGGCTTGTAATTAATACAATTGGCATTTGTTCACCCTTTCACGATAAGAAGTTAATATTATTTTTTGTCTTGACCTGAACCACCTGGCAAGAAATCTGTGGTATGATCCTTCTGATCATTTTTTTAATCCGGGTTTCAGTATCGCTGATGATGATCAGGTCAATGTGTTCTATTTCCAATAGCTCTAGAAATTCTGTTTGCGCATTGTCTGCTGCGATATGAAAGGAGATCTGTAGACCTTCTTCACAGGCAGAGTGAATGACATCCAGGCAGGCTTCAATCACCGGTCTGTTTTTTTCGGGGTTCTCTGTCAGGGCTTCAAAGGAAAGAACAAAGAGTCTGGACTTGATTCGCCCTGCCAGAGAGAGAGCGTGATATAAAGCCTTAAGATCTTTGCTGTCCTTTCCCAGAGGGATTAATATGTTTTTATGACTCACAATTCATCCTGTCAGTTATCGAATCAATCATCTGCTGCTCGAAACAGAATTCCTTTTTCTGAAACTATAGATACAAAAAATGTGCCATTTTGTAATCTGCTTTTATATCAAATGGTTACTATTTTTGAAACAAAATAGGTAAGAGTCGTTATTTCAATTTGAAACAACGATTTGTTTCTTTTTGAAACAAAAAATGTGGATGAACGAGATTTATTCCGGTAAAATATCCAGGGAAAGGAGTTTGATTTTTCGCCACAGGGTGGTTCTGGGAATTCCAAGAATCTGGGCAGCATCCCCCTTGTGATAATCGGTCTTGAGCAGGACCCGGCGGATATATTCTTTTTCATATTCCTGAAGGGATGGCCAGTCATCGTTATCGATACGTTTGATGGAGAGCCTTAGCAGATCATCGGGCAGATCCTTGATGGCAATCATTCTCCCTTCAGAAAGGGCAACCGCTCTTTCAATAATATTTTCAAGTTCCCTGACATTACCCGGGAAAGGGTATTGATTGAGAATGTCTTCAACTCCAGGCTCAACCGAGGCAACCGCCTTTCCAAACTGTTTGCTGTATTTTATCAGAAAATGGTTGATGAGCAACGGAATGTCTTCTTTTCGGTCCCGCAGAGGGGGTAGATCTATTAACACCACATTGAGGCGGTAATAAAGGTCTTCCCGGAACTGGTTTTTTGCAACTGCTTTTTTTAAATCTTCGTTTCCTGCTGCTATCAGGCGTACGTCCAGGGGAATCTGTTTTGTGCCGCCGACACGGGTCAGGGTTCGTTCCTGGATAAATCTGAGCAGTTTGACCTGCATGCTCGAAGGCATAATGCCGATCTCATCTAAGAAGATGGTGCCTTTGTTAGCAGATTCCAAAAGACCTATCCGGGTATCCACTGCACCGGTAAAGGCTCCTTTTTCATGGCCAAAAAGTTCATTGGCTATCAGTTCCTCGGAAAAACCACCACAGCTGAAGGCAACAAAGGGAAGTTCCCGTCTGGATCCTAAAAAATGCAGTGCTCGTGCAACCAGCTCTTTTCCTGTGCCGCTTTCACCCTGGATCAGGATATTACAATTAAGGGAGCTGACTTTTTTGACAAGGGATAATACATCCTGTATGGCCCGACTGTGACCTATAATATACTGCTGCCGGGAGTGGGAAAACAAAGATTTTTTCAGGATCTCTTTTTCCCGGATGAGTTTTACTTTTTCAAGTGCTCTGGCTGATAGAGATCTGAGCTCGTCCATTTTTACGGGTTTAGTCATGAAGTGAAATGCCCCGGCCTGGATAGCCTCAACCGCAGTGTTGACAGAACCATATCCTGTGAAAACAATGACTTCTGTCATGGGGTACCGGGTTTTGACTTCCTTTAATACCGCAAGTCCACTCATTTTTGGCAGTTTTATGTCGCAAAGGATAAGGTCAAAGGGGTCAATAGACATTTTTTTAAGTGCGGATTCACCATCCCCAAAGGTTTCAATCATATAAAGATCCCTGGCCAGACCCCGCTGAATTTCTCTGCAGGCAATGGGTTCATCATCAATTACCGCAACCCTGAGGGACTGTGAGAGAATATTAACACTCATTATGTGACCTGGTGTTCAGGAAAATTGAAAAGCAGGTTCCTTTCCCCTGAGTGCTTTTGACTGAAATTCGGCCCCCATGTTTCTGGATGATGCCATAGGTTACGGAAAGACCCAATCCCGTTCCTTCTCCTTCTTTTTTGGTGGTAAAAAAGGGATCAAAAATGGAATCCAATTGATCGGCAGGAATACCTATACCAGTGTCTATAACATCGATTCTCATTTCATCTGAAGTCTCACCAGGACCCAGGATAGTTGAAAGGGTGCCGCCATGGGGCATGGCCTGAATGCCATTGATCATAAGGTTAAGCAACGCCTGCTGAAGACGACTTTTGTCGATCCAGACCGGTAGAAGGGCACCTTTTATTTGTTTTTTAAATTTGATCTGCTTCAACTGCATTTCATTTTTAACGAGCCGGGCAGTCTTATCAACCATTTCTTCCAGAGACATTTTTTCCAAACATTCCTGGTCTGTCCGGGAGAATTCCAGCAGGCTTTTGACAATTTCAGTTGAACGATCAGCTTGGCCCATGAGGTCTTTATACAGGCTGATTCGTTCTTCGGATGGCAGGTCCTCCCCGTCTTCCAGCAGCGTGTCCACAATCAGGGAAATGTTGTTGATGGGATTGTTAAGTTCATGGGCTATGCCCGAAGTGAAGGTACCTATGGAGGCCATTTTTCTGGATTGCACAAGCTGTGCCTGGTGGGTTTCTATTTCATGGGTCATTTTATTAAAAGCTATCAAACATTGTGAGACTTCATCACATTTTTGTGTGGGGTATTTTACTGGTTCAAAAATGCCATTGGAAATATTTTCAGTGGCCCCCCGCAGGAGGGATAAAGGCTCAAAAATGTCTTTTTGGGCAATACGCAGGATAATAATGAAGATTATCAGGAAAATACCACTTAAGGCAATTGGTACGAACTGTATGTTATTAAGGGTAGTGTCAATCCTCTGGCGTTTGACTGAAATCAGGTTATTGCTGAAGTCATTGAGAACTTTTCCTTTTTCCCGAAGTGTTTCATCACTGTATTTTTCTGAACCCATTTTTGCGGTGTTGATATCTTCCTGTAACAATTGCTTATAGCTTTCCAGGGCAATCTGGAATTCATCAAACTGTTTTTTTCCAATGACATTTTTAATTTGATTTTTCAGCTCTTTAAAGGCGGTTTCGGTTTTATCAAGATAGGAAATCATTTTGTCCAGGCTGGTGATATCTTTAGCCAGGAAAAAGTTTTTTTCATGCCTTCTTAGCTCCAGCAGATTATCCCTGAAGTCATCAAAGTGTTCAATGAGAATCAGTTTTGCTTTTAAATCAAAAATATTCCGGTTGTAAACAACTGCCAGGGTAGCCATGAAGGACAGGCAAATGATAAAAATGACAATTAAGCGGCTCCGTATTGTTTTCACAAAAAATACTCCTGGAAAAACGATGATAATTTTTTATAAGCCTAATACCATAGGATTAACAATGTCAAGGGTAAAGCAGAAACAAATAAATCTGCTTTACTCAAGGATATATTCAAGTCATCTGCAGTAATAGAAACTGGAGTGATCCTCCCTTGTTATTGTGGACGTATAGCTAATCTTCTTATAAAAAAACATCCTCTTGGCGAATCAAAGACAACTTTTCATATGAGATAGAATCTCAACCCAGTATATTTCTGAAAAGTGTAAACAGTTAGAACAATTTTGAGAACACATTGTTATTATGTTAAAGCAACAATATGTTTACCCATTCGATTTTTTTATTTTTGGTGAATAATAATCGCCCGCCGGGGTAGTTATTAAATGAAT
>CAYWGN010000106.1:0-15679 GCA_964457495.1 uncultured Desulfobacula sp.
GAATCCTTATTATTTAATCCCGCCGCCTCAAGCATACTCGGCAGGTTAATAACAATTGACAGTATACCAAAATACTCCCCTGTATCAGAATCGGCGTTGCTCATGCCAATGTATATAGGCGTGCGACCTATAATGCCAATCCCGCCCTGCACAAGATTTAAGGGGCCTGCCACCACGGTCTTACGCCCTTCGATGACTCGCTGAACCGCTGGCCATTGTGACGTAATCTTTTTGTAATCAATCCCAATTGCCTTCTCGTTTCCTTTTACTGGGTAGACATATGTCAATACTGTTCCCTTGGCGAGCCCGATATTTTTGATATGATTCGATGATTTCATAAAGTGCTGTGCGATTTTAAAGAATCGATCTTTTGTAATATCTGTATTTGTTTCAACATCGATAATTATGCTTCGGGCCAATAATAATTCCGAATTTAGCCCACTTTCCAACCTTGCACGAATCGTACTGAGTTTTTCAACGATAGATCCACGCTGGTTTTTCATAAAACGTTTATTTTCTGTCGACTCTACCACCAGAAGTCCTGCTATGATTGATAAAGTCAAGAGGATCGCCAAAGCCAAAAAAATATATCGTTCTTTAGTGCCATGATGTTCTGTGGTCAAATAAACCCGCCTTTACTTTTATTCTTTGAGAAAACCCAAATTTAAAAGGATAGATTGCATAAAGATTGACTGTCCCAATATTATTCAATAATTCAAATGGTATCTGCAAAAATTTTAAAAAAATATTATATCAAAAAATTACAAATTACAATATTTCTATTTTAGATAATTTTAGTAGGCTTCCTCCTGAGTACCAATGGTATTATCTTTACAGAAGTCAAATTCGATAAATCACTGAGCGCTATATCCACCAGTCAGGGTTTTTAAAATTTACCATGGTTATATATAGAAAGACTGGCGGGGTATTATTTTAAAAATGGGGTGCCCAAATTTTATATGGGCTGAGTTTTTAAAATACCAGTAAAAACCACAAAATGCAGAGTCCCTCTAAGTGATTATAAGCATAAGTCTCGCTTGGGTAGTTGGATTTTTAACCGGAAAATAAAAATATTTTAGGAAAACTACCATCAATATTACATTTACCCTCTGGAAAAAATGTTGTGTCTGTTATTACCACGAATAGGATAAACCATGTCAATCATCCAGAATTTGTCTTACTTTGCATACCAGGTCTGCCGTGGAAAAGGGTTTCTGGATAAAATTTAATTCTTCATCCAACACTCCGCGTGCCTGAATAATCTGGTATGTGTAGCCGGACATGAAAAGCACACAGATGTTCGGTCGCATTGCTTCAATCCGGTCTTTAAGTTCCTTGCCGTTCATTTTAGGCATCACGACATCAGTAATCAAAAGATTGATAGGGCCGTCATGGTTTTTGCATAAAATGATTGCCTCCTCCGGTGATGAGGCACACAGGACCTGGTAGCCCTGTCTTTGAAGCACAGTCTGACAGAGTTTCAGGATCATCCTCTCATCCTCCACGATCAGAATGGTTTCATCACCTTTTGTCGTGTGTGATTTTGTACGGGGAAGTTCCATTTTTTCAGGGGGGCCTTCAACGTTGGGAAAGTAGATTTTAAAAGAAGTGCCATGGTCCAATTCACTATACACATAAACAAATCCGTTGTTTTGTTTGACAATGCCATATACAGTGCTAAGTCCCAGGCCGGTTCCAGAGCCTACTGGTTTGGTTGTATAGAATGGATCAAACAGGTGATCAAGAGTCTCCCTGGACATTCCCGTGCCAGAATCACTGACAGTCAGAGATACAAATTTGCCGGGGTTTGCACCGTGGTGCATCTGGCAATACGCCTCGTCTATAACGATATTGCCGGTCTCAATCGTCAGCTGGCCGACCCCTTCAATGGCATCCCTTGCATTGACAGCCAGGTTAGCCATAATTTGATCAATTTGGGATGGATCAATTTTTATCGACCAAAGCGCATGGCCAGGAATGAATACCATTTCGATGTCTTCCCCAATCAGCCGTCCCAACATTTTCTGGCCGTTACCAATCAGATGGTTCAGATCCAGAACCTGCGGCGTAACGGGTTGTTGTCGAGAAAAAGCCAGCAGCTGCTGGACCAGGCTGGTGGACCGATTGGCTGCATTGATGATTTCTTCCAAATCTCCGTACAGGGGATCATGAACATTGACCCTGTTCACTGCCATTTCGGCATAACCGAGAATAATACTGAGCATATTGTTGAAATCATGAGCCACTCCACCTGCCAAATGCCCTACAGCCTCCATTTTCTGGGCCTGCAACAGCTGTTTCTGCAAATTGCGTAGCTCTGTCACATCACGAACGATGGCCACCACCTCATTGTTGGTGGCAGGTGCGTAACGGGCTTCGTAATCACGCACTTTACCTTTGGCAGGCAGCTGGTAATCGTAGGTAATGGTCCGGCCGGTTTCCAGGGCCTTATGCACATTGGCCAAGGTCTGGCGGGCGATCTCTTCCGGCAGCACCTCATCTGCCGTGCGCCCAATGAATGCATCCGGAGAGACATATGGGGCAAACCCCTTGCCCGGTTTAAAATCGAGAAACCGTGCCTGTCGGTCTAGTCGGAATATCATATCAGGAACGGCCTCCATGGTGGCTTTAAGATTTGCTTCTGCCTGCTGCCGAGCTTCGGTTTCCTCTTCCAGATCGATTATTTTCTTTTCCAGTTTTTGGATCAGCCGCTCATTATAGAGCTTAAGATAGGTTTTCTCCGTATTTAAAATCGATGTTGACGCTGGTATCTCACCCTGGGCGGTTTTTCGGACAAGATTTTGTATGGCTGCAAGAAACCCTTTGCCGTCCATGGGCTTGCGCAAAAACTGATCCGCCCCCAAAGACAATGCAAATTCCTCATCTTTGGCATCTGTATAGGTAGCCGTGTAAAAAACAAATGGCATATCCCTGAATGTGTCGTTTCCCCGGATTCTCCTGCAAAACTGAAAGCCATCCATTTCAGGCATAAGAATATCAGATATGACCAGGTCCGGCAGATGCTCTTGTGCAAGTGAAAGGGCAATCTTACCATTTTCCGCCTCCAGGACCTGATGTCCGGCGGAAGCCAGGGTTTTTTTCAGGATATAGCGGGCATCTGCATTGTCATCGACAATAAGGATTTTCATAAGGGTTCTCCTGCATAGAGACGGATCTCTTCTATGATGGTTTCCGGGTTGATGGGTTTTTCAATATAGCCGTTGCATCCGGCCGAAAGCAGGTGCTGCCGGTCGCCGCTCATGGCAAAGGATGTGACCGCTATAATGGGCAGGCTGCCGTCTGCTTCAGAATTCCTGATGGCCTTTAGTACCTCAATGCCGTTCATGTCTGGAAGCTGGATATCCAGCAGCACCAGATCTGGCTTGTCTTTTAAAGCCATGTTGATCCCATCCCGGCCGGTGACGGCCCGGATAGTACTGTATCCGTTCTTTTCAAGGATAAAGCAGATCAGTTTCATATTATCATCATTGTCCTCTATAATCAGAATGGTCTTCATGTTTGCCTCATTTTAATATTAATCATGTATCAAATCCTGCTTTTTCATGGGGTTCATGGCTGCGGACTATTCCAATGGGCAGCTTGATGCTGAACGTACTTCCCTTACCAAGCTTGCTCTTTACTGAAATTTTTCCCCCTAAAAGATCGGTGATAATTTTCCGGGTCAGATAAAGGCCCAGGCCAGTGCCGGGCGTCTTAATTTTCAAATGTGATTCCAGGCGGGCAAAGGAAGAAAAAAGCAGCGGGAGATCGGATTCGGCAATACCGATACCCGTGTCAGAAACCTGGATCTCAATGTGCTGATCCATGTTCAGGGCAGTCACCGAAATACCGCCTTTTTCACTATATTTCACCGAATTACTGAGCAGGTTCATAACGCACTGGAGTAGACGACGGCGGTCCGTGCGCATGAAGATTGATTTATGAATATCAACGACCAGGGACAATCCCTTGAGTCCGGCCTCCACTTTAACAGCAGTGATTGCCTCATTGATAAGCGCTCCTAACTCAAAAGATTCCAGATACAAGTCCACTTTTCCGGCTTCAATCTTGGAAACGTCGATTACATCCGTGATCAGGGACAACAGGTGTTTGCCCGCCCGGCTCACCCGGCCAAGCTGGTCCTGTTGCTCCGTGTTTAAATCCCCGGCCAGACCCTGAAGTAAAATCCCGGTAAATCCGATAATGGAGTTTAAGGGGGTCCGCAGCTCGTGGCTCATGGAAGCAATGAACATGGATTTAAGCTGGTCCAGCTCCTTTAGCCGATGATTGGCTGTTTCAAGCTGATCTCTGGCCTCACTGACATCTTCCAGAAGATAGATCAATGCCTTTTGGGAATCTTCCAGTTCCAGGGTCCGTCTTTTAACTTCTTTTTCAAGTTTTAATGCATTCTTCTGAATCTGTTCGAACAGCAATGCGTTCTGCAAACCCAAAGCAATGGCTGAGGCCAATGCTTCCAGGTATTCTGCCTGTTTTTCAAAATCGTTTACATTATCCGTGCCCAGGCCCAGTATTGCAATGACCTCGTTCCCGCTGAAAAGTGGCAAAGCCGCTGCGGAATGCAGGCCGGCCTGTTTGCATTCTTCCCATGTGCAGCGTGGATCAGTATAAATATTCGGGGAAAAAATCGATTTTTTTTCGCTGGCAGCCATTCCGCATAAACACTGGCCCAGCTTATGGGTGGGAAATTCGGTAAATGCACGGCCCGGTTCTGAAAAAACAATTCCAGCCGGTATAAGATCTTCCCCTTTTTTCATCAACAAAAATACGGCATTGGCTTCTGTGGTCTGGAGCAAACCTGAAAGGGCCTGCGAAATAATTTTTTCCACAGACAGACTCTGGCTGATCCGAGTGCTCATTTTGTTCAATGCAGCCAGCTCCTGGGAACGCTGCATCAGTTTTGCTTCGCTCCTGTGGATTGCTTTTTCCGCGTAGTCTTTCTGAACCATGTATCTCTCACGGTAGGAAAGTGCATAAAAAATATCCTGGAATGGTTTAAGACCATTTAAAGCATAAGTTTCAACCGACTCTTTAACCGGCTCTATGAACCGCAGATAAAGGAACAGAACCACGCTGTAAAACCCTGCAATGGAAACCTTGCCCACGATCCCTGACATGACAATAGTATCATAGTTTGACTGCCCCCCAAAAACCCCGGTAGCAAAAACAAGGGTGTCAAAGGTGACTATGATGGCCATGGTTAAAAAAATCCGAAAAAATGGAAATTTCGGGATCAATCGACTGATGCCCTCAAACACAAAGATAATCAGCAGTACGTCAGCAAACAGGGCCATCGTTCCCACAAACATGACACGGCCCCCCTGGTTGAAGATCTCCTGGGGCAGACCCAGAAAATTCAGGGTCCCCGGCAGATTTAATTGCGCACCAAAAGCAAGCATCAACAATGTCATGACCAGGTTTGCGACCATGATCCCGTAGATGACTTTTCTGGCTTCAATGGCATCTTCAAAGATATAAACCACCAGGATTGCAAACAGGCTCGCGGTGAACATGACGGTCGACCCAGGACTTATCAACAGATCCGGCCGTATTTCTACATAGATTGAAGATGCCAGAAGCACCTGGATAGGCTGGAAAACACCAAGGGTGACATAGAGCGGGGAGAGACCCAGACGCGATCTCATCCGAAACAAACCCAATAACAAGATGATGGTTATCAGTGCCTGGGTGCCAAACATCAGCAACTGATTGGCTGCACCACTGCTCATCCTGGCCCCTCCTTTCCTTGATTTTTGTCTGTCAATTTTGCCATCTGGTCTCTCAACTCCTTGATCCGGAACTCCCGGTCCACAAAGAGCTTGTTGAAGCGCTCAAGTTCCCGGCTTTTTGCCTCAATCGCAGCGGTCCGCTCCTGAATCTGCTCTTCAAGGTGTTCCCGGTGTTTTTCCAGTTCGTCCTCCGCCTTTATACGCTCGGTGATATCCCGGGAAAGTATGATAAAGGTGGGTTCTGAAGCAATTGAACTGTTTTTTCTGGCAACAGAGAGCTCAAACCAGAATGTCCCCTGGGCCAGAGAAAGTTTATATTGTCTGCCATGGGAAAAACCTGTTTCATTTGCCTCCTGTACGGCCTCCATGCAAACAGCAACAGCATCAACGGGCAGGATATCAGCAAACAGGTTTCCGATGAGATCCTCCTTGGGTCTTATCAGTAATTCATGCTGGGGGGCATGAACACGGAGGTAGCAGCCTTGCAGATCAACTTCAAACAATAAATCCGGAATAGCATCCAGGGTGGCCTGCAACTCGCTGGTAACGGCCTTCAGGGCTACAGTTCTCTGGGCGACCTGTTGTTCAAAATAAAGCTGCAAACGGCTCAATTGCAGATGGGTTTTGATCCGGGCCCTGGCTTCATCAATATCATAAGGTTTAGAGATATAATCGGCTGCCCCCATGGAAAAGCCCTTCACCTTTTCAAAGGGTTTGTCAATCACACTGAGAAAAATAACCGGGATTCTATAGCCATTCTCCGTGGCTTTAATCCGGCGGCAGGTCTCATACCCATCCATTTCAGGCATTATCACATCCAGCAGGATCAGATCGGGAGGATCAACACCTTTGACTATTTCAATGGCGGCAGGCCCGTTATTTGCGCCCCTGATCCGGTACTCTTCCGAGAGAGCGCTTGTGAGATCATGGACATTTTCCGGCACATCATCCACCACCAGGATGCTCAGATTGGTAAGAGCGGCATTTCCGTCAATGGTGAAGGGCGCCACGGCTTTTCTTCTATACCGGAGGAGTTCAAGCTGGGCCATTACCCGCACCTTGAGAAGCTCAGGATTCACGGGTTTGGTGATGTAATCGGCAGCCCCCATCTTCAAGCCTTTTGCCTCATCCTCTGATTCAGCCAGGGCGGTAACAAAGATAACCGGAATTTCCGCCGTTGTTGGATCGGTTTTCAGTCTGCGTAACACTTCATAACCGTCCATACCGGGCATCTTGATGTCCAGCAGAATCAAATCCGGACGGGGTTTCAGGGCGGCCATTTCCAAGGCCTTTTCCCCGTTGGTTGCTGCGATAACGGCATATTTTTGCCCCAGAACATTCATCATCCCATGGATATTCTCGCTCACATCATCAACAATGAGGATTTTTGATTTGGCCTTAATGGTTGCGGTCATAATCGTTTCTCCTGTGCAATTCCATCAAGCAGTGTCACTCAATTGATTGCTTAAGGTAATTATAAGTTCTAGTGCTTCATCCATGGCAAATACATCCATCTTGGCAGCTATTTCGGACACAGCCTGTTCTGTTTCGCTGCCGGCCACGCTGCGCAGCAGCTCGGAAATCACCAGCTCAGCAGCCCCAAGATCATTTTTAAGCAGGGATGACAAGGCAAGCAGTTTGGCTGAAATCTCTTCAGGTTTCAGGCCAAAACTTTCTCCGGAAGCCAAAGAAACCCGGGGGGCAAGTCCATCGATTTCAGTCATGATTTGCTCAAGCATTTTTCTGATTGTGTCAAAAAGTTCCGGATCAGGCATTGTGCCCTGTTTGAGCAGGTCATCAATTTGGGTGACAGCGGAAAATAACAGGTTAGCGCTCAGGTTGCCGCAAACCCCTTTGAGTTCATGGCAATAGGTCTCACCTGCCTCCATACCTTTTTTTGTGATCAACCCCTGCAGCTTATCAACCGCATCCCAGTAATGCTTTCGAAAGCGGTGCAGTTGCTTGCGGTACGCCTCCGGGTTGCCGCCGATACGATGAATACCCTGGGCCGCATTAAGTGTTTTCAAAGCCAGCAGCTCAGGAGGAATTTTTGTGGTTATTGCCTCAAGGCCCGGCTCTTCAGACGGGTATTTCTTTTGCTTTATACCGGTCTTGTCTGACAGAAACTTTTGCAGAGTGGAGGTCAATCGGACCGGATCAACAGGTTTACTGATGAAATCATCCATGCCCGCCTGATGGCATTTTTCAGCATCCTCGCTCATGGCCATGGCCGTCATGGCGATAATGGGCAAAGAGGAAAAACGTTCCCCGCCCGGTTGATGCCCCAGGGCGCGGATACGCCGTGTGGCCTCCAGGCCATCCATCACGTGCATCTGAATATCCATGAGAACCCCGTCATAGGAACTTTGCTGCACCATGGCCAAGGCCTCCTGGCCATTGGTTGCCTCATCCACCTGGATACCCATACTGCCCAAAAGATCAACAGCAAATTCCCGGTTGATCTCGTTATCCTCCACCAGTAGCAGGTGGGTTCCAGAAAAATTGACTGAGGCAGAACCTGCGCCCTCCCTTTTTTTTTCGTCAGAATCAAAGATCCGGCTGCGCCCCAGTACGGACAAAATGGTGTCCAGCAAGGTGGAGGGCGATACGGGTTTGACCAGAAAACCATGTGCCCCGGCATCTTCCGACTGTTTCACGACCTCTTCTCGTCCATAGGCAGTGACGATTACAATTTTGGGTTGTTGAAGAATGGCTTTGTCGGCAGCAATACGCCGAACTACCTCATCACCGTTCATGCCGGGCATTCGCCAGTCCATCAAGACTACCTCAAATGGATTTTCAGAGGCTGTCTTAATCTGCTCAATGGCTGCCCTGCCACTTGCGGCCACACTGACATCCAGCTGGAACGAGCTGAGCATTTCCGAAAGAACCTCGCGAGAAACGCTGCTGTCATCCACCACCAGGACCCGAATACCTTTCAGCAAGGGACTGGCCTGCTCCGTCAGACTGTATGGATGCACCCCATCCTTCCGGGCGATTGCCAATGGCACTGAACAGCACATGGTAGTGCCCTGACCCGGCTGGGAGCTTTCAACCCATACACGGCCTTTCATTAATTCCATTAGCAGTCTGCTGATGGCCAGGCCCAGGCCAGTGCCGCCAAATTTCCGGGTGAAAGACTGATCAGCCTGGCTGAATTTTTCAAATAGTTTCTTCTGTACCTCAGAAGTCATACCAATGCCTGTATCTCGCACACAAAACTGCAGGGTCAATTCTGTTTCACTGATATTCTGGCCGGCAACGGCCAGTTCCACCTCACCTTTTTCCGTGAATTTAACGGCGTTGCCGCAAAGATTGAGCAACACCTGGCCCAGACGAAGAGGATCGCCAAGGAGGCAAATCGGCACATTCACATCATGACGGATAAGAAATTCCAGATCCTTTTGTTCTGCCTGAAACCCTATGGAATCAGACAGCTGTTCCAGCACCGTTTCAAGGTTGAATTCAACAACCTCTATTTTCAGTTTCCCTGCCTCAATCTTGGAAAAATCCAAGATATCGTTAATAATACCCAGTAGGGAATTGGCAGCCCCTTTTGCCTTGTTCAGGTAGTTGTTGAGAGTGGGCGGCATATCGCTTTTAAGGGCGAGATAGAGCATGCCGAGGATGGCGTTCATGGGTGTCCTGATTTCGTGGCTCATGTTGGCCAGGAAATCACTTTTAGCCCGGGTGGCTGCCTCGGCTTTTTCCTTGGCAGTGGAGAGTTCACTTGTCCTCTCGGCCACAATTTTTTCCAGGTTCTGCTGGATATCCAGCAGTTCTTTGGTGCGCTGATCAAAATTTTCAGCAAGCTCTTCAAGTTCAGCAGAACTGCCCAGAGGCGCACACCGCTTTTCAGGGCTGCCATCTGCCTCGGCAACCCGCTTTTGCAGCAGAAAGATTGGTTTGGTCACGCTGTAGCCTATCCAGTAGGCGATGGCAATGGCGGCCAGAGTGAGAATGATGCCAAAGATAACCATATCACGCATGGCCCGGGTGGCAGGTTGCAGATAGTGTCGGCGCGGCGCAGTAACCTCAAGTTCCAGTTGCAGTCCAGACAAAAATCCCAGCCCGCTCTTGGTAAAAGAAGCCAGGGGTTGACGCGCCATGAGAAGATCGCTGTCAGTTGAGGGCTTATCTTCATAAATCAAGATCTCTTTTAGATACAGACCATGGCCAATCAGCGGGTCGAGCGGAATAACCCGTTTGGCAACATCTTTCAGATTGTACATGACGACCAGCGCCCCCTGGGTGGTTCCATAATAGACAACCGGCACAAAAACATCCCATCGTCCAAGCCTGGCATCGACCATATAGCTTAAGATACCACTGGCCAGTGTGCTTCGCAGTTCAGTGGATTCGCCATAGGTTGGCAGATTTTCCATACTCGAATACAAGGCCTTGCCATCAAAACCAACCAGGGCAACAGCTTCAACGTCACGTCCCTGTCTGAAATTTTGAACCAGATCGGGAAGATAGGTCAACCGGCCCTGGGCATCGTTTATGCCGTTGATCACCAGGGGGTTTTTGACTAGCACAGTGGCGCTTTCCAGCAGATAATCGAGACGCTGCATGAGGAGTTCACCTTCCTGGTGGCTCTTCTGTTTGAGTTCTTTGGTCAAATTTTCAGTAATGGTGGAAAACAGGCGGAAACCAATAATGATGACCACTGAAATCATCGACAGGGCCACAAAGAGTCCAAAGACCCATATAATGCGGCGCCGCAGGCTCTGGGTGAAATAATCGAAAAAAGCCATGGGTTACTCCTCCCTGACGATACGGCCCTGCTCATCAAATCGGGCCATGAAGAGGGGCAAACCCTCCAGGGCATCATGATGGCCAGGTGTAAAGGCGGGATTGTAGTTTTTCATCAGTCCTGGGTATGGCGGCAGGTTTTCCAGAGCCTCCCGGATAAGCACCCTGTCCGTGGTGTTGGCCTGTTTGACAGCCAGGGCCAGCAGATGGATAAGATCGTAGGCATGGACACTGCCAGCCGGAGACGGCAGGGAATCATAGGCGCCCAGACCGTAGCGCTGCCGGTATTGCCTGGTGAATTTTTGAAGACCGGCCCCAGTGTTGACCTCGTCCAGCAGAAAGGACTGCACGAACCGTAAATCGACACGTTTCAATGCCGTCTGCTCCTGGTTCCAGAAATCAGAACCCGTGAGCCGCCAGTTAGCAAAGATTGGTACTGGATTATTCTGGTGGGCCATGGCCTGAACAAAGGCCCGGGTGCCAGGGTGATCGGCCACGATAATCAGGGCCTTTGAGCCGCCTTGCACCAGGGTCTTGATTTTGGTATCAAAATCAATTTCACTGGCATAAAACCTGGAGATGGTAACCGAGTTGGCTGGTAGTTTGTCAATAACTGGCTTCAACAAGGACTCTGTACTACGCCCTGAAGCAGATTCCTCAAGCAGTATGGCGACATGTCCGCCCATCTTGAGTGCGTTTTCCAGCAGAAATGGTTCAATCCGGGAGTCCTTAATCGATACCCGAAAGGTGTAACTGGGACGATGGCTGTGATCGGTCAGTTCTTCTCCCGAGGCCCAGGGAATCAGATAGGGAATCCGCAAAAGATGGATATCGTCCAATTCGGCCATGACCACGGGAGTATGAATGCCGCCCATCACGGCCAGCAGCGAGGGCAGGGCGGCAAAACGCTGGAGGTTCCGGTGGCCAGCATCGGGATTGGCGCCGTTGTTAAGCGCCAGTACCCGGAACTGAGAGCCCAGCAGGCCTCCTTCATGGTTTATCTCTTCAATTGCCATCTGAACACCACGAAAAATTGCCCCGCCAGCCTGGGCGCCGCCCTGGGACAAATCCACATCAAGGCCGATGAGCAAATCCTCTTTACGGCTCTCTGGAGTTGCGGATTGCCTTGCATAACGCAGCTCTTCTGTTTTGGCCAGCAGGTCATACCCAACCTGAAACCCAAATGAATCAACCATGGGTGCCAGTATGGCGCTGAATTGCTGGCGTTCCTCCGGGGTCAGGGTATGGATGGCTACTCCTGCAGCCCGGATGGTTTCAAGAAATCCCATCTCTCGGCGGGCGGTTTCTTTACGTTCCCAGAGGGTCAGTTCATTGGCCGTGGTCTGGATGATGTTCCGCATATCAGGCGGCAGAGTTTCAAACACTTTCCTGCTGGCTGAAAAAACATACCCCAGATAGGCGTGATTGCTCAAAGTCAGATGTTTCTGCACCTTATGAAACCCCATGGCAACGATGGCCACCAGCGGATTTTCCTGACCGTCAACCGCACCATCGGCCAGCGCTTTGTAGGTGGCATGAAAGTCGATGGGAATGGGTTGGGCGCCCAGAGCTATAAACTGGTCCATGATAAGCCGGCTTTTCATGGTGCGAAAACGCAGGTGCTTGAAGTCCTTGGGGGTTTGCAGGAGGGTGTTGGCGGTAAATTGTTTGAACCCGTTTTCCCAAAAGGTCAAACCCACCAGATCAATGGCATTGAGCTTTGAGAGCAGTATCTGGCCTGGTTCGCCGTCGAGCATGGTGTAGAGTTCTTCCCGGCTGGAAAAATAAAAAGGCAGATCGGCATACTGCATGGCTGGAATCGCTGAACTGAGTTTGGCGGTTGGGGTGAGAATCAGGTCAAGTTCACCATTGCGGGCCATCTCAACCATCTGGGCATCATTGCCAAGCTGCTGGTCTGGATAGACCCTGACCTTAAGCTTACCGTCACTGCGTTTGTAAATCAGATCCGAAAATTGTTCTGCAGCCGCATGCAGTGCACTTCCAGAAGCGATATTGAGCCCCAGGCGCAAGGTGCGGACAATGGGTCCTTCTTTGCTGACCGGTGTTACAGGCACACCTGATTTGTGATCAAGGTGCCAGAAAACAGCAACAAAGGTCAGCAGAATCACACTGATGACTAATACCCATTGGATTCTGACTGAATAACCATTTTTTTTAAGGGATGTACCTATTAATAAGGTTTGATGATTTTTCATTCAACACCATCTTCTCTTAATCTCAAATTAAGGATTCGACCTCAGAGAGAAAGCTGCACATTCCCTCCGAATCAAATCGTTTCTTCCGGTCATGCATACTTGAATACGGCCACTATTTTTTTTAATAGTAATCCTAAAATAAGTTACATTAAAAAATTTTTAAATGCAAAATAAATATCTGTAATAATTTAAAATCCTAATAAGCACTGATGGTATGATCGGTCTATACGGAATGCTGGCGGGGTATTATTCTAAAAAATGGGGCGGGGTCTGACGGCGTGGCCACTGAAGACAACCTGTCAAAAGCAAAGAAGATGAGAGAAGAAAAAAAGTAAAAGAATTAAATACAAAGAAAATACATCTTTTTGAAAAATTATTAGAAGAAAAAACTCGCAACAAAACATACTCGCAACATAATTGGAGAGTAACCGGATTATTCAAAATCAAAAAAAGAGAAACACTCAAATGTTAAATCAAACAGTATTAACAGGTAACTGACAGGACTCTGAGATATTCTTTACATCAGAAGGAGATCCTATTGCTAAGTTTTCATTGGCCTTCAAAGGATCAAAAAAGAAATTTGCTAGATAAAGGTCGCCTGCTTTGGACGTCTTGAAGAAATAACAGAAAAACATCTGCATTCTGGAGCAAGGGTTGGTGTCCTTGGAAAATTGGATGAAAGCAAATGGGAGACTGATGAAGGCGTTAAAAAAAATTCATTATGTCCAGCACCAGTGCTAAGGGCCGAGCGCTCAGCGATCTTTGTAATATTGGTATTGCTTGTCTTGAAGAGCTTGAATCCATGGATGATGTGGTTGGTTCCAGAGCTGGTAAAAAGACCACCGGGAAACCGGTAACGCCCAAGATATTATAAACTTTAAAAAACTATTAAACTTGTATATATAAAGATAAATTTTTTTACATAATAAAAAGGGCTTAAAAATATGGATAAAATTCAGAAATGAAAAATGGACAACAGGTAAACCCAGAGGATAGAAGTTGAAGATTGCTGATCTGGAAATAAATGAAAAAAAGATATTTGGGCTCCACCTTCTTTATTCAATAATCGAAGGGATATTGTTTGGAGTTGTGGCTCTTAACGAGTTTGTGTTTATTAAAAGCCTTAAGGGTAGTCAGATGCAACTTGCTATTCTTTTTCAGGCCAGTGTGATTGTATTTGTCTTCACTGTTGTTATCCATGAAGTATTAAAGAGATACAAAAAGAAAACCATTCTCAGGACCACGGCGCTTATTACCCGGTTACCTCTGCTTTTGATGATCGTTTTTCCCCGTGAATTGCTTCCGGCAGATGATATGGTTTTCTATCATTATTTTTTCCTGGTTATTTTCCTTTTCTATTATTTCGCCATGCCGATTGTTTATCCAATAATCAATAGTATCCTTAAAAACAATTATAGCAATTCACGTTTTGGAACACTTTACAGCTATGCCGTCATGACCAATAAAATTGTGATGATGATCACTACTTTTGTCTTTGGCTGGATGCTGGATGTCAATCCCTTTTCCTTTGTTTATGTTTATCCAGTTATAGGGGTCCTGGGGATTATTTCCTTGTTTCTGCTTTCCACTGCAGTGAAGGTGGATTATCTGCAGACTGAAAAGGAGGCCCTTCCCATGATGGAATCGCTTCGCAAATCATTCAGAGATATGAAGGCGATTATTTTTTCCAACAAACCCTATCGTGATTTCGAGTTAGGGTTTATGCTGTACGGGTTCTCTTTTATGCTCACTGCTGCGATTATCACACTTTTCTTAGCTGAAGAGCTTCATTTGAACTACACAAGTATTGCCTTTTATAAAAACTCATATAATCTTATAGCTATTTTAATGCTGCCGTTTTTTGGTAATCTTATTGATCGCATTGACCCACGAAAGTTTGCCGCCTTCACTTTTTTAACCTTGCTCATGTACTTGTTTTTTATGGGACTTACCCAGTATTACCCCTATTATTTTGACATAGGTGCTTACAGACTTTATTATCTGGTCGTTATCTCATTTGCCTGGAATGGTTTGTTTGCTGCAACAATGCCTCTTTTGTGGAATATCGGTTCGGCGTATTTTTGTAAGGACGATGATGCAGGCGCATACCAGTCCGTACATCTCAGCATGGTGGGCATTCGGGCACTGATTGCGCCGCTCTTTGGCATATGGTTATACCAATACATCGGGTTTAGTGGTGTTTTTGCCCTGGGAGTATTATTATTGACGTTATCAATCATAGTTATGTTCTGGTCGTTAAGGCGTGATAGACTTGTTATTTGATCAATTATTTTTGTATGATAAATAGAAAAAGACTGTAGAACTTATTGTTATTCCAAACAAACCTTGTTTGTTTTTTGCAGGCATGATTACATACAAATAAACAAACCATGCAAAAAGGGGGATCATGTCTTCAGATACTAAGTATATTCTTGCCATTGATCTGGGAACCTCGGGTCCAAAAGTTGCCATTGTCTCTATGCTTGGAGATGTTCTTGCCCATGAATTTGAAAAGACAGACACCATCTTTTTACCCCAGGGCGGGGTTGAAGAGGACCCGGATGACTGGTGGAGAGCCATTGTAACAGCCGCCAAAAGGCTTTTATCCAAAAATCTTGTTCCTGTAAAAGATATCATCGCAATCTGCTGTACAAGCCAGTGGTCCGGGACCGTGGCCGTGGATAAGACTGGAAACCATCTGATGAATGCCATAACCTGGATGGATGCACGGGGCGCTCCCCATGTAAAAAAAATCACCAATGGTCTGATAAAAATTGAAGGGTATGGTATTTCAAAGCTTTATAAATGGCTGAAGCTCACAGGTGGTATCCCTCTTCGATCCGGCAAAGACCCCATTGCCCATATCCTTTTTATTAAAAAAACATTTCCTGATATCTATAAAAATACCTATAAATTCTTAGAACCAAAGGATTTTTTAAACCTGAAACTGACGGGAAAGTT
>CAYWGN010000107.1:0-15623 GCA_964457495.1 uncultured Desulfobacula sp.
TTTCCTGATTTTGTGATTCTTTGTATCGGCAATATATATATTCCCTGAAAAATCCTTATAAACATCACTGGGTTCATTCAGCCTGGCAAGAGTGGCCGCTCCTCCGTCCCCCGTATCCCCGCCATCGCCTGTGCCGGCTATTATTGATACATTCCCGGATGTATCCACCTTGTAAATTTTGTGATGTTTTGTACTTGCGATATAAAGATTGCCTGATGAATCCTTAAAAATACTCCTGGGTTCATTTAGTATAAGATCAGTTCCGGCAAATATGGAAGCATAATATCTGAAAGATCGTTGAAAGGGAAAGGAAAGGGATGCGCCTTTGGGAATCACCTGGATGGTGACGGCATCGCTGTAATCGGAAGGATAATTAAAGGGGGTGTCGCTGGCATTGCGGACAATGCGGGTGTAATTAGTGTCATAGGGAGGATCGGGAAATTCTCCGTCTTCGTCCGTGCGCCAGAAAAGATTGTCTGTGAGTCTCCAGACCGAATCTTCGATAATGGCTTTCATATCATAGCCCGTCTGTACAGAATCAATCTGGTTGGAAGCCATCCGAATCTGGGTGACGGAATAATAATTGATGGAAAATATGCTGACGGCCATCAGCAGCATGATGAAAATGATACTGATGAGGAGAAAGCCTTTCTGGTTCTTAAGCATCACACCCCAAAAAGACTATGGTTTTGGAGAAGGCGGCAGATTGTTTCTGATAATTTTTGCCGTAATCAGAATCACCAGCTCTTTTTTTTCTTTAGTATCCTCTGTCCGGCTGAACAAGTAACTCAGGATTGGAAGATCACCCAGGATGGGGATGCCATGTTTTGTTTTTGTATCCGTAGTTTCTATCAATCCTGCAAGAAAAACTGTTTCTCCATCCTTTGTCAAAAGCGATGTGGCAACAGCCGTGGATACGACCACAGGAGTTCCGGAAACAAGACCTGCAGAGTTTATTTCAGGCTTTACATTGAGTAATATATTGTTTTGTTCATCAATATAGGGCGTAATTTCAAGGATGGTTCCTGTATCGATAAATTCAACGCTTCCAGAGGTGATCCCATCAATGGTCGTTGTGACATTATACCCAAACTTACCTCCCACCTGGACCTTTGCCTTTTCCCCGTGAATGGCAAGGATTTTAGGGGTGGCCACGATATCCACCTTTACTTTGGTTTTTAATAAATCAATGGCCAGGGCAATCTGGCTTGTGCTTCCCATACCGGCAACAAAATTGGCAAAGCCGCCGGTCCCTGATGCCGGAGATGTACTTGGGCCGGTGACAAACTCAGTACCTGAGGTTGTGCCGGGCAGCACAGCAGTGCTCAGTCCGCTGGTCTGGATAATGCCGTCCGTCATGATGGCTTTCCAGTCCACGCCAAATTTCATATCATCATTCAGGGTCACCTTGAGGATTTTTGCTTCAATCAAGACCTGTTTGGGAACAGCATCCAGAAAGGACAGGATCTTTTCAACTTTTTGTATATTATCCAGGGTATCATTGACAACAATGGTTTTGGTGGACGCATGGACCTCTACTGGATTTAAGCCTGGAACTGCATCCAGGGTTGTTTTTGCAGTGGTAACATCAACAAAGCTGGCATGAAATACCTTCATAAATGTTTCAACGGGTACGGGTATAGGGGTTTTTTCTTTTTCAGTTGCCTTGTAAATATAGTACAGGCCTTCAGTTTTTTTATAGTCAAACCCTCCGGCCATGGCAAGTGTGGAAAGAGCCTCTTCAAGGGTAAGCCCGAACAGATGCAGGGTAATGGTGCCCTGGATATCGCGGCTCATGACAATATTGAGTTTAAATTCCATGGCAAGGGCGGAAAACGCATGCCTGATATCCATATCCCGGTAATTCAGCGTAATCAGCTGTTTATTTATCGGTTTTATCTGCCGGGCCGGTCCAGATGCTTTTTCTTTGGCAAAGGCCGGGCCAGTAAAGACGATAACCAGTAAAACAAAGAAAAGGGATAAAAATACTTTTTTATTCATACGTCATAATCTCCAGTATTATCGTGCCGCGTCCCGTGTCGATGAAGACCTGTTGTTCGGAAATGGATGCGACTTTATATCCATTAACGCTGTCCCCCACATGGATAAATTCATCATTGATGATGGCCACAGCGCCTGTGCTGCTTAGGATTGACCCTTTAAAATCAAGTTCCTGGCTGATACTGCTTTTTTCCTGCTCAGACAGGGGTGGTAGTTCCACTATTTTTTTGACAAGGCTTTTTACTGCATCAGTTATGGGTTTTGCTACTCCTATGGGTTTTGCTACTTCTATGGGTTTTGGTTTTTCCTCTTCCTTTTTTGGAACGGGTTTAACGCTGTCAGGCGGCTCAAATATATTGGGGATGATTGATTTATAAGGCTGCACAGAAAAGGCAATATTTCCAGCAGGATCAGACCCTGAAACGGGAATAGTGACAGTCTCTGTCTGCTTTGGTGCAGTCCTTTGAGGCAGGATAGTGCCCACCACCTTTGTGGGTTGCTTTTTTAATGCAGCTTTCCCGGAATTTTTTTTTGCCTTAAAAAAAGTATTGTAAAACATGAAAAGGAAAATAATGGCTATCAATACCAGAGCAATGGTTTTTATGGTCTTTTTCTTATCTGTCATGAAGCTCCTTTGTATCCCCTTTTTTCCATCACTGCTGAAATACACTGGCCATAAAAGTTGCCTGGCACAGATTTTTTCCTTTCTGTCTTTTGATCATGATTTTTTCAAAAATCAAAACCCGGTTCAAAGTTTCCAGGTCATGGATCAACCTGTAAATATTTAAAAAATCACCTTTCACAATAATCTGAACAGGAATAAGTTTGTATCGTTCAAACCCCTGGGCAGGTTTGTGATTAAAATCAATAAGGGCTATGTTTCTTTGTTTTACCAGACCATGAAGCTGGCTTAAAAGGTCTCCCATCCTGGGGGCTTTTGGAACCCTTTTGTTCAGTTCAAGGACCCGGCCTTCCTGTTCCCTGAATTGTGACTCAAGCTGTGCAAGTTTTTCAACGGCAAGGTTCAGGCTGTTTTTCTGAGCTGATAATTGTTCTTTTTCAAGTTTTTCCTGGGATGAATGACGTGAAAAGTTTTGTTGAAGAAAAAATCCCCCAGCTGCCACAGTCACCACCAAAAGAATAATACAGGCCATATCCACAGCTCTCATATTCAGGTTCATTTTAAGGGTCCCTTTATGATGGAGCAGGTCAGTTTAAATTGGATAAGACTGGAAAGATCCTGGTCCAGGGACTTTTGTTCCTGTTTTTTTGCATAAACCAGCACCACATCCTGGATCCTGTTATTGCCTGAAAGGAATTCTAAAAAACCGCCCAGGGTATTGTGGGTCAGGGAAAATCCATCAACCAGAAGATTTGACCTGTCCGTGTCTTTCTCATTTCCCCTCTGGATGGAAAGATGATCAATCCATGTGGCATCATTAAAGGTATTGGCAAAAACAGCAAGGATATCATAATAAAGCTGCTGGTTTGTCAAGGTGGCAAGAACTCCGCTTTTCAGATTAAGATCCTGCATCTGCACATTAATACCATCTGCCTCTTTCTGGGCCTGCTCAATTTTATTTACAATCATAACCTTCATGGAAGCATCAGAATGCTGGGCTTTTTGCTGCAAAGCAAACTTGCTGGCCTGGCCAAAATAAAATATCACTAATAAAAGAAGGATAAACACAAGACCTTTGCCCCAGAACCATAAATGCCTGGCAAGGGCTGTTCTTGCCAGAATATTTCCAGGAATCATGTTGATCTGTCTTAGAGCCATGAAATCTCCCTCATGGCAAGGCCCAGGGCTGCGGCAAAGGGTGTGATGTCATTAAAACCCGCTGCCAGAAGATGAGGTTTAATATCAATATGATCCAGGATGTTGATGGTTTTTGCAGGGATATTCATCCTATTCTGGATATAGGAATCAAGGCCTGTAATCATGGATGCAGTACCATAAAAAGAAATATCGTTGATCTTGTGAATCCCCTCTTTATTCCGGATATACCCAAGAATTTTGTGAAACTCAAATACCAGTTCTTCAATGGTAGGGGTAATAATCCTGGAAACAATGGGACCGATATTGGAGTCATGGGGATCATCAGAGGGATCATCAGGGGGCTGTGCAGCCTTTATTGTTTTTCCAGAAGTGTTTACCCTGATGCCGTGCTGCTTCAGCAGAACCCGGGCATTGTCCATTGTTTCCTTGAACCCGAGATTGACATTCAATTTCTCGATAACCCTGCCAAGACCCCAGGGAAATTTATTCATTGCCAGAATCCGATGGTTATTGAAAATCTGGACACTGGACTCTTCCCGCCCCACATAACAGATAACAGAAGGTTCATCAGAAACCTGGGCAAGGTATTGATGAAGGCGTATGGAGGAAATAGGCCTGAAATCCAGGGCATCTGGCCTGAAGCCCGCTTTTTTAAATACCATAAGAATGTCTTCAACATCGCTTCTATGGACGGAAACAATAATCACTTTTTGAGGCTTTTTAGGGATTGAACTTGTCATTGAAGGGTAATCAATCACTGCCTCTTCCAGGGGATAGGGAAGGTTCTGCTCAACCTCCCGAATGATGGCTTCCTCCATTGTTTCATCTTTGTTTAATACAAATTCAACGGGAAATGAAAACACCTTGTGGGCCGGGATATGGATAACGGCCCTATTGCCTTTAAACCGGCCCTGTTTTTTTATGATTTTCAACGCCTCAATCAAATCCTGGCTGCTTTGTTTGATATCCGTCAAATCCTTTTCCAGTCGTTGATGAAACATGGATAAAATACTGAATCTGTCCCGACTTTTTCCAAGCTGGAGGGCATGGATATCATGGAACCCGATATCAAAGGCAATGGGATATTTTTTTGTCTGCATCATATTTTAGGTTTCCCGATAATGGCCCTTGTCGTAAGCGATACTTGATTGATCCCGCTGCCCAGAACAAGCTTGATTGTAACCAGCTCACTTTCCAGGGTAACCTTAAACGCATCTCCGGTTGAATCTTCAACTACATTTTCACACAGGGTTCTTTGGGACATGAAGTCGGAAGCACTGGCTGTGCTGTAGTCCGGCATCACTTCCACAAGCTTCCAATTGTCTGGATCAGTCTTGTCCAGGCTGATGGTGGTCCAATCAACGGGATCATCTACATCATCTGGATCATCGGCATTCATCACCAAGTCACTGTCTTTATCTGCATCCAGAAACCCGTCCGGAGTAAACGCCTGGGTCAGATTATTATAGGCATCCATACTTCTTTCTTCAATCACCAGTTCCTCTGCAGAAGGAATTTCTATACGCCCTGTTTCCCTGATCAGCATGGCAATGCGGTCCATGGCAAATCTTGCCTGGGAAACCTGTTCCAGTTTTTCCCGGGTATCCTTATGGGTGGAAAGAAATTGCCCCAGAACCCCTTGAAAGGATGTCATGACCATCCCCAGAACAGCCACTGCCAGGATGAGCTCAAAAAGGGTAAATCCTGTTTTATTTTTCAGAAGATTCAATAGTCTGCCTTTAGTGTGGTAAATGCAATATCGTCTATTGTCACCGTCAGTTTCAACAGGGTTTCGGATCCATCCTCTGATGCATCAATGATGTTGATTTCAGGAGTATAGGAAACACCTTCAAACTCGAAGTTGTCGTCTGGATAGTCTGGATAGTCTGGATCGGCTGGTTGTTCTTTCAAGTCGTCAAAATCAAGTGCCAGCAGCTGCTCCATGGTTGCCCTGGCCTGGTTTGACAGAACAGCTGTTTTTTCCACGGCACCTGCTGTCATCATGGCCGGGCCAAAACTTTGCATCATGGGAATAACGGCAATGGAAATAACAAACATAGCCATGATAATTTCAAACAGGGTAAATCCGGATGAAGACGATTTAATCAACCGTTATCCTCCCGCTGATCCCGTTGATGGTAATGGTATTTGAAAGTTCCCCCAGACTTAAGACATACTGGCTGTCAAAAAAGGGGGAATCATTTTCTGAATGACCGTCTGGATAAAAGGTTAAGGAAGTCAGGGTCCCAGGGTCGTCAGGGTCATCAGGGTCATCAGGGCCAGAATCAATGGAAACCCCGTCAAAATTGCCCGTGGTTGCAAAATCCACAATATACCAGGTTCCTGACAAGGTATTAAAAACAATATCATCGCCATTGACGGGGGGCAAATTATAGAGGCGGATGGTTTCAGAAGGATCATCCGGGTCTGGATCCGGATCCGGGTATGGGGCTGTGTCCTTGATGTAAAAAAAATTGGTGCTTGTATCGGCCTTAAACTGGAAGGGCCGCTTATATTTGATGCTGAGACTGGCCGTGTATTCAATGGCACTGACCATGATACGGCTGGCTGATGAAAGTTTACTGTCTCCCATGACAGACGTTAAAGTTGGCGCTCCGGCCATGGCAATAATTCCAAGAATCATGACAACAATGAGGAGCTCAATAAGGGTAAATCCATCCAGCCTGTTTCGAAAATTACCCATAAACGCATATTTAAGGGTTATTCATGGTTGGCCAGTATCTTCCCGATTTTAGGATAGTATATCCATCCGCCTGCTGCGGTGGTGGTGGTAATGGTGATATCTGCACTAATAGCACAGAGAACAGCATTGCTGTCGTCAAACGAGTTGGAAGGAAATTCTCCCCCTTTCATGTATGGGCCATAGGGATAATCTGTATCCTTGGTTGCACTTGTTTTACCAGTCGAATCGGAGAATTGGGTCAGCTGAGCGATAAAGGCTTCGTCAGAATCAGTCGGGATTGCAGCATCCGCAAATACAGTAGTCCCATCAGCTTCATCCACCTCTCCTGGATATTTATTATCGTGCTGGACATAGTACAATTCAATTGCATTTCTCAAGGCCGCCAGATTTGTCTCCAGAGTACTTGTTTTTGCATCCTGGGTAGACACAGTAATCTGAGGCACAATCACCATGGCCAGAATACCCAAGACCATAACCACAATCAAAATTTCAATCAACGTGAACCCTTTGTTTCCGAACTTTGCTTTTCGATCTTTTTTTTGATTGATCACGTGTTCCTCCATGAATTATTTATACTAAATTTTATGGAATTTCTAATGTTGAACGTATTCTTGCATCATTAAAATATAAATTTCAAGGGAAAAATGCAGTTTCTTCCAAAAAAAATCACTTCATGGCCCCGGCAAGGCGGAACATGGGAAGAATAATGGAGGATACAATAATAAAAACAACAATTCCCATGAAGATCAGGGCAATGGGTTCAATTAAAGAGGCTATCTGATTCAGGCTCTCTTCTGTTTCGCTTTCATACACTTTGGATAACTTAAGCATGACCTCCGGCAGTTTTCCCACATCCTCTCCCACGACGATCATCTGCTTTACAGACTCATGGATATTTTTATTTAAAGCAAACCCCGTTGAAAAATGACCACCTTCTTCAATAATGGTACGGATATTTTCCACATAGGCCTTATAATATGAATTTTCAATGGTATTGCCGGCAATGGAAATGGCCTCTGAAAGGGGAACACCGTTCTCCAGCATTGTCCCCAGGGTTCGCAGAAAAAAACCAGTATAAATATTATTGGACAATTTTGAAAACAGTTTAACATTAATGGCAAGCCAGTCCCTGTGACGGGCAAAGGCTTTTGACGGCAGGTAAACCTTGATCCCTGCCCCAAGCCCGATAGCACCCAGGATACATACCCACCAATAGGACCGAATAAAAACACTTAATCCCATCATCATCCTTGTTGTGGGCGGCAAAATATGATACTTGCCTTCAAAAAACACCATGAATTTGGGCAGAATGCCAATGAGGACAAAAAGGGTTACAACAAAGGCCAGGCCGCAGAGAACCATGGGATAGGCCATTGCGCCTCGAAGACGGGATCGGATGGCCTGTTGTTTTTCCAGCATTTCAATGATGCTGTCAATTACCTTTGGCAGAAACCCGCCCGTCTCTCCTGACCGGATCATGTTGACATAAACACTTTTAAACACCTTGGGATGCCGGCTCATGGCAGCAGACAGCTGATGGCCTTCCTCAATATCCTTTACCATTGCTTCCAGAATCTTTTTAAAATATTCATTAAGGGTCTGGACTTTAATGGTTTCAATGGCACGGCTCAGTGGAATGCCCACTTCTACCATCAGGGACAGCTGGGTCAGGAAAAAAAATAATTCCTTTTGTTTCACGGAACCACGGCTAAAGCTGAAAGATTTTTTCTTCCCCTTTTGAATACCGGGACGGGCTTTTGGTTGAATGGTTATGGGCATCTATTACTCTTCTCCCACTGTTAGCATCTGCACCTCTTCAATTGTGGTCTCTCCTGCAAGAACTTTTTTATACCCGTCCTGCTGCATGGTTATAAAACCTTTTTTATCAAGATATTCCTTGAGCCTGTCAATGGTTGGATTGCTTAAGATAAGCTTTTGAAGCCCTGCTTCATTAACCAGCATTTCGTGGATACCAATACGACCCTTGAATCCTGAGTCAAAACACGAAGTGCATCCCCTTCCACGGATAAGCTTAAGATTTTTATTTTCATCAAAGCCCAGATCACGGATCACTTCTTTGGGCGGAAAAAAATCAGTTTTGCAGCTCGGGCAGATGGACCTTGCCAGTCTCTGACCAATGGAAGCCAGCAGGGAAGATGAAATCAAATAGGGTTCTATCCCCATTTCAAGGAGCCTGGTAATGGTACTGGGGCTGTCATTGGTATGCAGGGTGGAAAGAACAAGGCGGCCAGTCAATGATGCCTCAATGGCAATTTTAGCCGTTTCTCTGTCCCGGATCTCTCCCACAAGAACAATATCCGGGTCCTGGCGCAGGACATGCCTTAAAATTCTGGCAAAGGTGAGGCCTATGCCTGATTTCACGGGAACCTGGGTAATGCCGCTGATCTGATATTCAACTGGGTCTTCAATGGTAACGATATTTTTTTCAATGGTATTGAGAAGATTTACGGCAGCATACAGGGTAGTGGTTTTCCCGCTTCCCGTGGGACCGCAGACAATGATCAGACCATAGGGTCTTCTGAGCAGTTCCTTGAAAAGGGTCAGCAAAGACGGGTCAAACCCGAGCCGGTTGATATCCAGTACGGATTTACTGCGGTCCAGTATCCTCAAGACTACTTTTTCGCCATAATAGCCGGGCAGAGAAGAAAACCGCAAATCTATAAGCCTGCCGTCCACCGTGACCTGGATTCTGCCGTCCTGGGGCATGCGCCGCTCTGAAATATCCAGGTTTGCCATGACCTTAAGCCGTGACACTACAGCTGAATGGCGCTCCATCCCATGGGTCATCAGTTCATAGAGGATGCCGTCAACCCTTGCCCTGACCATGAAATTGTCCTGCTGGGGCTCTATGTGAATATCGCTGGCTGCTTTACGAATTGCCTTGAGAAGGATGAGGTTGGTGAGATTGACAACGGGGCTTCCCTCGGCCATTTTTGCAATTTCACTGACCGTGGCCTCGGAGCTCTCTTCAACAAAGGAAAGATCGCCTTCGTCAACACTGGAGATGACATCATCAATGCTGATCTGTCCCTGATAGCATTCTTCAATGGACTTATTTATATCAGCGCGGGAGCAGGAAACCTGCTGGATAAGGAACTTTGTTATCTCGGCAATTTTATCCTGTTTGAAAAAATCATGGGGATCGCTGGTGGCCACCGTCAGGACATTGTTCACCCGGAACATGGGGATCACGTTCATCTGGATGGCTTTTTCCTTTGGAAGGATATCAACGATTGCCGGATCAACCATCCCTTTTCTCAGGGATATATGGGGGATGCCCAGCTGTTCGCTCAGGGCATGGTTCAATTCCTCATCAGTGATGATCTTCTGCTTGGTAAGAAGATACCCCAGACTCTGGGCTGTCTGGGACTGAATTTCAAGAAGTTCAAAAAGTTTCCCTGGGGTTAATTTTTTCTGGCGGACCAGTATTTCCCCGAGCTTGATTCTTTTTGGCATATTTTTCGGGCTCATGAGCGAGATTTCTTTGTTGTGACGATTTTGAACTCATTGATCAATTTCACACACACCAATATGTCCGTGCACACATCATTCATATCTGAAATAATCAGGTCCCGCCCTTTTTTTTTCAACTGCTTCTGCATTTCCACCAAAAGTTCAAGGGCGCAACTGTCAAGTAAGGGCACGGATTTCATATCAATGACTATATCCATAACACCCTTGGCTAAAAGATTTTTAAAAAACCGCTCCAGCTGTTCACAATTTTTATGGGTCAGGGAGGTAACAGGGCCAAGAACGGTTTTGCCGTTAATATTTTTGATGGTAATATCTTTTATGGAAACGCTGGGATTCATATTATTTAAGATGCCCTTCTGCAAGCCAGGTTCTTGCTGTCTTGTAAACCTTATTAAAAACCTCAACCAGCTCCGGGTCCAGTTGAGTTCCTGCGACTTCATTTATTATTTTGCGTCCCTTTTCAAAGGAAGCGCCTTTTCTATAGGCCCGATCTGATGTAATGGCGTCAAAAGTATCTGCCACGGAAATGATCCTTGAAAACAAAGGAATCTCTTTACCTTTTATGCGGGAAGGATAACCCGTGCCGTCATAGGCCTCATGGTGATGAAGAACTCCTGGAATAGATTCTGCAAGATAATCCAGGGGCGAAATTATTTCTGCGCCTTTTAAAGGGTGCCCTTTGATGATGGAATATTCTTTGTCAGTCAGTCGGGCAGGCTTGTTGAGTATGGCTTCTGGAATGCCTATTTTACCCACATCATGGAGCAGGGCTGACCAGTTTAAAACTTTCCTGTCTTCCTCACTGATTCCTGTCTCCTTGGCTATAAGCATACTGACATGGTGCACCCGTTCAGAGTGGCCCCCGTGTAAACGTCCTTTGCTTCAATGGTTACTATGAGAGATTTTACGATATTGATGCCAAAATCTTCAAGATTATGGTACAGGTCTGTATTGGCAATAACCACCCCGATCTGCTCTGCAATGGAAACCAGAAGGCGAAGTTCGCTGCGCTTGATGATATCGTCCATTTTAAGGGAGCAGATTCCAAGCCACCCGTAAAAACTTTCATTGTGCATTATTTTTACGGCAAGAAACCTGAAGGGATCTTTATGGATCTTTGAAAACAATTTTTCGTCCGTTGAATTATTTACAATAAAATAACCCTCCTCAAGGGCCTTCTCACTCTTTTCAACGGCCTTAATCAAGGATGCTACAAATCCTGGCTGATCTTTTATGTTAACTTCCTCTTTGCAGACAATCTCAGAATAATCAGGCCGATCCGGCATGATGGAGAATACCATGTCCATCCTGATATTGTCTTTAATTTCATTGAGCAGATGGAGGATCATCTGGCTTGAAAAATTAAGGGTTTTTATCTGGGTTGCCACATTTGAATACAGATGAAGGGATTCATAGCTTTTGTCAAGCTCTGTGATCAATGTATCAGATTCCTTTTGCATATCCCATCTTTCTTCGATGAGGCCGGCAATCCGGGTTAAAAGCGCTTTTGCATCCTCAAGATTTGGGCAGCTTACCTGTGCATTATCACTGGCGCTGGAAAAATAAGCCAGAAGAACACCGGCAATGATATCGTCATCAAACAAAGGAAGGCCGAACAGCCCGTCCTGCCTTTCAGTCTCCTCGTGCCGGAAATCTTCAGTATCATAAACACGAGCCGCCATACCGGGTAAAAATTGTCTTACCCCGTCCAGATCCCCAGGATCACAGGCTCCCACAGCACCTTTTTCATTCCATATCTCAAACTTCAAAGGTGATATTTTTGAGAACCCGGAAAGTATCTCTTCAAAACCCGTTGATTTCATAAAAAATAATCCAAAAAAAAATTGCTGGCCATATTAGCTTTCAGGTCTTGTCTTTTCAAAATACTGGGCAAGGGCATCTACGATCTTTGACGGGCTGAAGGGTTTTTCCATAAAAATGGTATCCTGCATTTCATCGATCCATTTCTGTTCATAGGGGTTGATCCGCGCAGTGATGATTATGGTAAAAAAAGGTCGGTCTTTTTTTAGGGGATTGGTTAACAGGCAAAGTTCTTTGCCATCAAGCCGGGGCATGTTTAAATCAGAAATCACTGCATCAGGCTTTTGATTCTGGATGATTTCCAGCCCCTGCTTTCCGTTCTTTGCAGTAAGGGTATCATATCCATTATGCTTGATCTTAATTTCCAGTATCCGCCGGATATGGACATCATCGTCTATTATAAGAATGGTTTTTTTCTTATCCAATGAATAAATCTCCCTTTGGTATTTTTATCGTAAACTGGCTTCCTTTGTCAAGTTCACTTTGGACCTCAATAAAACCATCATGGGTTTTTATGATCTCAGCAGTAATGGCAAGGCCCAGCCCACTGCCAGTCTGCTCAACTACATCTTCATTTTCAGACCGGTAAAATTTTTCAAAAATATGGGGCAAATCCTTTTCATCCATACCAAACCCCGTATCATTGATTTCAAACACAACCATGTCATCGGCTTCTTTAATGGCAAATGTAATTGTGGCAGATTCTGGGGAATATTTCACTGCATTTCCCAATATATTAATCAGGGCGGATTTGAGCATCTCCTTGTCCCCCTTTACTTTGGGAAAATTATCCGGAACCTGTCTTTCAATGGTAATGTTCTTTTCTTTGGCCACGGCCTCCACGGCTTCAATACATCCCTCCATGAGCCAGTCCGTCTTGACCATATCTTTTGTAATCGTGAGCTGACCCATTTCGCTTTCAGCAAGCTCCAGAATACTTGAAATCAGTTTGGCCAGACGGTTTGTCTCATCATTGATGGTATTGAAAAATTCTTTCTGCATTTCAGCATTGTTGATTTCACCATCCATCATCATTTCATTATAGGCCTTGATATTGGTTAAGGGCGTTCTTAATTCATGGGCAATGTGGCTGATAAAATCCTGTTGTGCTTTTTCAGATTCTTTTTCTCTGGAAATATTCACCACCATGATAAGCCGAATAAACAAAGATCCTTCGGCATCCGTGATATTGGATGAAGACGCTTGAAAAAACTGACCAGGATCGGTTTTTTCAAAAGTTATGTTCATATGCTTGGAAGTCAGGTGCCCCTCGGCAGAACTGCGCTGCAGAATAAAGGCTTTAAGGTCTTCATGCTCAATAACTTCATCATAGGAAGAATTAATAAGGTCTTCTGCGCTTTGTCCTAAAAGATCCAGAAGATATGTATTGGCAAAGAAAACCATCTCCCTGTTGTCAATGAGCAGGATACCAAAATCAAAGGCATTAAAAATATTGAAAAATTGTTTGTTTTCAAACTGGCTGATTTTAAGACGGGATTCCAGTTGCTGCCGCCGAGATTCAGCCTCACTTGTCTTTTCCTTTACACTGGACAGATAGACTTCCAGGTTTTCTATGATGTCTTTAACATCGCCTTTGCCTGGTTTGATTCCAGGTGTCCCGACATCTGCCAGTTTAATGGTTTTTAGATGCTTAAAAGACAGGATCGTCCAATAATATCCAAACACCAGTGCCAGAAGGATAAAAAAAGCAATCTGGGAAGGCAGGACAAGGTTTTCATAGGTAAAAAAATTATTGTCCGGCACTTTAAGTCCGAGCCTGACAACAGCGGCAATTTTTTTATCAGCAAACACGGGCTTGGCAAATTCAATGAGCTCACGTCCGTCCGTGGTGAAAAAATCCTGCATGATAAAGCCGGATTCCAACAAAGATTTATTTATGATGATATCCGGCACCTGCTGGTCAATGTTCGCAGGCGAGAATAAAAGGACAGGCTTTCTTTGGGCATCATGGATAATGCAATAGGCAATCTTATTACTTAAGGCGTTCTGGGAAAGCTCCCGGAAAAGAAAATTGCCTGACCCGGACAAAAGAGAAGCTGTGGAAGGCATGCTCAACATGCCGATAAGACTTTGACCGCTCTCCTTGGTCTGTCTGTAATCTTTAAGGGTTTCCTTTTTAAATTGTGCATAGGAAATCAAAACGATTCCGACAATCACAAGCAAAAATAATAACAGGATAATAAATTTTGTTTTTTTCATTTGATTTATCTCTTGGAATGTTTTTTTTAAAAAGCCAGGGCCGGGTAAAAAAATAAAACTGCTGGGGGGGGGGGGGGGGGAAGAACATAACTCCGTCCTGTCAGTTACAGGTTACTGACAAGAAAAACGACGTACATGTTCCAACAAAATTTACTATAAACTACAAAAAATGCAACGATTATTTTTTATAATGTTTATGACAGGGGATTTTCAGAGTTCCGGGATCCTGTAAAAATGGTGAAAATTTTTTCTTTGTCAAATCATTCTCCTCTTTTTTTATATCTTTTGCCTTGAAAAGCGTCTCTGTTTTCAAGGGTGGTTTGAATCATGTTAAAGGTTTCCCTGTATTGAGCCGCCCACAGGGGAGCCTGCAGTTCATCTGCATGGGGGTCGCCTGTAATCCGCTGGATAATAATTCTTTTGGGCAAAAGTTCTAAAAAATCGCAAACCATATTCACATATTCCTCCTGCTCCATGGGAACATAGTTGCCGGTTTTCCACATTCGGTCAAGAAAGGTTTTCTTGATGACATAGAGCAGATGAATTTTCACTCCGTTAATGGGGCTGTCTGCCAGTAATTTTGCCGTTTGGAGCATCATGTTTCTGTCTTCTCCGGGAAGCCCCAGAATAACATGGGCACAAATATTAATCCCCCTGCCCTGGGTCAAATCCACGGCTTTGAAAAAATCTTTAACACTGTGACCCCGGTTAATGGTTTTCAAAGTTGTATCATGGGCAGACTGAAGCCCATATTCAAGCCAGACCAGATATGATTTTGCATAGGAGGCGATCAGGTCTATTTTTTGATCATCAATACAGTCCGGCCGTGTTCCAATAGCCATTCCCACCATGCCTTCACAGGAAAATGCTTCATCAAACATCTGCTGCATATGGTGGCAGGTGGTGTAGGTATTGGTAAAAGATTGAAAATAGGCCATAAATTTTTTGGCCTTATATTTTTTTATCATTGCAATCTTGCCTTTTTCAATCTGCTCCTTTATGGAAAATCCTCTGTTGAACATGCCGGAACCCGACCCCTTTGAATTACAATAAATACACCCTTTCCTGGAAAGCATCCCATCCCTGTTGGGGCAGGACAATCCTGCATCAATTGAAATTTTTTGAACCCTTTGACCAAACAATTGTCTTAGATAGGTATTATAGTCTGAATATCTCTTTTTTTTCTCCATTTCCTTAGTCCCATTCCAATAGAGTCAACTATTTTTTTTAAAATAGCCTGTTTTAATTCAAACACTGTTTACCATTAATTGCGATGAAAAATCAAAGTAAGAATCATATTTTCTAACCAATTTACGCCAACCCGTTCAGGTCAATTTGCCTTTCTATCGCTGGATGAGACATATTGACAGGCTCTATGTCGGGCTACACTTGTGGCGGAAAAACTCGGTTCCCTCAAACAGTTCCCGCCACTTAACGTTACGCCCGCCAGAGCCTGTAACAACACGTCCCAAAATGCTCATTCAAGGCAAATTGACCTGAACTAGCTGCTATGCCAGCATTTACGAACTTGCTATACCTTCCAGTGCAAGGGTGATTGCCTTACGGGAGCATTATGGATCATGGCTTACAAGCTCTTGATTG
>CAYWGN010000108.1:0-15582 GCA_964457495.1 uncultured Desulfobacula sp.
ATCCAATGCCGCCCATGACCTGCATGGCATTGTGGACGGCTTTCTGGCAGGATTCTGTGACAAATTTCTTGGACTGGGATACCAATCGCCGGATTCTTCTTTCATTGATCTGTTCATCCACGGCCCGTGCTGTCGTGTAGATCACGGCCCGGGCTGCATCCAGCAGGGTGATGGCCTCTGCCACCTGGAAGGACACCCCTTGAAAGGCTGCCACGGGCTGGCCAAAGGCCTTCCTCTTTGAGGTATAACCTGTGGCCACATCCAGGGCCGGTACTGCAGCGCCAATGGTCATGGCGGCTGTGCCCAGACGTTCCGGAATCATCATGGTGTTGAAAACTTTAACGCCCTGGTTCAGTTCTCCCAAAAGATTTTCCTTTGGTACAATTACATCCTTGAACACCATCCGGGCCGCACCGCCGCCCCGGCAGCCCATGAGATTCAGTTTGCCGGCTTCCTGTAAAAATTCCTTTGGGAATTTAATTTTATCGGCATCCATGTCCAGGATCATTCTTCTGGGAATGGATTTGACAAAATCCCGGGTCTCGTTTCTCAGTTGTTTTTGTTTATCACTTAAAAGATAGTCAAACATAAAAAATACTCCTTTTGGTTTTAAAAATCTTTATGGCTTTTGTTATAAAGGCACTAAAATATTTTTTTTGGATTGATTCTGGCAATTTTTCTGTGCCTGCCATAAAGAAGATCATCCATAAAAAGGGCTATTTTCTGGTTCAAGGCATTCCGGGAAATATAAAACCGGACAATTTTGTGGATCAGTATGTCAGGTTTGGTATAGGGGCAGACACAAATACAGAACCCGCAGTCAGACCCGATTGTTTTCCAATAGGAGAAGCATTTTTCCTGAAGTATGGACCAGTGCCTGATATGTCGGCTGTAAGGTTCGTCCCCGTGGGTAATGGAGCCTGAAGGACAATTATCTGCGCATTTTTTACAGATTTTACAAAATTCTTCCATATGCCTGGGCTTTGGGACAGGAGAGTCTGGCAGTTCAAGGTCAGTGGTCACAATGGCAAGCCTGACACAGGGGCCATGAACCCGGTGCATGAAAATTCCCATGCGGCCCAGTTCGCCAAGGCCTGATTCCACGGCCAAAGGAACGCAGAGGACATCATAGTTTGCATCATTATGGGCCCTTGCCTGGTATCCGAAATTCCTGATATACCCGGCCAGGATATTGGATATTTTTGCAGACTCCACATATTTTTGTGCAGATTCCTGGAGCACACTGCTGGTGGGCGCTTTTTTAATCATTTCAACCCTCATTGGCACCACGATGATAATGGCTGTTTTATGGGTCTGGTCTGTCTTTTTTCCCCAGGTTTTTGCATGCCGGCCTTTATGACTGTAAAAATGGTGGGGCTTTAAGTGTAGAAATCCCACATCACAGGCCCCGTAAAATTTTGCAAAATCTGTGATAGTCTTACAAAATTGAACGGGATCTATACATGCTTTTTGTTCAGCCACTTTTCCTGTGGACAAAGGAATGGATTTTTCAAGGTATTCAAAGGCAGCTTCATAGCAGGGGGCAGTGTAAAAATCATGATAGACCTGTTCTTTTTCGCCAAATTCAGGTTTTTTATGAATCTGTCGGTCGATTGATCTGTTTTCAGGATAAAGGCTATAATATGTTTCCATCAGTTTTGGATGATGCTGGATATTATTCCTGGCAAACATATTATCCCTTTCATCATATTGTTCTGCTTTTGAGGTGTCTCGCCCAAATGATTTGTCAGGAAAGAATTTTATCCCTGAAATCAGGCCAAAAAGACCAGCCCCTGATAAAATAACTATGTTAAGGGTTTGAAAAGTATCCAGAGTCGCAAGAAACCAGCCCCAGACAACTATGTTCAGTACAAAAAAAACCAATGATAGGACACCTGCCCGGATTTCTTTTTCCCTGAAAGAAGACAGGCTTAAGCCCAGCAGGAAAAGAGATGTTCCGGTTAAGATTATCCAGTTGATAGATGTGAGTATGCCGGTCATGGGAGGCGTTCCTAAAAAAGTCTATTGATTTTTAAAATTGTCATGAAGTATCCTGCCCTTTATGATTACCATTTTAATGGGTGTCAATCCAGCAAGATAGCAGAGATCTGCCGGCGTATCAATATCCCAGACCACAAGATCAGCATCTTTGCCTGTCTCAATGCTGCCCTTTGATTGTTCCAGGCCCAGGGCTTTTGCACCATTGATGGTGGCTCCGAGCAGTGCTTGTTCACAGGTCAGGTCAAACAGCATGCAGGCCATGTTGAGGATGAGTGTCATGGAATGAACCGGGCTGGAGCCTGGGTTCAGGTCTGTTGATACAGCCATGGGAATCTTAAGGTCTCTGAAGGTATGAACGGGGGGTTTTTGTTTTTCCTTTAAAAAATAGAAGGCGCCGGGTAAAAGAACAGCCGTAACATTGTGCTCAGCCATTTTTTGAGCCCCGGACAGGGACAGATATTCAAGGTGGTCACAGGAGAGAGCAGAAAATTGGGCAGCAAGAGCTGCTCCATTGGAATCAGATAACTGCTCTGCATGAAGTTTGATGTTAAGTCCCAGATCCTTGGCTGTTTGAAACACTTTTTTTGTCTGGGAAAGATTAAAGGCAATGCGTTCACAAAATACATCCACGGCCGTTGCAATTCCCTGCTCTTTCACAGCCGGCAGCATGGTTTGGGTCACGAGATCAATATAGCCGTCAGAATTGTCGGTAAATTCCCGGGGCAGGGCATGTGCACCCAAAAAAGTTGCTTCTATGTGCAAAGGGAAAGTTTCATCCAATTGACCTATGACCTCAAGGAGTTTGAGTTCGGTTTCAAGGTTGAGCCCATAGCCGGATTTGATTTCAAGAGTTGTGATTCCCTGGCTTAATAATGCGGCCACCCGCTTTGAGGCGGAGATGAATAATTCATCCTTTGAAGCCTTGCGGGTGGATTGTACTGTGGAAAAGATGCCGCCGCCTTTTTTTGAGATCTCTTCATAGCTTGCGCCCTTGAGCCTCATTTCAAACTCATTGGATCTTGATCCTCCCCAGACAAGATGGGTATGGCAGTCTACAAATCCCGGCAGAATCCAGCCGTTTTTGCAATCAATAAGCTTTTGACAGGAGGCTCTCAAGTGATCTGGCAGGTCTTTTTGACTGCCAATCCAGGAAATGGTTTCCCCGCTGACAGCAAGTGCTGCTTTTTCAATAATTGAAAAGGCATTGCCTGTCATGGTGGCAACATGGCAATTGATAAAAATGGTATTAATTTTATCAGGTTCCAGGGGTGTCATGATTTCTCAGCCTCCATATTTGGTGAATTATTCTATATAGTGCCTGACCGAAAATCCCGTGTTTGGGCGGCTCGTAGAGGAGCAATGCTCCTCTGCGAGCCGTTCAAACACAATGCATATTGATCATGGGAAGTTTTACGCCCTTAGTGTTGGCCATATCAATAGCCGTGTCATAGCCGGCATCTGCAAGGCGGATGATCCCTGTGCCCGGATCATTTCGAAGAACAGTGGTCACACGTTTTTCTGCCTCGGGCGTGCCATCGGCCACAGTGACCTGGCCTGCATGGAGGGCATATCCAATACCCACCCCACCCCCATCATGGAAGGAGACCCATGTGGCGCCGGAGGCAACATTTGTCATGCAGTTTAACAAGGCCCAGTCTGCCACTGCATCTGAGCCGTCTTTCATGGCTTCTGTTTCCCTGTAGGGGGATGCAACGGATCCACAGTCCAGGTGGTCCCTGCCAATAACAATGGGGGCTTTTACTCGTCCATCCCTGACAAGGTCATTGAACAGTTTGCCGGCTTTTTCCCTTTCGCCATACCCCAACCAGCAGATTCGTGAGGGAAGTCCCATGTGTTCAATTTTTTCCCCGGCCATTTTCAGCCAGCTGACCATTTTGGTTTTTTCAGGGAAAAGCTTGAGAAGTTCCCGGTCAGTTACCTTTATGTCTTCGGGGTCCCCTGAAAGAGCAGCCCATCTGAAGGGTCCTTCCCCCCGGCAGAAAAGTTCCCTGATATAAGCTGGAACAAATCCCGGATAATCCATGGCATTGTCAACGCCTCGTTTCATGGCCTGGGCCCTTAAATTGTTCCCATAATCAAAGGCAATGGCCCCTTTTTTCTGCATTTCAAGAATGGCTCTTACATGGTCTGCCATGGAGTTTAAGGCCATGTCCATATGTTTTCCAGGATCGGTTTTTCTAAGACTCAATGCCTCTTCCATGGACAGGCCCTGGGGAAAGTATCCATTGAGTTCATCATGGGCGCTGGTCTGGTCCGTGATAACGTCTGGAATAAATCCTTTTTCAATCATGGCCGGCAGTATGTCCACTATATTTGCACAAAGGCCTATGGATATGGGTGTCCCATCTTTGGCAGCTTTTTTCGCTTTTAAAATGGCGTCATCAAGGTTTGATGCTTCAATATCCAGGTACTTTTTTGCAAGCCTTTTTTTGATGCGGACAGGATCAATCTCAATACAAAGGGCAACCCCGTTGGCCATGGTAACGGAAAGGGGCTGTGCACCGCCCATGCCGCCAAGTCCTGCCGTTACGACGATTTTCCCTCTAAGATCAGCGTTATAATGTTTTTGCCCCAGAGAGGCAAAGGTCTCATAAGTGCCTTGCAGGATTCCCTGGGTGCCGATATATATCCATGATCCAGCCGTCATCTGACCATACATCATCAGGCCTTTTTTGTCCAAATCATGGAAGGTGTCCCAGTTGGCCCATTGGGGGACAATATTGGAGTTGGCAATCAAGACTCTGGGAGCGCTTTCATGGGTTTTCAGCACGCCCACAGGCTTTCCAGACTGAACTAGCAGGGTTTCATCATTTTCCAGGTCCAGGAGAGTCCTGACAATGGCGTCAAAGCATGGCCAGTTTCTTGCTGCTTTGCCAAGACCGCCATAGACAATCAATTCATCTGGATTTTCACCATTGTCAGGATCAAGATTATTACACAGCATTCGCAACGCAGCTTCCTGATGCCAGCCCTTGCAGTGAAGTTGTGTCCCCCTGGGTGCTCTGACAGGCCGGGCAACTCCACATCCGATATTTAGATCCTTTAAAAGTTTTTCTTTATTATTCATTGATTTTCCTCCTGATATGGTTGACATTTGTTTTTGAATTCGATACTACTTGTCTATACAAGTATAGATATGATGTCAAGCAATTTTTAATTGGACAGAAAAATCCATGACCAGATCAGAACAACCCCTTGCTTTATATGAAAGAATCAAAAAAAGTGTTGTCAGGGATATTGAATCGGGAAAGCTGAATCCTGACGACAAAGTATTGTCGGAAACTAAGCTTGCAAAAAGCTTTAATGCATCACGAATGACGGCAAACCGTGCATTAAAAGAACTGACAGAAGAAGGAAGAATTGTCAGGGTCCAGGGCGTTGGAACCTTTGTGGCTCGGCCCAAACCTGGTGCTGCTCTTCTTGAAATTAAAAGTATTGCAAAGGAGATTGCCGACTGGGGCGGGTTACACTCATCTGAAATTCTGGTATTAAAAAAAGAAAAAATTATAGAGATAATAGCGCAAAAAATGAACCTTAAGGCAGATGATACAATTTTCCATTCCATTATCCTTCACAAGGATAGAGGTATCCCGGTCCAGTATTCTGAACGGTTTATCAATCCAGAAGTGGCCCCTCATTATATAGATCAGGATTTTAAAAAGATTACGCCAAGTGATTATCTTCTGTCCGTGGCACCGGTCCAGGAAGCAGAGCATATTATTGAGGCTGTAAATTGTAATAACCAGATTCAAAAATTATTGAAAATTAAACCGGATGAACCCTGTTTATCGCTTAAAAGGCGCACATGGTCTTATGACATGGTGGCAACTTACAGCATTATCATCTCTCCGGGATCAAGATATAAACTGGTTGGAAAATTCATGAGAGGATAAAACAAATGAAAGATCAAATTGTTTTAAATGGAAGTGATTTTCTTCTGGAAGATCTGATTCAAATAGCAAGAAATAATGTTGGCATTAAAATATCCCCCAATTCTGAATCCAGAATCAATAAGGCGCGAAACCTGATTGACAAGTGGGTGAAGGGCGGAGAAAGAATTTATGGCGTCACCACTGGTTTTGGGGCCTTGTCTGAAGTAACCATTTCCTATGAGGATACAAAAAAGCTTCAAAAAAATATCCTGTTCAGTCATTCTGCAGGAATCGGCAGGCATGTAGACGATGATGTGGTCCGGGCCATGATAGCCTTGCGAGTGAACGATTTTTGCCGGGGCAATTCAGGGCTGAGACTTGAAACCATTGAAAAACTTGCCCAGCTGTTAAATCTCGGTATTGTACCTGTGGTACCGGAAAAAGGATCTGTTGGAGCAAGCGGTGACCTTGTTCCCATGGCCCACCTTGCCCTTGTGTTGATCGGAGAAGGAGAGGCTTTTGTTGATGGAAAGAGAATGTCAGGTGCAAAGGCTTTAAAGAAAAAATTAATCAAACCCCTTGTGCTTGATGCAGGAGAGGGCCTCGCCCTGATCAATGGCACGCAATTCATGATTGCCCTGGGGTGTCTGGCCCTCCATGATGCCTTAAATCTTTGCAAACATGCAGATATTGCAGCCAGTATGACCCTTGAAACCCTCATGGGCACAAGGTCTGCCTTTGACCCGAGGATTCACAATGCAAGGCCCCACACAGGCCAGATCAAAGCAGCTGATAACATGCTCAGGATTACTGATAATTCAGATATCATTTCTTCCCATAAAGATTGTTCAAGGGTTCAGGATGCCTATACTTTAAGGTGCTCACCCCAGGTCCATGGAGCTTCGTGGGATGCCTTTGCCTATGTGGATAAAGTGATCAAAGTGGAGATGAATTCATCCACTGAAAATCCTCTGATTTTTCCGGAATCCGAAGAATTTCTTTCCGGTGGTAACTTTCATGGCCAGCCATTGGCACTTGCCTGCGACTTTTTAGGTATTGCCATAGCAGAACTTGCCAATATATCGGAACGGCGGATAGAAAGACTTGTGAATCCCCAGCTCTCAGGACTTCCCGCATTTCTCGTGGAAGACGGGGGGCTTAATTCAGGGTTCATGATTGCCCAGTATGCGGCAGCATCCCTTGTTTCTGAAAACAAAGTCCTTGCCCATCCGGCCTCTGTTGATTCCATTCCTACTTCGGCAAACAAGGAAGACCATGTCTCAATGGGGTCTATTGCCGCCAGAAAATGCCGGGATATTTTGGCCAACACGGAAGAGGTCATTGCCATTGAATTGCTGTGCGCAGCCCAGGGAATTGATCTTTTCACCAACATTAAAGCAGGAGAAGGTACCATGGCAGCCTATGGAGTTATCAGAAGCCGTGTAGATTACATGAAAGAAGATAGGATTCTTTCAACAGACATTGCCAAAGTAAAGGAACTGCTCAAGGATGGCAGTATTGTAAAGGCCGTGGAAAATAAAGTTGGAAAGTTGTACTAGGCTGGATTAGCAACCTATTTTGACAAGTTTGAGATCTCCCCACAAACCGATATTTTCCCCTTTAATGATAACAATACCCTGGATGCCGGGGATGGATTTGCCGATGTCAATGGCTTTTTTAATATCAGAAGCAGCCTTAACCAAATTGCCCAGGGCCGTGGCAACAGCATCTGCTAATGGGCATGACTCAGACAGCACTGTGGCAGCATCTGCCGTGCCAAAGCTTTTTGAATGACCCAGAGTCCCGGAAGAGGTGCATATCCCATAGGATTTGTTCCTTTTTTTCACCAGGATGCCCGTGGTCATGCTGAAAGGTGTGTTTTCAGCATAAATACTGAAAATGGTTTCAGAATCAGATTTAATAAAAATATCGCCCCCGTTTTCCACAAGAACTTCCCGGGTGTGTTCCAAAAGGGATATCCCAGTATATTCTGCTACAGCGCCTGCCACTGCTGCCATGGGGCCTACATTGGCTGATTTTGCCGCCTCAATCATGTCCCTGATGATTTTTGGAGCCGGGCCCGGGTCCTTTAAGGGGAAAAGGCAGGTTGCAAATTCAGGGAAAAGCCTGATATAGGTCTCAATGTAGTTTCGACAGGTTAATACAGATTGTATGGCCTTTTGGGTCAGGTCGGTTTGGGCCTGGATATTCAGGTTGGTCTCTTTTACCGTGATATCAAAAGAGACAAGGCCTTTTTTGTGATGCTGTTTTCTATAGGTGCGATTCTCAAACATTTTCAATGGAAGCAGGTTTTAAATGAACGGGTGCCTGGCGGATAAAATAAGAGTCTGTCATTCCCGAGATATAGTCCCTGACGATTTCAGGATTTGAATGACTCCCTCTGTATTCAGGTGCCATACCATTTAAAAAATCCGTAAAAATGATGGATTGCTCATTGCCTTTTTCCAGGGCTGTCAGGTATTTTTCAAACAGAAAATCAAAAATATCTTCAATGGAAGACAAATGCTTTTTAATAACAGGGTTTTTATAAATATGCTGGTAATTAAATGCTTTAAGTTTTTTTAAAGCAGACGATACCTTTTTGGAAAAACCGATGAAAGGCTGATCCAGGCTGTTTGAGATAAGATCAGTCACAAGATTAAAAACAATGGTACCGTTTGTCAGGCCAAGTATTTGTTTGCAGACATCTGGTATGGCCTGCCTGTTTACCAGACCCAGGCGGATGGCATCTTCCAGATCCCGGCCGATATAAGAGATGGTATCTGCCATTCTAACCACACAGCCCTCCATGGTCATGGGGATTTCATTGCAGATCTTTTCTTTTTTCATGGTTTCCATGAGTCGATCAAAATCTGTAAATGATCTGTTTTTTTGAGGAATAAGTCGTTTTGCGTGGGCTTCACCATTATGACAGATAATGGCATCCATGGTTTGAAGGCTTAAATTCAGTCCTTTTCCATTTTTTTCGATCCTGTCTAGAAACTGGATACTTTGAAGATTATGATGGAAAAAGCCGGCACCCTTTTCATGGGTCAGCTTTGAAAGAAACCGCTCACCATCATGTCCAAAGGGGGCATGTCCGATATCGTGCCCCAGACTTGCAGCTTCAATAAGGTCTTCATTTAATCCCAGATATCTGCCAATGGTCCTCGCAACCCTTGAGACCAGCTGGACATGGATCACCCTGTGGGTAAGATGATCGTTATTGATCAGGGAAAAGACCTGGGTTTTATCAATATACCTTGTAAAGGCAAGGGAATTTAAAATCCGGTCGGAATCAGCAGAAAAGTCTTGACGGTATTCGTTTTCAGTGAATTTTTCTTTGTGACGTCTTTGGGCCGTATGACTGAAACAGGCCAGAGAACAAAGATTTTCTTCTTCTCTTTGATTCAGAAGATCTTTTAATTCCCTGGTCTTTTCAAAATTGTCATTCAATAGTTTATTTATAATTGTTTAAGAATGTTTTCAACTATAGTATCAAATGCTTTTGTAAATGGTGTTTCTTTGTCCTGGAACATAATGGGAACACCATTGTCTCCTGATGCGACAACCTGAGTTTCAAAGGGAAGAGATCCTAAAAATTCAAGACCTGAAGATTTTGCTGTCTTGACACCGCCGCCTGAACTGAATAAGTCAATTGGCTCATTGCAGTGAGGGCATTTGAATCCTGCCATGTTTTCCACAATCCCCAGGGTTTTTAAGTGAACTGTTTTACAAAAGGAGATGGATTTCCTGATATCTGCCAAAGCCACTTCCTGGGGAGTGGTAACAATGACGCCCAAAGCTTCCGGAATCATCTGTACAACGGTTAAGGGTTCGTCACCCGTTCCAGGAGGCGCATCAATAATTAAAAAATCAAGCTCTCCCCAGTCCACTGAACTGACAAATTGTTTGATCATACCTGTTTTGGCAGGGCCTCGCCAGATAATGGCCTGGTCCTTGTCCTGCATCAATGCCTGGACAGAAACAACCTTAAGGTTTCCATTCACCTGTTTAGGGATCAGAAGCTGGTTTTGAGAAATATCCAGGAGTTCTGTCAGTCCCAACATCTGGGCAATGGAAGGACCGTGGACATCAACGTCCATAAGACCTGTTTTATATCCTTTTTTAGAAAGGCAGGCTGCAAGATTGGCAGATAAACTGCTTTTGCCAACTCCGCCCTTACCACTTAAGATAAAAATTTTGTGTTTTATTTTTGAAAGGGAGGTTTTAATTGCCTCGTCTTCTGTTTTCTGTCTGGCCGCCATATCCTGGCCGCCACCCTGGGACGGGCAAGTGCTTCCTTTCTTGGCTTTGTCTACACTGTCATGAATCATTTTATAAGATCTCCTTTGAGAAAATTCATTAATAAATCACATCTATAATGATCACTATCCAGATTCTGTCAACCGGAATACCGACTCTTTTATGGGGGGATTTGGCTGAAAGCTTGTAATGTCCAGAGTCAGTTTTCTATTATCCATATCTTTGATTTCTATTTTTATTGGAATGTCACCAAAATCATATGTTTTATATTGTGTAATCATTATTTCATACAAGGTTTTTCCAGATAAGTCCCTGGATTTGAGGCCATATATTTTTCCTTTTTCATTAAAATGCAGAGACTGTGTCACCCCCTTCCAGTTCTGTTCTAATGAAATGCTGGATAAGGAGGGATCTGATGGTGAAAAATAGGCATTGTCAAATTTTTTTACAGGTATTCGCCCCAATAAAATCAATATTATTTCTGACGTTTTTATTGGAACCTGGATATAGTCTTCCATGTCAGGGTCTTTTGAATTATACGAATATATGGAATGTTCCCCCGTATGGGAAAAGAAAGTGATTTTTTCTCCCGTTGCAATAATGGTTTCTACGGGAAGGCCGGATATTAGAAGTGTGATCCTGATTTTATTGGGAAAGACAGCAGCCCACGCAATTTTGAATTTATCAGTCTTAGTTTTTGTTTCAATCCTTGCCCAGCCTGTTCCCTTGCTTGCAATAATGTTTTGATTAAAAGATTGTGTCTGGTTTGCAAACAAAAGGGCTTTTTTATCAAGTAAAGGATTACCTGCAGGTCTGTGCAGTGCACAACCCGAGAAAATCAATATAAAGACAAGACTATAAATTAAATTGTATAATGAGTTCTGGTTAATCATTTAACTTTTTTTGAACAGCCTCAATTTTTTTCTTAAGTTCAAGAATTTTTTCTTTGTCCTCATCCTTGGCATTGGTTATTGCTTTTTTATAGGTATCCAATGCTTTCTTAAACTGATCTGCCATTTGATAAGCATCACCAAGGTGGTCTGATATGATGGTTTCAAAAGAGGTTCGTTCGGCTGCTTTTTCAAGGTATTCCACAGCCTTTTCATACTCCCCCCTCTTGTAATGGACCCAGCCCAGGCTGTCCATGATATACCCGTCATCGGGTTTAATCTCATGTGCTCTTTTGATAAGCAAAAGAGCCTCATCTAATTTTATTCCAAGGTCTGCATAGGAATACCCAAGGTAGTTCAAGGCACTGGCATCCTTTGGATCAATTTCAATAACCTTTTTCATGGTGCTGATGCAGTCTTCTTTAAAGCCTGCCTTATCCTGTACTGCGCCCAGTCTGAACAGCAATGATGTGTTTTCAGGAGAATTTTCAAGCCCTTTTTTTAAAAGACTGATGGCCTTTTCATAGGTTTGATCTTTTTCATAAAACGAGGCAAGATAAATGACAAGATCAATATCTTTTGGAAGTTCTTTATACTTGTCTTCAAGGTAATTTATGGCTACCTGGTTTTCTCCTGATTTTTGGTAGAGAAAGGCTATATTCAGGATGGTTTTTTTATATTGAGGATGACCTGGTTTGATTTTTAGATAATGGAAAACAGCATTTTTGGAATCTTCAATCTCTTCATAGGCCATGCCCGTAAAAAAGTTCAGGGTTTGATTTTCAGGATCACCTTTAAGCATCTGGGAGAAAATAATAACACTATCCTCATATTTTTTGCCGGAAATATATTCATTCACAGCCATCATAACAATCCTGGAATCACTTTCAATGCTCTGGCCAAGTTCTGTGAACAGGGTGGTTGCAGCATTTTTATTATTATTTTTATAATAGTGCAGAGCCATTCCTAATTGAGCCCGGTAATTGCCCGGCTCTATTTCAAGTATTTCCTTGTAGGTTTTTAATATTTTCTGATTGTTTTCAAGGGTGTTTTGGAGACTGAAAATTTTTATTAACTGAAACCGGGGCTCCACAAGGTCCGGCTCTATCTCAATGGTTTTTATATATTGAATTTTTGCAAGCTCATATTGTTTTTCAGCAAGATAGACCTCGCCAAGATAAAACCATGCAACATAGTAGTCAGGAAATTGACCAACCATTTTTTTTAACAATACCAATGCTTCAGGATTATTGTTTTTGTCTATATATATTTTGGCAAGACGGAGAAATGTTTCTTTGTTATCTGGATCCAGCACCAGGATTTTGTTTAAAATTTCAACAAGTTCTTTTTCATCCATGGCATCTTTTTTAAGTTGGACGAAAAAAAGTAACCCATCCACATTGTCAGGGTTTTGTCGAACCAGTTTTTCTGCGAGCTCCAATGCTTTTTTTTCATTATTTTGTTTCAAGTAGAGCTGGCTTAGATCCCTGGTTAATACGAATGAATCCGGATCATTAACCATCGCCTTTTCCAGAGATACAATGGCTTTTTTATAGTCTTTGTTTTTAATGTGAATCCGGGATTCAAGATAATAATAATTTGCAGAAAGATTATGTTCTTCTTTCTTGTTTTCGTTTTGAATAATTTGAGAGTCAGAAAGTTTTTTATTCTGTTTAAGCTCTGTGCAGCCGGCTATAAAAAAACTTAAGATAAAAATAAGAAGAACATAAACAAGACTTTTTTTCATAATCTGCTTTACCTTACTATAAAAATAAATTGCAATTCACTGGCTGTGATCGTACATATCAAAATCAGGCATGTCTTTTTTGAAGTAGGCTTTCATTTTTTTTAAAATATTATTTTCAATCTGTCTTACCCTTTCGCGGGATATCGAGTATGCTTCACCTATTTCTTGAAGTGTTTGAGGACTGTCAGAGAAAATTCTTCTGTCAAAGATATTTAATTCTCTTGCATTAAGAGTTTTTTTAAATTTATTAACTTTTCTATGCAGGATACTTTCAATCTCTTTTTTGGCCATCCGATCTTCAGTTGAATCAGTTTCAACATTTATAAATTCAATTCTTTCTGTATTTGAGTCGTTTTTTAATGGTTCATCAAGACTTAAGTCCCAGTTGGCCAATCTCTGATCCATGTCAACCACTTCTTTTTCAGATACTCCGAGCTGCTCTGACAATAGTTTGGGCTTTGGATCAAAGCCCTGTTCAATCAGTCTTTGTTTTTCTTTTTTCAGCCTGAAAAACAATTTGCGCTGCCCCTGGGTTGTTCCAATCTTTACCATTCGCCAATTATCCATGATAAATTTAAGAATATAGGCTTTTATCCAGAAGGATGCATAATATGAGAATTTGACATTTTTATAGGGGTTGAATTTTTTGACTGCCTTCACAAGTCCAATATTCCCTTCCTGGATTAAATCCGAAAGGTTCTGCACCCAGATTCTATGGAATTCAAGGGCAATTTTAACGACCAGGCGCAGATTTGAAGTGGTCATGATATAGGCTGCTTCCTGGTCTCCTTCTTCCTGAATGCGTGTTCCAAGTTCAATTTCCTGGTCTCTTGTCAAAAGCTTGTACCGGCTTATTTCATTAAGATAGCTTTGAATGGGGTCTGATTTTACAAGTGCTTTTGAACTTGAAATTTTTGCTTTTTTTACAGGAATCAAAAAATCTTTTTTGGTCAGCCTTTTTTCGTTTTGTTTCTCCAGTTCCGTCGTGTTTGCCATTAAATATACCTTAAGATAATTTTGATAAAAAAATAGTATACCATTATCATAGGATCGAGAAAAGCAATATATTTTGCACAAAAAAAATAATCAACCATTTTTTTATGGACAATTGTGGATAAATTTGATAAAAAATTGCTTTGTTTGCGCCTGTAGCTCAGCTGGATAGAGCAACGGACTTCTAATCCGTAGGTCGCAGGTTCGAATCCTGCCAGGCGTACCACTAATACCAAGGCTTTCAGCGTTTTTGTTGAGAGCTTTTTTTGTTTGATACAGGATTTTTGCCAAAATTTTGCCAAAATTTGTTGCTACCCTTCTTCACTGTTTGTTACCTATATCTCATTATAAATTTCATCGAGTTTTTTCCCATCAGCAAAACCATTTATGTTTTCAATGTATTTACTGTACACTCTGATGACCATGTCGGTGTTACGATGACCAAGGATTTTGGATATCCAAAGGGGATTTTCTCCACAACTTAATGCATTTGTGGCAAAACTATGTCTCGTTTGTCTCATATCCCTGTATTTGATCTTGGCTTTTTCCAAGGCAGGTCTCCAAACACATTTCATAAGATGGCTTACATCAATAAGATCTCCGGTTTGGGAACAGAAAAAATACTGTCCATTAAATCCATCATAAATCTCTTTCTGTTTTGAAATGGCATCCAACATTGTGGGAATCAGTTTTATGGTTCGACGGCTATATCTATTCTTAGTATCACCAACTGCTTTCTCTCCTTTTTCATCCCTGGTAATGGCCCTTCTTATATGAAGAAGGCCCTTATTCCAGTCAAAATCACCTGGTCTCAAAGCTATCTGTTCGCCTTGTCTAAGTCCGAGCCGAAATGCTATTTCAAAGTATGGTTTCCAATGGTTATCAAGGTTCTCAACAATTAATTGCTGTTCTTGAATTGAAAGGGGAAGCAAGTTTTCATACGGATCATTCTCTGGTAATTTTTTGAAACCATAGAACGGATTATAGTTACTTCCCCAGCCGTACTCAATAGACGCTTCTTTACAGATCATTCTTAAGGGAATAAAGATCTTATTCATGGTGGTATTGCTAATAGATTTATTCCTAAGTTTCTGTTTTTTTGCCCAGGAAATAAACTTATCAAATAGCACTGTGTTTAATTCCGCAAAAGTTATTTTCTCAAAAAAAGGATGAATATAGGACCTAAGTTGGCTTTTATAGCCTAAAAGAGTCCTTCCTTTAACCCGCCCAGAATCTCTTAATAGACCGTACCAATACCAAATGTAGTCACCAATAAGCACCGTATCTGGTATCTTTTTTACACCATAGAGACGAGATTCTTTCTCTGTATAAAAATCCTTTTTCTTGCTCAATGGAAAAACTTCAGCAAAACGGAATGTCCCTGATAATATTGCCTCTTCAATTTTATTTAGCAATCGTCTTACCTCTTTTTCATTGTTTTTATTCCATGGAAGATTTGATGACTCTCTAACCCTCTCCTCTAAATACATAAAGTCGATATACACTTTCCCATTAATCTTTCTTACAGAGCCAAACTGGTTTTTATTGCATCCAGTTTTTCGTTTTGAAAATATCGAACTATCCTGTTGCATTTTCATAAAATACTCCTTTACTCATCACCTCCTTCCATTGAATTTCACCAACAAAATTATATCATATTGGTTTTGAGGCGTAAAGCATTGTTTTTTATATCTTTATTGCGCATTTTTTATCTTTTAGCTCTGGTTCACACTTTTCAGCAGAAGATGATTTTTTTACAACAGCATCATGAATAGATTCTTCAACAATAATA